>CALCMJ010000078.1 GCA_937967615.1 uncultured Saprospiraceae bacterium
TACCCTCATACTTGGATTTCCAAGTAAGAGCGTCGTTATAATTTGTTTCTAAGTCTTTATAAGCCTTATCTTTTGTATTATACTTGTTCTTCCAGTCGCTTAGTGAAGTATTCAAGTTAGAATGATCTGATTTTAATGATGCATAGTTTTTATCTAAACTAACGTACTTAGTTTGATAGCCATCATAATCGGACTTAAGGCTCATATAGCGCTTGTTGTAATCATCGCGTTCGCCTTCAATCTTGGCAAATCCCAATCTTCTCCATAGCCATCCAAGCCACCATCCAAGAAGTCCTGTCAATCCGAGTAATAAAAGTGGTAACCAAAAACACATAATATATAATTTTAAAAAGTGATGTAAAATTTGAAATTAACGCAAGATGACTTCAACCCTTCTGTTCTTCGCCTTCCCTTCGCCCGTTGAATTATCAGCAATAGGTTTGTCTGGTCCATTCCCTTGGGTGTTCATCTTTGCATTAGCAATATTTCCATTCGTACTGAGATAGTCTCTTACAAAATCTGCTCTCTGTTTAGAAAGATTTACATTGTATGCTCTATTTCCTACATTATCAGTGTGCCCATCAATATCAAGTTTACTTGTTGATACATTATCTAAGTAATACATAATGTCAGCCATATCCGTTCTTTGGGAAGCTGTTAAGTTGACATCATCTTGATTCACTCCAAAATAAAGAGTAAGTGGTTTTCCTAGAAGTCTGCTTTTAATCGCTGAAATACGATCGTTAGAATTGCTTAAACCTGCAAAACTAAAATCAATTCCTTTTGCAAGCGTATCAGCCCTCCACCAGTTGTTACTTAGAAGCTTTCCCTCTATGTCCATCTGAGAAGCTGGGATGCCCAGTCCGGCCAAATAAGCTTTCACATTGTTTGCCCTAGCTAAGCCTAAATTTGAAAATAAACCGCTTGGGTTTGTTTCCTGACCCTCATAATAACCAGTGATCTTTAATGATCTGTCCTTGTTTGATTTTAGATAATCAACAGTTTCATTCACGCAACTTGCTGAATTTCCAAGCAGTGGGCTTAGATACTTAGCACTTGACCTTAAGAATCCAAAATGTTGATTACAAGAATTACTGAATGCGGCTCCATCACGCACATTCCAAGCACCTAGACCTAAGGTAGATACTTTTTCTTTTACCTGATCCACTGCACCAATAGCGTCACTTGTGCCACCAACACCACAGAGGTATCGCTTACAAATGAAGGCCGCAAATATGATCCAGAGAATAAATAAAAAGAGGAGAAATAGTAGAGTTGATTTCTTTAACATTTGAGTATTGATTTTTTGTGTATTAAGCTGTACATATATATAGACATTAACTATTTAAAATAGTAACATATAATTTTATTCGTAATGTGTTCAAATACAGCAAATGACACTAACCTAACTCAGGAAAATCAAGATACATAATCTTTTCTGTTGCGCAAACAAAAAAAACCTATATGTGAGAGCTTTATTCTTTGAAAATGCCAAATTAATATTGGTCAGTTCTTAGAAGAACCAAAGTGCATGCATTTTCTGATTGTATATTTTTTTCTTTCAAAATTTGGGCAAATTTTGCGTTTTCAGTTCCGGGGTTGAAAATCACACGTTCTGGGTTTAGTGCAATAACGTATTCGTAGTAGGCGATTTGAATCTTGGGATTGATATACAGACTTACCGTGTCTACATTCTCAAATGTATGAGCTAGTGTTTGAATAGACACCTCATGGATTATTCCAGCTTTCCTACCTAAGGCCACCACCTCATGGTCGTAGTCCTTAAGCATTCTAATGGCCTGAGCAGCATATCGCTCCGTATTTTCAGAAGCACCTATTACCAATGTCTTTTTTCCCATAGAGCTTTTGTATATTGCTACAAACATAACACGCATGCAACGGATATTGATATTTATTGGACTTATTATGTGGCTAGGATGTAAAGACCAAGACACAAATAAGATGCAGGAACCTAATTCTGCAAAATCTAACTCGCTTGTCAGTAGCTACGATTGGAGCTCTAGTCCCAAAGATGGAGTTGACTCACTCTTAAATAAATACACACCTTTCACTCTTCAAGCTGACCTTTCCTCTTATACAGCTGATGAAAAGAAAATGATTTCAAAACTTATTGAGGTAGGTAAGATCATGGACAAGCTTTTTTGGTATGAATCTTATGGGGAAAAGGAAGAGCTATTAGATAAAATTACTGATCCGCGTTTAAAGACCTTTGCTCAGATAAATTATGGTCCATGGGACAGATTGAATGGAAATGCCCCTTTTATTGATGGAGTTGGGGAAAAGCCTAAAGGAGCTAACTACTACCCACAGGATATGACTAAAGAGGAATTTGAAAAGTCAGGGCTAGAGAAAAAAACTGATCTATATACATTCATTCGCAGGATGGGCAATAAAGATTTAGTAGCAGTACCTTATTTTCAATTGTTTGCTCAGGATATTAAAAAAGCAAGTGTATTGTTAGAAGAAGCAAGTGAACTTACAGAGAATGCAGGATTGAAGAACTATCTGAAATTAAGATCTCAAGCAATGTTGACGGATGATTACCAGGCAAGTGATATGGCTTGGTTAGACATGAAAGATAATAACATTGATGTCGTCGTAGGTCCCATAGAAACGTATGAAGATCAGTTGTACGGTTACAAAGCAGCCCATGAGTGCTATGTGCTTCTAAAAGATATGGAGTGGTCAAAACGTCTAGCTAAGTATGCTGAGTTTCTACCACAACTGCAAAAGGATCTTCCCGTACCAGCAGCATACAAGGCTGAAAAACCAGGAAGAGATACAGAATTAAACGCCTACGATGTAGTCTACTACGCAGGGGATTGCAATGCAGGGAGCAAAACAATAGCAATTAATCTCCCCAATGATGAAGAGGTCCAATTGAAAAAAGGAACGAGAAGATTACAATTAAAGAATGCGATGAAAGCAAAATTTGATAAGATCTTAGTGCCTATCGCAGATATGTTGATAGATCCTTCGCAAAGGGATCTCATAAATTTCGACGCATTTTTCTCTAATACAATGTTTCATGAGGTAGCACATGGTTTAGGAATTAAAAATACGATAGACGGAAAAGGAACGGTGAGAAAAGCATTGAAAGAGCATGCTTCCGCTTTAGAAGAGGGGAAAGCTGACATGCTAGGACTTTTTATGATCAAGCAATTACACGAGCAAGGCCATTTGGAAGGAGATTTAAATAGTTATATCGTGACATTTATGACCAGCATCTTTAGATCTGTTCGTTTTGGAGCGTCCTCAGCACATGGAAAAGCAAATATGATCCGATTTAATTTCTTTGATGAAATGGGCGCCTTTACAAGAAACCCTGATACAGGGAAATACACCATTAATTTTGAAAACTTTGAATTAGCAATGAATGCGCTGACGAAAAAAATACTTACTCTTCAAGGCGATGGGAATTATAACGGCGTTGCACAACTTGTCAAAGAGAAAGGAGTGATTAATTCAGGTTTAAAGGGAGACCTTGATCGCTTAGCAAAGGCTGGAATTCCAGTAGATGTTATTTTTGAACAAGGAGCAGAAGTGCTTGGACTGTAAAGCGCATTGGTGAGACGGATAGGGAAGGGTATATTAATTGTTTTTGGCTTAGTCTTTTTGGCATTTGCATTAGGTCCACGACCTCAGTTTAAGGAGTTGAGTGCGCTTCCCACGACTTCAGAGAGTGACATTACGAACATAGAGCAGCATATTACCGAGAGAGAACTTGCTACATCTAAACTTAAGCCTGATAACGAAGCACGCATAATTTGGTATGACACTCCCGCAGTGCAGACAGAGTATGTGCTCCTGTATCTTCCAGGATTTACAGCTACACATTTTGAAGCAAGTCCTGTCCCAGAAAATATTGCGAAAAAGTTCAAGATGAATCTTTACTATGCACGCATTTTTGGTCATGGTATTGATGATATTGATGCGTTGAAAAATGTAGACCCTAGTCAATACCTAGATTCAGCAAAGGAAGCAATTGCAGAGGCAAAAGTATTAGGAAAAAAACTCATCGTAATGGGCTGTTCAACTGGTGCAACATATGCAACTTATCTAGCGTCTGAAGATCCAGAAATTGAGTCTTTGATCTTTCTCTCACCTAATTTTAAGATTTACGACCCTAGAACTACTCTCATTGATGGCCCATGGGGTAAGCAAATCATGAAAGGTATTTTGGGAAGTGAATACAGAGAGATAGATTACACAGAAACTTTGGCAGCCTACTGGTCTAAGAAATATCATATTGATGCACTCATCGCCTTAGAGTATCTTTTAGCGAATACCATGACAGAAGAAGTGTACGGGAAAATTGAGCAAAGCCTTTTCATTGGCTGTTATTATGAGTCAGAAGAAAACCAGGATATGATCGTTTCTGTGGAAGAAATGCGAAATATGTTTAAAACTGTTTCCACCCCTTCTGATATGAAACAATTTGTAGAATTCTCGACTGTAGAAAATCACATTATTGCCTGTGGAGCAGTGTCAAAAGATGTGGCAAGTGTGCAGAAAGCTATGGAAGAATTTATTGCTAAGATCGTAATCTATTCAAATTAGAAATACGTAATTCTAAGTTCATCCCTCCGTCTTTTTTTTCATATTTAGTTCTACATTCTTAATTCCCTTTCGGGCGTGCCCCAGGCCCTTCGTTACACTCAGGATGAAATTCAGGACATGTCCTGAATTTCAGGTCGGGCTTTTCAGGACTCCACATGCGTTACGGTCCCCAGCGAGCTGGTGACTCACAGATCCTTACAATCCCTTACGCAGGAAGATTCTCACGCAGGAAGATTCTGTTGGTTTTTATGCTTTTTCTGAGAATTCTGCATGCCTAATTATTTCATTTGCTTATAGCTTAATATTACGCGGAATCTCACAAATATGTATAGATTCCGCGTAATAGTGAATAGGGTGGGAAAAACCTTTTTGATTAGACAAGTATATAAAGACCATCAGGTATTTGAAATGACAGGCATTAAAGACGCTGACATTAAGACCCAACTAATTTGAATGAAAAGGAATTTAATTGAGGAAACCAGAAGAAAATTCAATTGAGGTCGAGAGTTATGGGCATAAAAAAAAGGCTTTCATCGGTCAAGACAAAAACCTCTTACTAAAAAACACCCTTATATTTTTATGAAGCTATGCTTCTTTCAGTTTATTTTAGAACCTGTCTTGACCTTTCGTCTTTACAGGATTAATTCTCATTACACATATAAGACACTCTGATAAGGGTATACCCCCATGTTTTCTTATAGTTTTTTTAAGATTTATTTATGAAATTTAACTCTTAGTATAGAAGACTTTAGCACTCAAAAGCTTACATATTAGTAGGAGATATATATGAAAATTTCAATTTATTGTCTTTGTAAACTAGCGGACAGTGTCAATATAGCTTGATCTTAAGAATGTTCCTAAATCATCCAATTTTCACAAAATTCTATTGTAACTTTCTGCCATGAGAATTTTATTATCTATAGATACAGACAAGTCTCTTAAAAGACTATCCAGAAGAGTTTTATCTGTTTACAACTCCTTTAATAAATCAGCGATGTTTGTTGATTTGTTTCATGTATACGAAAAACCAATGGTCAAAGGAGGCCATGTACCTAATACAATGGCCAGGGTAGTCCAAAGAGAACACGAGAAAAAAATTGATTTCCTTGCTAACTGTGAAAGGAAATTAGAGATAGTTATCAAAGAGCTGTCTAACAAAAAAACATTGGTGAATTCTTATCTGGAGATAGGAGATTATGTCAAGAAATTGAAAGAACAGGTAAATAGGTACCAGTATGATTTGGTTATCCTCTTACCTGGGAGTAAAGACTCTTTGGAGCTCATGTTGAATGGGAGAAATACACAGAAGGTATTTGCAAAAATAGATGTCCCCATTCTTGTGCTGCCAAAGAACAAGAAAATAAAATATGCAGAGACTAAGTTTGTTTGGTGTCTAGATAAACCTGAGCTAAAAGCATTAGATAAAAAGAGTAAGTATTTTCTAAATCTCTTGGAGCCTGGTCAGGTAGAGTATCTGCATCTTTGTAAAGATACTCCCTCTGGTAAAAAAGGAAATGTAAGAATTATACAAACTGAAGACCCAGTAAAAAGTTTAAAAAAGTATGATAAGGAAACTCCGGAAAATCATATTTATATTATGAATCCACAAAAGCGTACTGGACTGAAGAGATACTTTGAAAAAAGTTTCACAAAGGCAATTTTGAAAGACCCGCAATTTTCATTTTTGCTTATTTGATGTCATTGAGATAGAAGAAATAAAAAAAGGGGAACAGTGATGTTCCCCTTTTTTTGTTGTTGATTGCATTTATTTGATCACTATAAAACGGGCTACGTCCATACTTGCATCCGCATATTGTACGCGCACAAAGTAAGTACCTGATTTATACGATTGTACGTCAATCGTTCTTGCATTATCTTGATCTTCATATTCAGTATTCATAATCTGGCTTCCTGTAAGATCAATCACCTGAACCTTTGCTATATCTTTTGCTCCGGTAAGTCTGATTTCATTAACAGCAGGATTAGGTGCGAGTTCTAATTCTGATACTGAAGTAGTTTCGTTTGAACTAGATCTCATTTCTGACTCTTCTGGATTATCAGTTATATTCTCTGGTAAGCAAGTCATTGTTATAGTTATATCATCAATAACACTGAAACTCCCTGAACTAGAATTGAGAGCATTGAACCTAAAGTAATCAGTTATTGTAAAATTCGCTGTTTGATTATTTTCAGGATAACTAAATGAAACATTATAAACGATCCCATTATCATATATGGTCGGTTCATAATACATAGTTCCCACATTGTGCCATGTTACCCCAAAATCATGAGTTATCTCCAGATCGAATGCAGTTTCCCAATCCGTCACATAATTTTCCAAATAAACTTTGAAAGTTACATGTACAGATTCTGATTCAGTTAAATTATAAATAGTTGATTGCAAATATGGACTTGGGCTTTCTAAAGCATTGATATACGCTGCTTTGTTTCCTAATAAATCAGAATCAATAATTTCTTCTGCATACCAATCGTAAGGATATGCTTCAAAATCTTCGAAACTAAGTGGAAATCCTTGACAAATATCTGGTGTGTCTGTAGGGTCCATAGGATCCGTTCCACTATTCTCCTCCTCTCCATTTGTGTATCCATCCCCATCACAATCCCCTTCTGGGACAGCATATGGGTCAGGATTACAAGGGTCATTATCATCTGGGTCATTAGCGGCAACTATACCATCGCCATCAGCGTCTACGCAATACCCATTCGTGTCATCAGGAGTACATGGGTCTAGGTCATCTGGATCGTTAGATCCTGTTATACCATCATTATCTAAATCTACACAATAATGATGTGTAGTATCAGGCACACAAGGATCATTATCATCTGGATCTACATCAAATGTATATCCATCTAAATCAGCATCAGAGCAGGCTATATTATTTCCACCACATTCATTACAGTTGTCTAATGCAAATGCAAGTGGGTCATTTGGTGCACAATCATAAGGATCTGCTATGCCATCTCCATCTGTATCTAAGCATCCATCAAAGGAGTCAATTCCAGCTATATTCGGACAATTGTCATCTTCGTCAGGTATACCATCCCCATCTGTATCTGCGATAGGGTCACTCGCGAGATCTCTATTCTCAACTGCCCCAATATCAAAATTGGAAAATTGTGCTCTAGATGTTCCAAAGAAATCTATACTTTCACCACTAGAAGTAGCATCCAATGCTGGAGAAGCGGCTTGTAGGGTAAAATCTCCTTCTACTGCGTTTGCAACATCTGGAGCCTGTGTAAATAATGGATCTTGATTATAAATTACACTTGTGCATGTACTGAAATCAGGGCAAGTACTTTCTGTGATAATGGAATTGTCTATGATGGAAGTGGTTTTACCGTCTATGAGAATAGTTCCACCCCAAATGATAGAGTTGTAAAAATTCAATTGCTTGTCGCCATCTTTATTTCCATCTAAAACATAAAATGCATGTCCAGAATTTGAATTGTATGAAGTCACATTGTATAAGTTGAAAATACCAATCGCATTTAAATTGTAGGGATTTAGATATAAGTCATTTCCATTTACAGTTGCAGTGTTTTCAGAGAAAATAGAGTTGTAAATATTTCCATAAATACTAGTAGTAGATCTACTTCTTATTGCACCTCCATTTTTAGCTTTATTGTTTTTTAATATGGTTCTCTCAATGTTTAATGTATGGATCGAATTTGATACGGAATAGGTATAAATTGCACCACCTGATGCAGTAACAACACCGTTCAACTCTCCATTAGAATCAAAATCACTATCTTCAATATTAAGATCAAAGGAAGTACCGAGTGACGCTGTGGTGTAAATAGCACCTCCGTTTGTGAAAGCATAGTTATTCTGGAATGTACAGTTTTTAATGTCAACATCTAGAATTCCACTAGCTCCTGCAGATTTTAAATAAATAGCACCACCATGCGTTGCTGCGCTGTTGTTTAGGAATCTACAATTTTCAATTATTACCTTACCCTGTACACCTGAAGTGTACGATGCGAATATAGCTGCACCGCTGTTTGAACTCGCTAGATCTTCAAAAGAACAATTTCTAATCGTTATATCCATATCATATACCGTTTGAGACAAAATCAATACACTCCTTTGTGTGCTACTTCTAAATTGGAGTCCATCTAGGACGACACTTTTATTAATTACGTAATCATAGCGGATCAAGTTTGCTGAATTATCTGTAGTAGAGTTAGGGTCACCTATCTCACCAGAAAGCACTGTGCTATAGAGATCTGGATTCCTGTGAATCAAACTTGGATTGTTATTATTAGGATCTGGGAATCCTCCAAGTATAGTTACATCTTCATTTATATCAAAGAAATTTGATGGGCTAGTACCTGGATAGTAAATTCCTTCTGCCATTCTAATCTCTTTTCTACCTTCATGATGTTTTATTGAAAAGCTCAAAGCTTCGTTCAAAGTAGGAAAGGCTGTTTCCCAAGACTTTCCATCCATTATTGTAGAGCTAACATCATCATTTACATATACTACAAAAGGAGTTTCCTGAGTTTCAATTGCACCCCAGTCAAAGGCACCTCCAGCAGGTCTTAGTTCATTATTAAAATCAGTATCTAAACCTTCAAAACTTTTGTCTAGTGCTGGAGAGCCAGGCTGTAAATTGAAATCTCCTTCTAAATTATTGCTTGGATCTGGTAACTGCTTAAATAGCGGGTCTTGGTTATAAATTATGTTTGTACATGTACTGTTATTAGGGCAAGTTTCTTCAGTGATAAATGTATTCTCTATGATTGCAGTAGACTTATCGTCTATGCGGATTGTTCCACCCGAAACAATCGAGTTGTAAAAATTTAATTGTTTATCTCCAACTCTATTAGCATCCTCAGTATAGAAGGAATGTGCGGAACTTGAATTATATGAGGTGACGTTGTAGAGATTGTAAATGCCAACACTATTTACATAATATGGATTATGATAGAGATCACTTCCTTTTGATGTTGCTATGTTTTCAGAGAAAATTGAGTTATATATGTTTCCATAAAAACTGGTTGAACATCTGCTTCTTATAGCACCTCCAAATGTGGCTGTATTGTTTTTAAGTATAGTCCTGCGCATATTTAAAGTATGCTGAGAATTTGATAAAGAATGAGTATATATTGCCCCTCCTGAAGTAGTTACACTGCCGTTAAGTTCTCCATTGGAGTCAAATTCGCAATCTTCAATATCTAAGTCAAACGTAGCGCCATTCGTTGCAAGTGCATAAATTGCACCTCCGCTAGTGGTAGTAAAGTTATTTTGGAAAATGGACTTTGTAATATTAACATCTAATAATGTAGTTCCACTTACTCCTTTTAAATAAACGGCCCCACCGTAGTTTAAAGAGCTATTATTTAGGAACGTGCAATTTTCAATATTCAAAACACCTACTACTCCAGAAGTATATGATGCATAAATTGCTGAGCCGTTTGCGGAACTCACTAAGTCTTCAAAAGTGCAATTCCTTATGCTTAGATTAAGATTATACGATGTTTGTGACAAAGTGATAATACTATTCTTTGTGCTGCCTTTCATCTGAAAACCATCTATTACTATACTCACATCAACAAGGTATTCAGCGCGGAACAAATGTTTAGAATTATCGCTGGTGGAATTAGGATCACCAATTTCACCAGAAATTAAAGTTGGGTATAATTCAGGATCTCTATCGTTCCACCATGGTGCAATATTTGTTGGCTCCGGAAAACCACCATATATTTCTATACAATCTTTTAGATTATATACAGCACTAGAACTTGTCGTACTTGGATGATAAGTACCTTCTGCAACAAGTATTTTTGTTGGACTATTACAATCAGCATCCAATACGATAGCATCTTGTAAATCTGTAAATGCATCTTCCCAAGAACTTCCATCATTTGCTCCGGTAGCATCATCATTTACATAAATATAATTTTCTCCTGATCCACAGACGAGATTTTCATTTGCTGGATTCAATAGAAGGTTTCTTATTGATGAAACATTATCATGAGGATCCATATCATGCCATATTAATCCAGTATTGGTGCCTGAAGCATTCATTACATGGCCAGGTGGCGGGCCACCATTTGGAGAATGGCTTCCCCCGAAATTGTGCCCACATTCATGCGTAATTAATTTAACCAATTGGTTAAAGTTTGCGGCTACAGACTTATTTACATTAGCTGCTTTTTTTGTAGGATTATTAAGATCCCCAACGCCTGTAGCTGCACCGCCTACACCACCTTCACAGCAATAACTTCCTATCCCAGTTATCATACTATTCAAAATACTGTTTTCAAATCCTGAAAAGCCATCAGCCCAGTTTTGAAAATCGATTCTTAATCCATCTATGAAGTTATCTGAATTTCCCCAAGGTTCGAAACCCTCTTCCGTCGTTATACAAATTCCTATAATCTTGAAGTAGATATTGATGTCAAGTTGACCATTATTATATACGCCATCCATTTCGTTTACAACTGCCATAATAAATTCTACTGTTTCTTCAGTGTTCAGAAAGAGTGAATAAAATTCATAATCGGTTGACACGGTATAGCCTATTTCTCTGCAATCTGAACTAGTGGGAATGCTCCTTGTTTGAACAGATTCAAATTTAGTTACTTTAGAATCAAGAATTCCACAACTATGGTTGCTGTGGTCATTTTCAATCACATCTTTTTCGTAATACACGAGAATGTGATTATCTCCATGGTTTTCTTTTAATGACATAATGGATATAAAATCGTTCTTGGTTTTAATTTTACCATAGATTCCATTTTTTGTCAAAGTAAATCTGCTTAAGTTTTCAGGTTGGTCCTTAGGATATACAATGTATGTAGAAATGCCATGAATGCCTTTTGTGGATTCCTTTTCGCCAAAGAGGCTTATTTTGAAATCTTCATGCAATATGTCAATTGGTTCAAATACTAAATCATAAGATTCATTTTCAATGCTTAAATTAATTTTTCCGCCATTGTTTGCAGTGAGATATTCAAACATGGACTTTGTGTCGATAGTATATATTTTATTATCCACATCTTTAATGGAACTAGATGAGAGATCAGAATCTGACCTTTTGCTAGTTTTTTCAAAGCTATAGGATTGCGAAAACCCTTGACTTGCTAATAGCAAGCATAGAAATAAGAATGTGTTTTTCATTTTATTAGTTTAAGATTTAAAATTTCGTTGAAAGATTTTTCTGCACCCTTGTATTGCAGATATTGGTAGATGTCTTCATTTCCTAAATGGTTACCTAGAAAAAATTGCGAATGAAGAAAACAGGTGGGAATGGTAAAGCTACATGCTAATAAAAACAGTAACATATTAAATAATATTTATAATATGTTATTTTAAATTTTTTGCAGAAATAATGTAAAGAGGATGAATACCGCGTGAGTGGTGGGAGTAGTCACAAGCGTAGCGAAGGGAGTCCAGCCGCAGGTGGACCTGGCTACGGACGACACGACCCTCTCCATAGGAGAGGGGCACGCCCATATGCATTCTATTAAAAGTAAATTAATTGGTAGTTTCTAATAACTGGATGCGTTCTTTCAATAATTGAATCTCTTTATCTTTAAGTTGAATAATCTCTGAGCAATTCCTTTCAGAAGGATCTTCTTCCTTATCAGTATTAATGGTAAATTTATAATTGAATTTGTCAGCGAGTTCATTCATGGTGATTTCTCCCTTGTAGAGACTTAAGCCCAGATAACTCCCCGGCAAAAAGAAAATCATGAAGAAGAAAAACTTAGCAAAGCCTGTAAATTTATATTTGGTTTTCATACATGCAACATTTATAGTTTCAATCTGTTCTATTTTAAACTTAGATGAAAGATATTTCTACTAACGCTTACAATTTTTAGACATGAAAGCTCACATACTGCAAATCCTCTTTTTTGGAGCCATACTTTTCTTCTTTGCTGAGTGTAGTAAAAAGGTAGAAATGCCCGAAGATCTAAAGTTTGAAGTGCCCGCTGAACGTGTCACGGCTTTACAAGCGAGTGCACAGCGACAAGGCGATCCTGATAAAGGCAGAGCATATTTGTTGACAGGTGACTATGTGGACAGTGGAATTCCTATAAGTCTATACAAGGCTTTTTTAGGGAATGGTGTGACTGATGAGTTGCAAAGAGGAGGAATCAATGAGGGGATACATCATGAGTATAATGCCTTCACGACTGAAGAAGGGGTAGAACTGGTAGCGCCTAATTGCTTGCAGTGCCATTCTTCTTATATCAATAACGAACTTATTTTGGGGCTTGGCAATACCAATGCAAATTTCACAATGGATCCGTCAGCCTTTTCAGGAATTTTAGATGCCTTAGTGATAAGTAACTTTGGAGAGGGATCCAAGGAATGGGACGCATATTTTCCATTTTCAAGAGCAGTCAAAGCAACTGGTCCAAACATTACTACAGAAACGATAGGCTCTAATTCTGCAGATAAGCTTGCAGCTGTTCTGGCATCGCATAGGAATAGAGAGGATCTCACATGGGTAGATGATCCAAAAATTGCATTGCCGGATGAAGTTATCCCAACCGATGTTCCAGCTTGGTGGTTACTCAAGAAAAAGAATGCTATGTTTTATACCGGTGTAGGAAGAGGGGATTATGCACGCATCTCTATGGCGTCAAGTACACTTACTTTAAAGGACACTGTAAAGGCAAGAGAAATTGATGAGAAGTTTGCAGATGTTGTTGCCTTCATTCACAGTCTGGAAGCACCTAAATATCCTTTTCCTATAGATATGCAGCTTGCGGAAGAAGGGGAAAGTCTATTCATTAAAAATTGTTCTACCTGTCATGGTACCTATGGTGATAATTGGACCTATCCAAATTATCTAGTAGACCTTGATTTTGTTAAAACAGATTCCAGTCTTATCCATTCAAATTTTGGATTTGGCCAGTTTGTAAATTGGTATAATACTTCGTGGTTTGGAGAGGAACCCTATTCTGCAGACTTGGTGCCTTCCAGAGCTTATATTGCTCCTCCTTTAGATGGGATCTGGGCAACTGCACCTTATTTACACAACGGAAGTGTGCCCACTGTAGATGAATTATTACAAAGTAATTCTAGGCCTGAAATATGGAGGAAAACAGCTAACTATGACCAGCAAAAGCTAGGGTTTTCATACGATTTATTAGATGCCAAAGAAGATGTCCAAACCTACGATACTAAAATAAAAGGCTATGGGAATGGGGGTCATGGCTTTGGAGATGGTCTTAGTAACAGTGAAAGGCTTAAAATTATTGAGTATCTAAAGACCATTTAGCCTATATTTGCAATTGTCCCGCAGCGGACATAGAAAAGCTTCCCCAGGTTAAGCAATAAACTTAAAAGAAAAATGAAATTTTTGACTATAATTGGGATCGGAGTTCTAGGATTGATCTTTCTTGCAGGTTGTCAAGATGAGCCAACAGAATCGGTGGATTTGCAATTGCAGAATACATTGACTAAGCTCGGTGGTCAAGACGGTATCTCTTTTTTTGAACTTCCTCCAAGTGATGCGTATGATAATATCCCGCAAGACCCTAAGAATCCTATAACAAGACCTAAAGTAGAGCTAGGGAAATTACTTTTTCATGAGACAGCCCTAGCAAGTGAAGGAAACTTTGTGCAAACTGTAAACACATATTCTTGTGCATCATGTCATCATGCAGGAGGAGGATTTCAAGCGAATCTTCCGCAAGGAATTGGGGATGGAGGAATGGGTTATGGAAAAACTGGAGAAGCAAGATTTTTTAATCCGCTCTGCGCAAATGAAGACATAGATGTGCAACCTATTCGTAGTCCTTCAATTTTGAACACAGCATTCCAAAGTAATATGCTTTGGAACGGGCAGTTTGGCGCAACCGGTACAAATGTAGGTACTGAATCAGCATGGACTCTTGATACACCTAAAGAAACAAACCACTTAGGATATGAAGGATTAGAAACGCAAGCCATTGCAGGTTTAGGTGTTCACAGATTTGGACTTTCAATTGA
Source organism: uncultured Saprospiraceae bacterium (assembly GCA_937967615.1). Lineage (GTDB taxonomy): Bacteria > Bacteroidota > Bacteroidia > Chitinophagales > Saprospiraceae > CALCMJ01. The sequence continues at coordinate 14,555 of CALCMJ010000078.1, forward strand.
TCAGGATTTTATCATGAATACTGAGTATAAAGAACTATTTGATATTGCCTTCTCTGATATCCCAGAATCAGATAGATATGATACGGAATATGCAGGTTTAGCTATTGCCGCATATGAGCGAACAGTCTTTGCGAATGAGAGTCCGTTCCAAAATTGGATTAAAGGCGATAAGGAAGCATTGACAGATAGCCAGAAAGATGGAGCGATGCTCTTCTTTTCTAATAATTGTGTAAACTGCCACAATGGACCTGGATTGAATAGTATGGAATTCCATGCTTTTGGTTTACACGATTTACGAAACTCAGCTCAGGTAATTAATATTCCATCAGAATATGCTGAGCAAAGAGGAAGAGGAGGATTTACAGGCAATGCAGAGGATGATTATAAATTTAAAGTTCCACAACTATATAACTTGAAAGATTCTCCATTTTATGGACATGGAGCTTCGTTTAATACGATCGAAGATATAGTACGATATAAAGTAAAAGGTGTTCCAGAAAATCCTGAAGTTCCAGCAAGTCAATTAGCTCAAGAATTTGTAGACTATGGGTTTACAAACAGTGAAATAGATAAGCTAGTTGATTTCATTGCGAATGGTCTTTATGACCCTAATTTAAAGAGATACGAACCCACTGCCTTGCCATCAGGAAATTGTTTTCCAAATAATGATGCACTTTCAAGGGTAGATCTTGGTTGTCTGTAATAGAGTATAGATCCCAAAAACAGACATGGCAAAATAAGCAGTCCGAGTTTAATCTCAGCCTGCTTATTTTATGATTAATCCTTTTATTAAATGATCTCAGATTTAGAATCTAATGGAATCTATGAAGGGATATGTTTTCAGAAAAAAAAAGTTTTACGTTTTCAATGTAATACAGAAGTGTTTAATAAAATGTATGTTCTTGTTTTTCTATAATTATACTTAATTAAAGTACGGAATAATCGTTAACTTTAGCTTGAACAACTTTAATTTATGGCACATAAGAAAGAAAAAGAACCTACAAGTCTGGAGGTTCCAACTGTCTCAGCTCCCATTAAGTCTACACGAAAAATAAAGTCTAAGCATTCATTCAATAAAAATACATTAAGTGTTCTCAGGACGACCTTGAGAAATAATATAGAGTTGACAAGTGTTGCGGATAACAAGGCGAATGTATTACTTTCTCTGAATGCGATGATGTTGACTTTTCTAGTTCCTCTGATTTTACCTCATTTAGATACAGTGAAGAGTTTGCATTTGGCAACGCCCCTTATTCTTTTAGCGAGTACCTGTATTGCCACAATTTATCTTTCAGCACTTGTTTTAAAGCCTTCAAAATTGAAAGGTCAGGACATTAAGTTTGAAAATACCAGAGATCATATAAGTCCATTTTTCTTTGGAAATTTTTTAAGTATGAAAAAATCGGAGTTTATAGATTATTCTGCAGAGGTACTGAATGATGACTATTTAGTTAAGTCATTTGTTTATAATGATTTCTATCATATAGGTCATCGTCTAGCGCAAAAGATGAAGATTGTACGCCTTGCTTATAATCTTTTTTTAGTGGGCATGCTCGTATCTATCATTCTGACCATTGTTCTTGTTATACGTTTTGCATGAGGATAAGAAATACAATAGCAGTCGTATGTTTTTTTGTTTTCAATGTTAACATAGCAGCTCAGAAGGGCATTGAGAATAATTACAATGACGGACCCTACATCCAGATAACAGAGGATAGTTTAATTACTTTTTGGGTGGAATCAAAAGAGCTTAAGCGAAAAGCAAATATAATTAACTCTCCTTATGGTTTTGAGTCGAGTCTGATTCCTTCAATTCAAATTGATATTGAGCAGGGATGGACAAGGACACAAGCCACTAAACATCTTACTGATTATCCTATTGTAGCGATAAGTGATATTCATGGACAATTTGGAGTTTTTGTGAATTTGTTAAAGGCTCACAATGTCATTGACGATGAAATGAATTGGTTATTTGATAAGGGAAGTTTAGTAATTGTTGGAGATGTAATGGGGAGGGGAGCTCAGGTGATGGAATGTTTATGGTTAATTTTTAAGTTGGAACAACAGGCTGTTGCTGCAGGAGGCAATGTGCACTTTCTATTAGGTAATCATGAGTTGATGGTTATGAATGGGAATTTGAATTATCTGAACAAGAAATATTTGTACACATCTGCTCTAATGAAAACTCCCTACTTTAATCTTGTGGGTATGAATACATTGATGGGCCAATGGTTAGCTAGTAAGAATGTTATTCTGCAAATTAACGATAAACTTTTTGTACATGGTGGTTTATCGCAACAAGCAATGTCTTTGGGATTAAGTGTTGAAGAAATTAATCAAATTTTCAAAGACAAGTTGTATTTCAAAAACCAAATGGAAATAGAAAGTGTTCCGGAATTAGCGACTCTTTATTTTGAAGAAGGACCTCTATGGTTTAGGGGTTATGCATATCCATATTCATTTAATAAGAATGGAATAGATTCCGTGCTTACAAGTTTAGATATAAATAACATTATAGTTGGACATACTACCTTGCCTAAGATTAAAGGACTTTATAAGAATAAAATTATTTTGATTGACTCAAGTATAAAGTTGGGTAAGTCAGGTGAGCTTTTGCTGATTGATGAGACAGGTTTTTCTGTAGGAGGAATGGATGGGGCAATGACGCCTTTAGTTTCTGAAGAGAAAAAAACAGAAGATCGTAAGTCTCTTTTTAATTTCTTGCAAGCAAAAGAAAAAGTCTCATTACATATGTCTGTTAAGATCAAAGATATACTAAACAACTTTAATAAATCAGACCAAGCAACTGGGGGTGTAATTACCATTACGGCTAATAATGAACAATTTATTTTCTCATCTAATTTTAAACCGGGAGGGAAGTCAAGAAGAAAAATATGTAATAATCCACCAGTCAAAATAAATCTGAAAAAGAAAGAGTTGTCGAATTTCAATTTCTCAAAAGATTACGACAATCTGAAAATTGTTTTTCAATGTAAGAAGTTTCAACAGTATGCTGAGTCCATTAAGTTGGAAAAATTCATCTATGACCTTCATAACATTATCACAACTTTTAGCCATCAAGCAAAACTGGTGAAAATAGGAACGGTAGATAAAAAAGATCCATTATATGGATTCCTACTAGAAAGTCGCGAAGGATTATGTAAGAGAACTAATCTTAAAGAGATTGAAGTGTCTACGATATCAACTTCTATTCTTGACAGAGTAGAGTATGTCAGGATGTGTCTTTTTCAGTTTATGATTGCTAATACAGATTGGTCTGCAGTGAAAATGCATAATTCAAAATTTTATCAAAAATTAGAAGACAAAACATTTGTTACAATACCTTATGATTTTGATAACTGTGGCATGATCAATAATAAATATGCTGTTCCATCAGAAAAGTTACCTATTTCAAAAGTAACACAGCGTCATTTTATGGATAAAAAGATCTCTTTGGACGAACTAGAAAAGGAAATCGAGTATTTCATATCAATTGAGGATACTATCAAGCGTTTTTGTACTTCCATTGACTATCTAAGTGATGATTCCAAGAAAAGAGTTGAAAAATTTATTGATAAGTTTTATGAGACCATTAAGGACACTAATCGTATGCAGTCAATGGTGAAAAAATAGCAATTTTACTACTTATGAAACTCTCCCTAAATCTTCATGGCGTTTCAATTGTCTTTTGAGTTCTTGTAACAGCATTGCATTATCAATATGCCCAAGTTCTGGGTCTGATTCTAAGACTTTGATGGCAATATTGCGAGTGGGTGCAACCATAGCATTGTCTGCAACAATATTGAATAAGTTAAATTGAATGGTTCCGCTCTGTTGTGTTCCTTCAATATTACCGGCCCCTCTCATTTTAAGATCTACTTCTGCTATTTTAAAGCCATCGTTTGTTTCTACCATAGTCTCAACGCGCTTACGACCTTCTTTTGACAGTTTTACTCCGGTCATTAGGATACAATAGGATTGTTCAGCTCCTCTTCCTACGCGCCCTCTCAATTGATGCAGTTGTGATAAGCCAAACCGTTCTGTATTTTCAACAATCATCACTGAAGCATTAGGAACATTGACACCTACCTCAATAACTGTAGTAGCTACCATAATGTGTGCTTTATTAGATGCAAATCTGTTCATTTCCATCTCTTTGTCTTTTGGCTTCATTCTACCATGGACAACGCTAATTTGAAATTTAGGTGGAGGAAAAAATATCCTTAATTCATCATATCCAGACATAAGATTATTAAGATCCAATGTTTCAGATTCTTCTATAAGCGGAAACACGATGTAAATCTGGCGACCCTTTTCTATTTCTTTGTGCATGAATTCAATGACTTGGGCACGGTGTGTTTCTCTTCTGTGAATGGTTTGAATATCTTTTCTTCCAGGTGGCATTTCATCAATTACAGAAACATCCAGATCTCCGTATAGAGTAAGAGCCAAAGTTCTAGGAATAGGGGTTGCAGTCATTACGAGGATATGAGGAGGATGGTCTTCATTTTTTTTCCATAACCTGTAGCGTTGCATAACTCCAAACCTATGTTGTTCGTCAATGATCGCTAATCCTAATTTTTTAAATTCAACGGTAGGTTCTATGAGCGCGTGTGTTCCTATTAAGATATGGATGTCCCCTTGTTTAAGAAGCTTTAATATTTCTTTGCGTTTATTCCCTTTAATGGATCCACTTAGAAAGGCGATTTGGATGCCTAAGCCTGCACAAATTTCTGTGATTCCCGAGTAGTGTTGTTGGGCTAAAATTTCTGTAGGCGCCATTAAACATGTCTGATATCCATTATCAATAGCAAGAAGCATACTCATAACGGCGACAATGGTTTTTCCACTTCCTACATCGCCTTGTAATAATCTATTCATCTGTGTGTTTTGTGATAGATCTTTACGTATTTCTTTGAGAACTCTTTTTTGGGCGTTAGTGAGTTCAAAACCTAAGTTGTTCTTATAAAAATTATGAAAATGCTCACCCACTTTTTCAAATGGAAAACTAATCAGTTTCTTTTTACGGAGTTCTTTGTTGTACAAAAGACGAAGTTGCATAAAGAATATTTCTTCGAACTTGAGTCGTTTCTTGGCTTGCTCAAGATCCTCTGTAGTTTTAGGTTTGTGAATATTTATTAGTGCCGTCTTCTTAGCGACTAATCGTAATTTCTTTATTAGGTAATCTGGTAGAGTTTCAGGAATTGCTTTTGCAGATAGGGAGCTAAGTGCTTGCTCTATAATCTTAGACTGCGCTTTGCTATCTAGTTTACGTGCATTAAGTTTTTCGGTGGAAGAGTATACTGGACTAAGAGAAACTTTTTTCTTAATGCTCTCTTGATTTTCAATGCGTTCCATCTCAGGATGTACGATTGTTTTCTTTCCTTTAAAAATACTAACCTTTCCATAGACTAGGTAATTCCCCCCTTCAACAAGATATTTTAAAATCCAATTTACTCCTTTAAACCAGACTAACTCCAGAAATCCAGATGCATCCTTGGACATTACTGATAGCCGAGCTTGTCGTTTGCCTTTTACTTTTTCTAAGCGTATAATTTCCAGATAGCATTGGACATTCTGACCATCTTCCTTTATATCTTTAATGAGGGTTATTTCAGTCTTGTCTACATATCTGAACGGGTAGGAGTGGATGAGATCAGAAACTGTGAAAATACCAAGCTCTTGTTGCAAGAGTTCTGCTCTTGAAGGTCCAACACCTTTGATGAATTCTACCCCAGTTTTTAATTCTAATTTTCCCACAATACTCTAGTCTTACGTGGATAAAAATACAATAGCATTTGATAATCGCAATATTGAACATGATAGTAATGCAGGTTTGTTGCTATTTGAATCTATTTGTACCTTTGTGCATAGATGGAGAAAAAGAGACAAAAGCAATTTTCTGAAGTAATAAAAAGAAATTTTGGCCTGGTATTATTTGATCTAGGAAGGAATATCTATGATGATGCACTAGTTACGGTTACTAATGTCAAAACATCTCCAGATTTTGGACAGTCTAGGATATATGTAAGTGTATATAACACGGAGGATAAAATGGCTGTCATAAAACTATTGGAGAGGAATACCCATATTCTAAAGGCTGAGCTTGCAAGGAGAATTCGTAAGCATGTACGTAGAATACCCCAAATAAGCATTTATCTAGATGAGACCCTTGATGAGATGTATAGGCTTAATGCGCTTTTTGCAGATTTAAAAGCTACAAAGCAGCTCGGGGATGAAGAAGAATGACCATTCAGGGGCAGGAATGTAACGTAGCTTGCAATTAAGCTCATAATTACAGAAACCCTACAAATTATTTACACGTTGTCTACAATCATGCTATATTTGTATTGAGAATAATTAAAAGCTTAGCTTTTAAAACAAACACCTTTTAATAATTACACCCTTAAGGTTTGTTTACAAACCGCATAAACACCTAGATCTCTAAAGAGATCTTACACAAACGCCCTTATAATTGGCTTATATATAAGCTACAAGCATTACCAGCGGAAGAATTCTTCCGCTTTTTTTTTGCCGTCCACAAAAACAGTGCTGTTACATTCCTCTTCTTCTATATATCATGAAATTTAAAGCATCTATTATATTATTAAAAAATGATATATATTCTAGCTATTTCCTATTTTAGCCATTTAAACTTAGCCAACCAGCAAAAAAATGGGAGTAGACGTATTATTAGGTCTCCAATGGGGAGATGAAGGAAAGGGAAAGATCGTAGATTACCTGTCTGACAAATATGATATAGTAGCCAGATTTCAAGGTGGGCCCAATGCCGGTCATACAATTGTCATAGGAGATAAAAAATTTGTACTTCACACTATTCCATCCGGAATTTTCAGAGAGAGCAGCATAAATATAATTGGTAATGGGGTTGTTATTGACCCAATTACTCTAGAGAAAGAGCTTATTAAGTTAAGAGCTGAAAACGTAAGTTTAGATAAGCTATTAGTCGCTAAGAAAGCGCACTTAATACTGCCATCACATAGATATTTAGATGCGGCTTCAGAAGCAGCAAAAGGGAAAGAAAAGATAGGCTCAACTCTTAAGGGAATTGGTCCTACTTACATGGATAAAACTGGACGGAATGGCTTGCGCGTTGGTGATATTTTTAAGAGCAACTTTATGGACAAGTACACTGCACTTAAGAATAAACATGTTGACTTATTAAAACTCTATCCGCCTATTGATTTTGATTTAGAAAAAGAGGAAGAACTTTGGATGGAGTCCTTAGAAGCACTAAAAAAATTACAAACAATAGATTGCTCTTATTATATAAATAAGAAACTAGAGGAGGGCAAAAGTATCCTAGCAGAAGGGGCGCAAGGTTCTATGTTGGATATTGACTTTGGAACATACCCGTATGTAACCTCATCAAACACGATGACTGCAGGAGTTTGCATTGGACTAGGCATTGCTCCTACAAAGATCAAGAACGTGCTAGGTATTACGAAAGCATATTGTACCCGTGTTGGGGCAGGGCCTTTCCCTACAGAACTAGAAGGGGAGGTAGGCGAAGAGCTAAGGAAAGTAGGTCAAGAGTTTGGTGCAACAACGGGAAGACCCAGAAGATGTGGATGGATAGATATTCCTCAGTTGAAGTATACAATAATGATAAATGGCGTTACTTCACTTGCCATAACAAAGCTAGATGTACTTAATGGATTTTCAGATATTATGGTTGCTGAAAACTATATGATGAATGGAGATGCCACGGATGAACTTCCATATGACCTGCAGGGTGAAGAAATTCTACCATTGTATGCTACGAAAAAAGGATGGGAATCTGATCTAGAAGGAATTACAGATTATGCTGAGCTTCCTCAGGTAGCCAAAGATTATTTAGAATATCTGGAAAAACAGCTAGGAGTTCCTATTCATTATGTTTCAACAGGTCCTGCAAGACGAAGTCTCATTTTGAAAGCGTAGAAATAGAATCCTTTTCTTTTAATTCTACTTTTGAGCTATTATGATATATTGGTAATCAAGTGATCTATCATCAGTAGAGATGATTTTAAATCCAGAGTTTTCTAAGTCTTCCTCAAGCTGAAACATGGTTAATCGTTCGCTCGGTGGTGGTGCATCGATGACTAATTTTTTCATTTTGTAATCAACAATCATAAAGATTCCACCTTCTTTTATAGAATTTTTAAGCACGGAAAAATATCCAATTCTGTCTCCTAGGTATGCAACGGTGTTAACCATTAAAGCTGCATCAACCTCATTTTTGGCCAAGCCAGGATTGTCAGGTTTTACAAGACGGATATCCATTTTCTTTTGAACATCACCTGGGTAAGCTGACTTTACAATATTTAGGATTTCTATTGCAGACTCATCAATATCAACGGCAATTACTTTTTCAGCCTTTTGCATCAGATAGGTCATAAAGTAACCCGATCCAGCTCCAATATCGACGACAGTTTTGTTTTTTAAATCTCCGAGCTTGCCCACTACTAAGTCCGGCTTTTGCCAATCACCTCTGATTTTTGGTTCATCAGTGTTAGAGCTTGGAATCTCAGTGATTCTATCTAAACCAAGTTCTGCCTCATCGTACTTTGTATTTCTGTCAATTTTGCACGATACTAGAAAGAACAGACTTGAAATTATGAATATTGAGATTATAGATTTTAGCAACTTGGGGTACATTATGTTTAATCAAATAGTTGAAAGCTTCAAAATACGCAAATATTAAGAAAATATATATGTAAATAGATTCCAATCCAATTAAGAGTAGAGATAGATCTGCCGGATTAGTTTTTCTAAGTAGGGTCTCATCTTACTATGTTTAACGTTGAACCCATTCGCTATAACAGAAAAACTGATGTAATTCCCTTTTTTATTTTTGAGAAATCCAGTAAAGCTGTATACTTTTTCCATAGAGCCACTTTTGAGCCAAGCTTTACCTGCAAGTGATGTCCCTGCAAACATTGTTGCGACAGTGCCCTCACCGGTTCTAGGTAAATAGACTTTCATACGCTCTACACCAAACTTTTGCATATAAGATGAGACAGTTTCAGCAAGAACTCTAGAGCAAACATTATTACGTGCTGATAGGCCACTTCCATCCTCCATGTGTAATCCAGATATATTTACGCCAGCCTTTTTTAATAATCTTTCCATTGTCAATATTCCCTCGCCACCTGCGCCTCTCATTTTGCTTTCCTTGGCGATTGTTTTCATGAGCGCTTCACAATAGATGTTAATACTTTTTTCATTTGCGAGAGCAACAATGTCCTTAAGTGGAGGGGATTGTATCTCCATTATTTTTTTTCTTAGACTTTTGCCTTTAGTATTTCGGAATAGGGTAGAATGTCCATTGGAACTAATGTTTTCTTTTTGCAATTGCTTCGCAATATGATATGCTAAAAATAGCGGTGGGTCGGGTAATGATCCCTTTATTGAAAAAGTTGTTTTGCCTTGCGGGATTGTCCCAGAAATTCTTTTTTCATATGTATAAGGCCCACCAAAAATATATGCATTATCACCCGTATTTGCACTGTCTACTTTTAACTCATTTGAGAATTCAAGATCAGGAATGTGTGGTGTGAAAAATTTAATTGCAGGTTGTCCACCTATGATATTTCTTTTATGGAAATAAATGTGGTACAGGTTTTCGTTGACATTGATACCCCAAGCGCCGGATGCATAGTAATTCCCAAGGTCATTCCATTGCCAGGATGGACTCACTGGGAAACTATCAAAAATACTTTCGTCAGCAATTACTTCGCCATCTATACATGTGATTCCAAAATCTATGACATGCTTTGCGATGTGCTTTATAAGCATAGTAAAATCAAGAACAGAATCTTTATATCTATTGCTGCCTAGAGTAGGGTCTCCAGAACCTTCTATGTAGATATTTCCTTTCAGCGTTCCATCTTCTTGAATCTTGCCATCATGTGTGATCTTAGTGAGATATCTAAAATCATCACCAAGTTTATCAATTGCAGTAAGGGTAGTTATTAATTTCAAAGATGAGGCTGGAATTAAAACCTTATCTCCCCTATAATTGACTACTTGAGTGTCAGCTTCTATATCAATCGCAGTGATGCTGACATTGGTAGGCTTAAATACTTTTTGTTTAAGGATTTTTTCTATTTTTTCTTGTGTCAGACTCTGTGCCTGAGCAGAATTTAAGCACAGTCCTAAAAATAGAATGGAAATTATGTTATATAATTGTTTCAAGATCATATCCAATGTGAAAAAGCGCATCTCCTTGGTTTACAACGGAAGCATTATTGTGACCCACGATAACTGCATCTCTAGGTGCAATTACCGGAATTGATTTCATTCCAAATGGATCTTTTATTACTGCCATGGGTTCTCCTTTTACAACTGTTGCACCTGAGCTTTTGGTCCATATAAACAAGCCTGAATACCCAGCACGTACCCAAGTAGTGCGCCTGACTAAAGTACATTTATGTGTGGATTGTGGTCTATTTGCCCACATACCTAAGTAATGTAAAACATTTTGTATTCCTTCTATACCTTTTTCTATAGAGAAACCATCAAGACGGATAGATTCTCCTCCTTCATAGACTACAACCGGGATACCAAGATCAAATGCTGATTTTCTAAACGAATTTTTAATCATTCCTTTTTCTAAAAGTAAAGGTGCTTGAAAGGCTCTAGCTAACTGAGCTGATTTTGGGTCAGACTTTGCGAAACGTACCTGAGGATAATTATACCTAGACGAACCTCCAGTATGAAAATCTAATGCATAGTTAACATGTGGAAGGATCTTTTTAGTCAGAGTTCTTGCGATTCTTGATGCTAAAGAGCCAGTTGTTGATCCTGGAAAACTTCTATTTACATCTTTTCCATCTGGAACATCTCTACTAAAGTTTATAAAACCAAAAACATTTAAAAGGGGTATCGCGATTACAGTGCCACCAGTGATGGAATCAAACATGTCTCTTTCAATGGAAGAGCGTATTATTTCCATTCCATTTATCTCATCTCCATGCACACCCGCCAAGAGCAATAGAACTGGGCCAGGATTTTCACTTCGGTACACATGAGCTTGAATAAATATCCTAGTGTCTGAAGGAAGTCTTCCTACAAGTAATCTAATGGTTTTAAACTCACCACGTTCAATTAGATTATTATCAATATTGAGAATCTCTGAATCCATACTAAACGACTACATTTCTTTCTATTAAATCAATGATCTTTCCTGCAATATCATTTCCTGTGGTTGTCTCTATCCCTTCTAGGCCTGGAGAAGCATTCACTTCTAAAATAAGTGGTCCTCTAGCAGAGCGAAGTAAGTCAACTCCCGCGATTCTTAATCCAAGAACTTCCGCAGATTTTAAGGCTACATATTTTTCTTCATCTGATATAGGCACAACTGAGGAACTCGCACCCCTATGCAAATTTGATCTGAAGTCTCCGTCTTTTGCTTGACGCTGCATTACTCCTACAATTTCATTGTCAACTATAAAGATACGTATATCAGCTCCTTTAGCCTCAGCTATAAATTCTTGCAGCATCGCCTTTTGTTTTGTTTTGAAAAAGGTTTCAATAATGGATTCTGCCATTATTTTCTTTTCTGCAAGCATTACCCCTAATCCGTGAGTCCCATTCAACAATTTGACAATTACTGGGATGCCTAGCATGTCAATAAGATCTGAAAAGACCAGATAATTATTGGACATAATAGATTTGGGAACATCTAGTCCTGCGGCCGCTAATATTTGTAGACAGAATAATTTATCTCTGGCATTTAGTAATGCATCACTACCTAGCGTCGTAAATGTATTATTCCCTTCAAATTGTTTTATGACTGCAGCTCCATAACGGGTCACAGAAGCTCCAATCCTAGGAATAATGGCATCTATATTTTCAATCTTCTGATTATGGTAAAAGATCTGCAAATTGCTTTTTTCAATGACAATGTCACAGTTTATATAATCTAATACACGCACGTAATGTTGGCGTTTTCTTGCAGCCTTTACCAAACTCTGTGTGCTGTAAAGTGCTGGGTTTCTGGAAAGTATTGCTATGTTCATCCTTAAAATCTGATCATTAAAAGTAGGGAATCTCAACGATACACTTACAATTAAGACTCCAATTTTTATTATTTGTGACATTTTAGAAATCTTACTAGGAAAGAATGTATTTTGGAGTGATGGAAGTAGTCAAAAACGACAAAAAGACGATACGTGGTTGGGCCTTTTTTGATTGGGCAAACTCTGCCTATAATTTAGTCATTTCAACTGCTATTTTTCCTCCTTTTTTTACTGCAATTGCTCCCAAAGAATTATCTTTTTTTGGAATGGACATACTGAGCAGTGCTATGTACTCCTATTCTGTCTCTTTTTCCTTTCTGATAGTCGCTATTTTATCCCCAATGCTTTCAGGTATAGCGGATTATAGTGGTCGCAGAATGATATTTCTGAAATTCTTTACCCTCATAGGTGCACTTTCTTGTTCTGCACTCTTTTTCTTTAGTGGAGCTGATAGTGTTTGGTACGGACTTATATTCTTCATTTTAGGGACAGTAGGTTTTGGAGGGGGACTCGTTTTTTATAATGCGTATTTGCCAATTATCGCTACTGAAGATCAGTTTGATAAAGTGAGTGCCAAAGGGTATGCTTATGGTTATTTTGGTAGTGTACTTTTACTCTTATTTATACTAGCAATGATTCAGTTTCCTGACACCTTTGGTATAAAAGATAGCACTATGGGTCCTAGGATTGGATTTTTGTTGGTGGGTGTTTGGTGGTTGGTTTTTGCAGCAGTGTCATTTAGATCGCTTCCACCTGACAAGAACACTAAAATGGAATTGAGTTTTGTGAAGAAAGGGTTTTTAGAAGTTAAAGATGTCTTTTCAAAAGTATTAAAAAATTCAAAAATCAAACGATTTCTTTTCTCATACTTCTTTTTTATTGCTGCAGTTAATACAGTTATTTATCTCGCTACAATTTTTGCAGAAGTAGAGTTGAATTTCGGTACATCAGAATTGATTGTTGTTGTACTTTTATTGCAATTAGTAGCATCCATTGGCGCTCTCTTTTTTGCTAGAGTATCAAATAAGATAGGGAACAAAAAAGCATTACTCATTCAAATTTGCATATGGATTGTGATCTGTATTGCCGCGTACTACACAACGGGCAAAAATATGTTTTATGCCGTAGCAGCAATGGTAGGACTTGTTCTAGGCGGTATTCAATCCTTATCAAGGTCTACGTATTCTAAAATGATAAAGGACAACGTGAATGATTTGAATTCTTATTTTAGCTTTTTTGATGTTTTGACAAGAATTGCAATTGTAGCAGGTACATTTTTATTCGGAATTGTAAACCAATTAACCGGAAATATTAGATATTCAGTCCTTTCGTTAGCGGTACTATTTGCAATAAGTTTAGTAATTCTATGGAATGCAGACTTAGAAGAAACCTAAAGAAGAATGTACTTAGATTTATTCCTATTTTTGAAATTCATAGCAACCGAGGTCAAAAATCATATCACGGGGCAATCCTCTAATATCTTCCGCTACTTGAAAAACAAAGGTACCTTTATCAATGGCAATGGACATAGTGTCATGTCGCAAATCATAAATTTCTCTATCCAGAAAAATAGAATCATTGCTCATGATCACTTCTGATCCAGGACTATCTATTATTAAGTTTGGGTATTGCTCAGGTAAGAGAATTTCTTCAACTTTCATGAAGCAATGATCAAAGCTATATTCGAATAAATCATTTTGATTGCCCTCATTCCAGTCGTCTAAAATAATCTCATCTGTATTTGTACCAGTTAAAATGCAATTGATGAAGCTGGCCTGTAGACGATTTATAAGTGGTGGGTTCACACATTGCAGATCAACACATTGATAATTATTTAAATAGAGCGCAGACTGATCAGAAATGTCGTTATATATAGTACAATTGAAAAAATTATATCGGCCACCAAATGAAAGTTGAAGAGATGTACTACCATTGTTATAGATCAAACAATTGTTTGCGACAATTTGCGAATGCACACCTACTAGGCCAGAGCTAGAGGTGTTAGCAATTTCAACAGCATTTAGCGAAAGACTGGATGCTGAATCTGCGACAATTCCAACAACTGGATTCTTGATGACTGTATGTGAAAAACTATTTCCTTTGCTACCTGGTAGAATTATAATTCCTACCCATTGACCTGAAATATTATCAAATTCCATTTCCAAACGATCACCCTGAAACGTTACTGGTTCTTCAGCGGTCCCTTGCGCTTTTATGTTGGCATCCGGGCCTATAATTATGCGACCATCTGGATAGACACCCAAATCATTTATTGCAATACCACCATGAACATAGATATCTGTTCCAGCTGGAATAATGATTTCACAAGAATCAATGACTAGTACACCATGAATAACATAGGGCTTAGGATCATCAAAGGGATATTGGCCAAGATCGCAAGTAAACACGCGAGGTAATGCGCCTTGTGCATCTCTACCTGGAAAGTAAATAGCATTTTGCCCCCATGCTTCAAGGACAACATTATAATTTTCGTTTTTATAATTTATGACGAGGTTCTCATCTATTACAAATGGGCTAACAGATACATCCTGATCTGGGTCCACTGTGACTTCAGCAAAAATATAAATACTGTCTCGTCCCAAGATTTTGACATCTTCAGCTGAGTTTGCAGCTATTCCATTAATGTTTAAATTGAAAAAACTGTTTTCACCCTCTTCAAGAAAGATTTTGTCTATGATGACATCCTCCTGATTGGGGTTGTATATTTTTATAAAGCGTGTAGCAGAACCCACTGTAGTAAAGACGGTATCAAATGTTAGCGTATCTTGGGAAAAGTTTAGATTGGCGGAATCCCCTGTAAAGATGTTCTCTTTATTACAGGCATTGCAGATGATCAAGATCAGCACAATAAACGCAGGAATAGCACTATTTCTTAGCATGTAAACAAAACGAGGATCTGGCCCTGTATATTAGATAATATCAATTTAAATCATCAAAATCTTAGACAAAAGTACATATGTCTCACGGAAAACAATAGTTTGGCCCATCTTAAAATACATTTGTATTTTTGTAGCGGATGCATGTGACGAGAAAACCTCTTATAGATGTAATTATTCCGGCTTTCAATGAGGAAAAGTCGATTGCGAAGGTAATATCAGAAATACCCTTAGATCTCATTAGAGAGGTTGTTGTAGCCAATAATGGGAGTTCTGACAATACCAGACTCAACGCGCAGGAAGCTGGTGCTACTGTAGTTGATCAGCCAGGGAAGGGTTACGGAAACGCATGCTTAAAGGCAATGGAGTATATTGCAGAAAAGGATCAAAGCCCAGACATTATTGTATTTCTGGATGGAGATTACTCTGATTATCCTGAGCAAATGAGAGATTTAGTAAAACCTATCCTTATTGATGATGTGGATATGGTTATAGGATCAAGAGCAAAGGGTGATCTAGCAGCTGGTTCAATGACTCCACAGCAAATATTTGGAAATTGGTTAGCTACGAATTTGATAAAGATGATCTATGGATATGAGTTTACTGATCTTGGGCCATTTAGGGCAATCAAATACAGTAAATTGATTGATTTGGAGATGGCAGATAAGGATTTTGGTTGGACAGCAGAGATGCAAGTCAAAGCAGCAAAGCAAAAATTTAATTGCATTGAGATACCCGTTGATTACAGAAAACGTATAGGCACTTCAAAGGTGTCTGGAACAGTAAAAGGAACGATACTAGCAGGTCATAAGATTTTGTGGATGATTTTTAAAAATTTATTGTAGAATGGAAATAGTAGGATATGTTTTATTAGGGGGGTATACAGTTGCACTTTGCTATGTAACAATCTATTGCTTAATGCAATTTCATCTCTTATATCATTATTCTAAACATCATTCAAAAGATAAGCTAGACGAGTTAAAGGATCCTGGGCTGGATAGTAATTTGCCATTTGTGACAATACAGCTGCCTATCTATAATGAAAAATATGTAATAGAACGATTGATAGATAATATTGCTGATCTGGATTATCCAAAGAAGAAATTTGAAATACATATTCTTGATGATTCCAATGATGAGACCTTAAAGATTGTAGAACGTAAAGTACAAGAATATAAAGGCAAGGGTTTTAATATTGAACAAGTTCTGCGAGAAAAGAGAACTGGATTTAAAGCTGGAGCACTAAGAGATGCAATGGACAGGGTGAAAGGAGAATTTATTGCAATTTTTGACGCAGATTTTTTACCTAATCGTGATTTTCTCAAGAAGACTATTCCACACTTTAAAGATGAAAAAGTAGGTGTTGTTCAGACAAGGTGGGAACACATTAATCAAGAATATTCTCTCATAACAAAATTGCAAGCATTTCAATTAAACGTGCATTTTTCAGTAGAGCAGCAGGGTAGAGAATCCGCAGATTATATGCTACAGTTTAATGGGACTGCTGGTGTCTGGAGAAAAGAAACAATAGAGAGTGCTGGAGGGTGGGAGGCTGACACACTTACTGAAGATCTTGATCTCAGTTATCGTGCGCAATTAAAAGGATGGAAAATTCACTTTCTTGAAGAATTAGGCTCTCCCGCAGAATTGCCGGCAGAGATGAACGGACTCAAGTCTCAACAATTTAGATGGATGAAAGGTGGCGCTGAAACGGCAAAAAAAATTCTACCCTCTGTTTGGAATTCGGATTTAGGATTCATTAAAAAAATTCATGCGTCTCTACACCTAATGAATAGTTCCGTTTTCTTGTTTGTATTTCTGCTTGGAGTCTTTAGTGTTCCATTGTTATTTTTCACAAAGGTCTTGCATATGAATTCAAATATCTATTCACTTTTCTTAATAGGACTGATTTCTATTGTATTCGTTTATTTTGTGGCTAACAATAATGTGTATAATAAAAGAGGAGGGAAGATTACTTCAATCATTAGATTCGTTTTGTTATTCCCTGTCTTCTTGGCATTGTCAATGGGACTTTCGTTGCACAATTCTGTTGCAGTTTTGCAAGGCTTGTTTGGTAAGAAAACTGCCTTTGTGCGTACACCAAAATTAAACATTAAGACACTATCAGATAAAATGGTTGTAAGTAATTATTTGAAATATAAAATTTCATTCATTACCATCCTTGAAGGTCTTCTTGCTTTTTACTTTCTATTTGGTGTTTACACAGGAATCAGAACTGGAGAAAATATATTTCTTATATTTCACTTGTTGTTGTTTTTTGGATATGCAGCAATTTTCTTCTACTCAATAAAACATTTGCGATATAGTTCTTAATGAAACAGTATAGTAAGTATGTATTTTTCTTCATATTCATTTCTGCCATTTTCTTTATAGGATGGTATCCTGAACAAAGAGATTTTTATCAAATAATTTTTGGGTTCACAATTGCATTCGTATCCTATGCAATTCTCGTTTCTAAGAAAGATAGATTTGCCATTAACTTCCAATCTCTTTTTATCCTTGGAGTGTGTGCGAGGCTCGTACTGATACCATTATTTCCAAACTTATCAGATGATGTCTATAGGTTCTTCTGGGATGGACTATTAAGTCATAATGGAATTAATCCGTATTCAATTCTTCCTTCAGAAGTTCTTGAGAAAATGAATGGGGGACAATGGCGTACTATATATAGTGATATGAACTCTCAGGAATATTATACCATATATCCACCAATAGCACAATGCTTTTTTTACTTGGCTGCATTTGTTAAATCCATAGAAGGCTTCTCTATAGTATTGAAATGTATCTTTCTTGCTTTTGAACTCTTAAGTTTTTATTTTCTCACTCGTTTATGTGATAAGTTTACGCTTAGACGAGAGAACGTCTTTTACTATTTTCTCAATCCATTAGTCATTATTGAAGGAGTTGGAAATCTTCATTTTGAGACGATCATGCTTTCTCTTTTTGCAGGTAGTTTATACTTTTTATCAAAGTCTAATATTTGGGCCTTTGTGTCCACGTTTGTATTGGCTGTTGCTACTAAACTTGTTCCTCTAATATTTGGGCCAATATTATTTCTAAAGTTTGTGAAAGGCAAGAGTAGTTTTTATTCGATATGTTTTGGGTCTATACTTATTGCACTTATTTTTTATCCAGTTTACTCAGGTCTTCAAATTTCAAATTTTGCAAATAGCTTGGATTTGTATTTTAGAAAATTTGAATTCAATGCAAGCGTATATTATATTCTTAGAGAAATAGGGTATTGGATAAAAGGATATAATACAATTCAGATAATAGGTCCAGTCTTGGGCGTAATTAGTCTAGGAAGTATTCTGTTTCTCAGCTTTGCACCAAAAGTATTAAGTTTAAAACAGCTTCTTAATGTATGCATTGCAATTGTAAGCATATACCTGCTAACAGCTACAACTGTTCATCCATGGTACCTTATGACACTTATACTTCTAAGTGTTTTTAATCCCTACAAGTACATTTATGTCTGGTCTTTTCTTGTTCTTTTAAGTTATGCAACCTATGCTGATCCAAACTTTAAGGAAAACATGTTCTTGATCTTTTTAGAGTACATGCTTGTAGGTTCCTTAATGATTAAACCGCTCCGTGATGCATTCATCCATCTCAAATTAGCAATTGTAGATCCGAAACAATAATAGTATTCCTGCAGCCAGGGTGATCAATATTTGGTGCCCCCATTATATTTTTCAATTCCCCCGTCTTTTTATTAGAATGTTCTCAGTTTTCAAAATTTTGTTCGAACAAATATTATAAGATATAGTATTCAATTTCTATCTCTAAACTTTCGTAAAAAGCAATCAAATGACATTACATAAATGCAAAATCATATACCTTTTTATCGTATTAATTACAATGCCATGCTTAATTCTTGCCCAAGATGGCAATCAAAAAACAGCTGATTTAACAAAATCGACATTTAAAATGCTTGACAGATTTGGTCAAGAGTATAAACCACGAAAAGAATCTCTAATGAGGAATAGTCCTAATGGGCAAAATCCAAATTGTATGGTTTGTGGTCATTTTACCTTACATTTTCTAGACATGGAGGATGATACAGACACAGGCTTTGATGATTTAGATGCTGCATTGGCATTGTCCAGACGTACAGTGGCCTGCAATGTATTTCGAGATATTTCCGCTTTGATTTTAAGCTCAGCCCCGCAAGGAGAGGTTCTTATAGAAGTACAACCTTCTGTGAGCGACAATTCAGATCGTTTAGCTGAGGCATCTGGAATGCATGCACTAAGTACCCCTTCTGCATTTATTGACAATGGAATCTGGACAACACTCCAAACAGGAGTTGATGCTTGGGCGAACTTAAATAATTTAGGTTTTCAAGATAATCCACATGGTACATTATTAGTCAATTTTGATTCCGCTCGTCCTTATGCTTATAATGATTTGGTTCCTGATTTAGTGATAGGTCCAAATGAAAGAGATTTTTATTCTATAGTATTACATGAAGGTTTGCATGCTTTAGGTATTTATTCTTTGATAAATGGAGAAGAGCCGGGTAGAGAGAGTTATTTTTTAGAAACAAATGGAGTAGGTGAACATTTATATTCAAGATATGATCGATTTTTACAATCGGGTACGATCCCATTAATTAATTACACATCTCCATTTGATATAGCTCCTAATACGACTGTTCCACTTGCTTTTGCTTGTCCAGCACTATCTGGAACTGATCCAATATTTTTTAATGGCACGTGGACAGCCGCTGGACAAACAGTGTATACCCAAAACCCATGGTGGGATAGCAATTTAAGCCATTTAAATTGCCAAAGCTCAGGAACTATGCTTGGGAACGGATATACCATGAACCCATTTTATTTTACAGGTACAACGCAGAGGCATCCTCATATAAATGAAGTTGCTATACTTTGCGATTTAGGATATACTATATCTGATACGTATGGGACTATGGATCCAGGTACAACTGGATCAAATGTCCCTTTCATGGTTTATAATAATGCTTGTCAGGGTACTTTGCTTTGTACTAAAATAGGTGTCAATGATATTTATGAAGGAGCTCAAGCTGTTGAATCTGGGAATTCCATTTTAATTGAAGCTACAAATGGGACAGATGGATATTTAGATAATGATATTAATTTTGGAATGGCCAGTGTTTTAACAATGGATAACTTATTCTGGGATCCATCACAAGGAAATGTAAGCATTGCCACAAATGGCGATATCACATTTAGTTCGAATCCTGGTTTTTCCGGTTATGCAAATATTCAATACATTCCTACATGCAGTTTATTTGGAGCAAATGAAACACCCGGAAACATTACATTTATCCTTGTAGAGGTGAACTTACCTTTTCTTGATGAATGTGTTGGAGATTGTTTGGATAATGGCAACATAGCTTGTTATGGCGATCTTGAAGATTTTCAAATCTTTTTCCAAAGTTCTAGCCCTCCAAATTCTGTTCAGTTTTTTCAGATACCATACCCACATTTTGAAGTTAATAATAAACAAAATACGCCTGATATCTGCAATGGTGTTTATCTCCAGTCAAATCCTGATGAGTATTTTATTTTACCATTTAATCATCCAG
Source organism: uncultured Saprospiraceae bacterium (assembly GCA_937967615.1). Lineage (GTDB taxonomy): Bacteria > Bacteroidota > Bacteroidia > Chitinophagales > Saprospiraceae > CALCMJ01. Next base: position 35,071 of record CALCMJ010000078.1, read on the forward strand.
TAGCACCTGGCTGTGAGCTGAACATTAGTTATGAGGCAGGTTTTAGATCCTGGGGTCAAAGTCCACCTAACGCGGTTGGAGTACGTTTCTATGGGAGTGAGTTTTATCCCTGTGAAAGTAGTAATGGTATTTCAAATATTTTTGATGCACAAACAACAGTACCTGGCAATGTTGGCACAATGACCTGCAATGATGGGACGATTTTTGAACCCTGGTTGATGAGCTTTCAGGTTTTTGATCAATCCACACTTAACCCTAGTGTTTGGTGTACAGCTAATCCAGTATTGGCTAGCAATTCTTTTACGTGGGTTAATAATACAGGTAATCCTGTTAATTTCTTACTCGTAAGAGGTGCTGTAGGAGGTGGCTTTGCTTTGTTTGATAATATTGAAGTAACATCAAGTGACTGCCCGCCAAGCGAGGTGACTATTACGCCTTCAGTTATATCAAAAGATGTTTGTCCTGGAGAAATAACAATAATTGATTTTCAAATTTGTAATGATTCTCCAAATATTGTAGATGTTGACTATTCTGTAGACTTGATAGGAGGATTCAGTAACATCTTTATCCAAGCCAACGCATGGTTTGACAATATGGGTCAAGCTGTTTCACCGATTTCTATTGCAGTGTCTCCAGCTTGTGAAACAGTTAGCCTTGAATTTTTGTCTACTGTGCAAGACGGTAATACGGCAACTATTGATTTTACTTTGGATGCATTTGATGGTTGTGTAAATGGTAATTCTACAACTGCTGTAACTAATAACGGTGCCGCTTGTGGTGACGTTTTTTTAGATGCAAATATTTTATTAGAAGGTCCAGAGAAGTTAATTAATGGTACTGATGTGACTATGGAAAAGGTACCCACACTCTTGATTCCCTCTACAGGACCATATCCTGCCTTGATGTATCCTCAGTATGGGAATCAGCTAGACAACTTTTTTAATAATGCGGTTACAAATAGTGAAGTTATCGATTGGGTTTTTGTCGAATTGAGAGATGAGGTAGACCCAACTATTGTACATTATACAAGAAATGCTTTGTTGATGGCTGATGGAAGAATTGTAGAGTTTGACGAAGCAAGTGCAACTCCCAATCTTCCACTTAGTTTATCTTTTCAAGGTGTTGTATTAGGGAATTATTTTGTCGCTATTAGACATAGAAACCACTTGGATATAATGACAGATTCACCATTACAATTTACTGACGGGAATATAACCACTGTTGATTTTATAAGTGGATCACATGCTGCTAATTCTATGAAAATGATCACTGCAACTCAATATGAATTGTATTCTGGAGATTTAACGAATGACAACTATATAACTGCAGCTGATCGATCCGCAGCTTGGAACGCAAGAAATACAGTAGGGTATAGGGTAAGCGATAGTTCATTGAATGGAATTACGGATGTTGATGAACGCACATTTACATGGAACAATCGAAACCTCAGTGGAAATTTGCCACAGTAAAAACAGTGATTATTTTTTAAAAATTAAAAATTAGAATATGAAAATTTCAAATTATAAATATTTATTCACTTTGCTTTGTGTTTTAAATATTGCCACTAACAAATTATTTACACAGGTATCAGCAATAGTATTTACTGAAGAAGTCGAAATCACAGAAGAGGAGTACATATTTGACTTATATATACATACGGTGGAAGGGTCAGAAGGGGATTTATTTCTAGCGCAATCAGATTTTATTATCAACTTTGATTCAAAAGGTTTTACAGATCCAGTGGTAAGCAAAGTGCCGAACCCAGAACCAATATTTGGATTTCTTCAAAATGGCTACTGTACATTTAGTTCTACTAATTACAATGATCCTAATGATTTGATGACAGCACTGCAAGTACAATATAATTATTATGGAGGGACTAGTATTATGCCTGTCAGTGACAACGAAATTAGAATTCTTCTTACTTCAGGAACAGCTTCTACTAATGCACAACTTCACAACTTTATTGCAAGGATAAATGGAGAAGAAAATTTACATCGTTTAGGAAGATTTAAAATTAACGGTTATAATGGGGAAGTAGAGGATGTGAATTTAACTGTAAAATCATCAGGACCATATTTTACCACCAAATTGTACACAAATACTGAAACAGAATTCCCAGTAGCTGAAAGAATAGTTTTAACAAACGAAAGTCTAAATTCTATAGCTACGAATAGATCAAGTCAGTTAACAGATGTATCGCTTCAAAAAAGTAGAAAATCATTAAGGATCTATCCGAATCCAACAACTGGAATTATTAATCTTGATATTCAAGAAATCATCAGTGTCACAAATGATATTACAATCAAAATCTATGATGAACATGGAACCCAGATAAAAGATGTATGCAAAAATGATTGTTCAGAAAAATGGAGTTCATTTGATATGTCTGAATATAATAACGGTCTTTACTTTATTAAGGTACAAACTCCTGAAGATCTCCATATAGATAAATTCATATTGATGAAATAAGAACTGTGTTGATCTTTAGGGTGATTAGGGAGTTATGACTCAGTGATTATTTCTTTATGTCAAAACTTTTTTGTTCGACTTCAGGACATAAAAAAAGGCTTAACACATGATGCTAAGCCTTTTTTTATGTTAACTAATGAATTAATATTCCCAGAGATCATGTTCAAAGTTGAACAACTCGTTCTTAATCTTTTCTGACTCAAGTAATCTATCAATTCCTGCTCTGTCATAACCATTATAGATATCTTCTGTTCTCAAATCTAGTGCATTTGACTTTTTGTAGATGTAACTTGCAAAGTATCTGTCCTCAAAATAATCATACCAAGATTTTGGAGCGATATCATTAAATTCATTAAATACTCTGTGCTTTGAAAGACCCTCTCTTGCTTCAGGATAATATATCCAGAAAAGAGGTCTTGTAAAAGAAAGTCCTGACTCTTCGTTTGTTTCTGTAAACAATGGAGCAATTCCAATTATACGTACACGCATTCTTGAAAGTTCTTCGTCAAAGAACCATATTTCTTTTACTCTATACTGTTTAACATCTTCCCAGTTGAGCTCACTTCTTACGATCTCAATTTTCTCTTCGTATGTGTCATAATCAAACGTGGATACCGTATCAACTCTGTTTACAAGTTTATCCAATTCGTCCATACCATATGGTTCTTTGAAAAACTCATCACGGAATGCAGTAACGTCATCATTTTGAGCTAACTCTCTAAGAATCTCAAAGAAAGGTGCATTTGGATATCTAAATACAAGGTTCATTTTCTCTCTTGTATCTATGACTCTCCAAATTCTTTTTTCCCAACCTATGTCAGCTTCTCTGATGGGAGACCACTCAATAATTCTATTTTCCTCTACTAAGGTTCTTTTCACAATATCATCTATGTAGATATCTTCCATTGGTTCACTTGACTCAGTGATTATGGTTCTATCTTCTTTCTGAGCGAACATTGCACTCGCAATGAAAGAAACGAACAGTAGCGAAAATATTTTTGAATTTTTCATAATTATAACTTTATACAATTGACTATCGGTTTACTTAATTCTAAATGCCATTGATCCAAGATCCCTTGGTGCAGGATCTCCAGGACAAGTACATTTAATATTATCAAAAAGATAACTATCTCCAGCTTTAGCCTTTGAAATGATACTCTTTGATTGTGCATTGAATTTACCTCCGGCGTTATTAGAAAGTTCAGGATCCTGTCTTTTAGGTATTCTTACTAGCCTATAACCTTTGATCGTACATTTTGCATCAAAATCAAAACCATCTAGAACTGGAAATACACCTGGTTGAACTTTAAATTCACCCTGAGACATAGCGCCTCCCCTTGATTTACTTAATTTTGGCACTGGATCTGGAATTCTTTTTACTCTAAAGTCTCTACTTTCATCCAAGCCAGGAGCCTTAACGTTAATTTTGGCAAATTCTCCCTTTTTCGTTGGACGTGTAGCTTTTACTACCCAGTTTCCGTTACTACCTTTGTTTATTGAAGCACCACCGGCACCCCCCATAGAAACTTTAATTTCATTACTGTTTACACCTGCTGCAGTTACTGCTATAGGATTATCAACACCAATATAGAATACATTCATTTTAAGAGGGGATACAGTCACAGAACGTTCTCCCACTTCATATTCAAATGTTTGCTTGTACCTGTCAGTCTCTCCAGTTACTGGATTTGTAATACTTGCAACAGCCTCATACTTTTTCTTACCAAGACCACCTGCAGTTTCTTCAAATGTAGCAACACCCTCTTTGTTCGTTGGAAGTTTTCTTCCATTTACGCTGATAGAGATGCCTGTATTAGAATCTGCTCCAGCTGCTGCACTTAAAAAGACTTCAGACTTGAACTTTTCTCCTTTAATAATATAGGATTTTTCTGGTGCAGAAACTACTCTAAATTTATCAAGAACAACTTCTTTAGTAAGTCCTACTTTACCAGCTAAGTAATTTAATACTGCTGCTTCTGAAGACTTAACGTCATTTTTAAACTTGGTAAAGATTGGCATAGTTGCTCCTAATGGCATATGGCCAAATGTGAAATCAGACCAATCTTTTTTAGCATGAGGTGACTTTGTCCAAGCTTCTTCATCAATATTAATAGGAAGTTCCGCAGCAAATTTTGCTTTGTCTTCTTCATCAATAAAAGTTAAGAACTTATCTCTAGCTTCTAACATTTTGGTTTTTAATTCAAGACCTTTCCCGTCTTCAACCATAAAACGAGTAGTAGCTGCATAATCTTTCTTTCCTTTCAGCTCTCTCTTGTCTTTTACCATTACATAATCACCCTCGTCTTCAGATCCATTACGATCACCTGACTCATCGATTAATAATGAAACAAGATTATCTATGTAGTCAGATGCTTCTTTCGAAACTTCTCTGGCAGGATCTACTTTATCTGCATAAATAGCAAGTTTCTTTTGCTTTTTTGCACTTTCTTTTATTTGTTCTGGCTTTGCATCATTCGATGCATCCAGTGAATTATTTGCCGTGTTCAATCCCTTGTCAACCATTTCAAATGCATTGAAAATTTCCGCGGAAACGTTCAAGGCAAGCAATGCAGTTAAAACAAGATACATGATGTTAATCATCAACTGTCGCGGCTCCTTAGGTATGGACATTCTTTATTTTTTAAAAGTTAATTAATCTAAGGATTACGCGTTCGTTCCTTGGTTGAAAGCACCTAATACGTTACCGTATACTGTATTCAATCCTGAAAGATTCCTGTTTAATGATTCAATCTGTACTTTGTATTGTTTCGTATCTTCTACAGTCTCAGACAATGTACCCATAGCTTCATTCATCTTTGTGTAGAAGTTATGCATAGTCTTAACTTGCTCTGATGTTTCAGAAAAGTCTACTTCTTGAAGTGCTTTCAATGATCCCAGACTTGCTGACATTCCTTGAAGTTCATGAAGCATACCACCTAATCTGTCTTCAACAGCATCTGCATTAAGCGCTCTGGATGCTCCAGATCCTTCACCTGCAGCAAGTGGTGAAATGTTAGATCCATATGCATCTAATCCAGGATATAATTTTTCCCAGTAGTAATCTTTTTCAGGACCTAATATTCCTAAAAAGAAGAATAAAATAGCCTCTGTAATCAGTCCAATGGTGATTGCAAGTCCCCCCCATTCGTAGTTATTAATTTTACCTAGGGCACCTAGCATTACGAGTGATGCTCCAACCCCAATGACTAAATTTTTAAAATATTTGAAACCTTTTGATTTGATAAAACTCATTTCTAGTAAGATGTTAAGTTATTAATGAATATAGTTATAGTATTGTTGAAACGGTATTTTACCGTCTTTATTATGCTTGTAGTTTGTTGAGAATGATTTCGTCGAAAACTGGTTCATTAACCAGAAAAAAAAACGGAATTACTGGTTTGAATAATTCCGTTTTTACTGCTGTATATTTTTCTAAAAGTCGTTAATCGATCTTCCTAAGAATGTTAAGGCAGATCTAAATCCTATATAAGATTTAGTCGTGTCTTGATATTCCCAATGTCTCGTACCCGTTTGGCAGTAGTAGGATATATCTTTCCAAGATCCACCCCTGATTACTTTTCTTTTGTAAGCTTTTGGATCATCATCTGAAGCGTCATATTTAAGATCAGGATTCAAATCATGAACATGTGAATATGCACCTGGGTGGTATGCAGATTCAGTCCATTCAGCCACATTTCCTGCCATACAATATAATCCATAATCATTCGGGAAATATGCATCTGCTTTTACAGTATACAATCCACCGTCTTCAGGATAATTTCCTCTACCTGGCTTAAAGTTAGCCAAAAGACAACCTTTTGCATTACGAATATAATAACCTCCCCAAGGGTACGGCGCCATATCTCTTCCTCCTCTAGAAGCATATTCCCATTCAGACTCTGTCGGTAATCTAAATTCTTCTGAATTTGGCTCTTCTTCTCCCTTAAATGAATTCCATAAGTGGGTTCTCCAATGGCAAAATGCCTTTGCTTGCTTCCAGTTTACTCCTACGGCAGGGTAATCGTCAAACGATGGATGCCAAAAGTAATTTCTTGTATATGGCTCATTATATGAATAAGCAAAATCACGTATCCAACACAAAGTATCTGGATATATGTTCACTTCTTCTTCATTGATAAGTGATGATCTTACAACCTCAGTGTTACTAGCTGCCTTTTTCCAGTCAACCCACTGATACGTGTAATTCATTTGTCTTTGATCTATTTCACGCTTATTATTAAGCATCATATCACCTTCGTAATACATTTCATCCAAAGTCTCATCAGTATAATCAATATCATAAGACCAATCAAGCATTTCATTGCCATAATCGTCTGTTATGAAATCTCCCATAATAGTATGAGCTATTGAATCACGAACCCAATAAACAAATTGTCTGTATTCATTGTTAGTGATTTCAGTATCATCCATGAAAAATCCTTGGATAGATATTGCTTTTGGTCTTTGTGTGTGTGTTGAAAACACATCTTGGTCGCTTTGACCTATGTGTAAAGTCCCTGATGGTATATATACCATACCGTATGGGTTAAGACCACTCCAACTGGGTCTGTCAGCGACTCCGACCAACTGACCTGTCTCTTCACGACCACAAGAAGAAATTAATAAAGCCAGAAAGGCTAGGCCAAGTAAATAATGTGTTCCTTTTTTCATTTCCTATATTGAATTTATCACTCAGGTAATCATTAGCACGTAAAAATAACTGTTTACGTGGAATAACAAAATTAATAAAACAAATATATAATAAGTTGAATACGCTAGTTTTGATCAGTAAATCCAGTAAATTATCCTACCAGCAATTAATCTAACGCAGATATTCTATCTTATATTATACTAAAATGTCAATAAATAGCTTTTAGAAACCTCCTTTACAGGTTTCTAGGGTTAAATATAACTGGTGGGTCCAAGCCTATTCCAATTAATTTTTGAAGATTATAATTTAAAACAAATTCATGAGATCCATCAGAAATCCTTCCAATACTGTTTAATCCGTAATCATAACTATATGAAACTCTGTAATTTTTATCGATTTGGATGCCCATAAGAAATAACAAACTTTCAATTGAAGTACTACTAAATCCTCTAACACCCATACCTCCAAAAATATTGCCATATTCTGTAAGGGCTATCGCAGCAATTTGTGTTTCCTGATTATTCCTCGCAAAAAGCAGGGATGGCTTGATTTTTAAGCCTCTAAATTTGTTCAAAGCTTTAAATTCTGTAAAGAGCATATAAGTGGGACTCAAGCTCACACTAAAATCATCAAGTGCAATTGGATGGGAAGGCAAATTTTCAATTGTAAAACCTACTTCTGTCCAGTAATTGCTAAAATACGCTCCAATTTTCCAAATTGCATTAACACCATTGACCTTTGAAATACCCAAAAGAGGATCATTATGGTTAATTCCACCAGAATATTGTCCATCTGGAGTCTCAGCTTTGGATAGATCAATGGATTTTTGGATTACTCCTATTGAAGCTCCTCCAGACAGAAGTCCAAATTCAAATTGCTTAACTACATTATAAGACAAGCTTAATGAGGTATTTCTTTCAAGACCGGCAGATTCATTTAAAAGAGAAAAGCCTACTGAGCCACCCAATAAATAAATTGGCAAATGCCCATTAATTCCTTGTTGGACTGGTGCACCTTCAATCTGATCCCACTGGGTGCGGTAAAATGCTGTAACACTGAGTGATCGTTCTAATCCTCCAAAAGCAGGATTTATAAGATATTTATTCAGGTTAAATTGTGAATATTGCGCACGTTGTTGTGCCCAGCAGTCATTTTGAACTGTAGAGCTAAGAAAAATAGTAAGGCAAAGTATAATTTTAGTGCTGCATCTCACACTTGCAATATATCTATTCCTACCCTAATATTCAAACCTTAATTAAAGACTCAAACGTAAGCCATCATAGGCGACACATACATTGTCAGGTAAAAGCTTAGTAATATTCTCATGGGTATCAAAAACATGTGATATGTGTGTTAGATATGTTTTTTTAGGTCTGATTTTTTCAATTTCAATTAAAGCTTCTTCAAGTGTAAAATGTGAGTAGTGTTTTTTTTGACGTAAAGCGTTGATAACCAATACATCTAGATCTTTTAATTTTTCCAATGATTCTTTAGTAATTAGAGATGCATCAGTGAGATACGCAAAATTCTTAATTCTATAACCTAGAATAGGAAGTGTTCCATGCATTATTGGAATAGGGATTATTTTCAATGATCCTAGTTGGATTTCTCTTTCTACAGTATGCATCTCAATTTGAGGGACACCAGGGTATTTGTTAGTGCTCAATGCGTAATGAAATCGATTCTTAATATCAGTGATCACCCTATCTAATCCATAAAAAGGTATATTCTTATTGTGGAGGAAGTTAATAGCTCTAATGTCATCTAAACCTGCAGTATGATCATTGTGTTCGTGAGTGAGCAAAACTGCATCTATATCAGATATTTGATTTGAAAGCATTTGTTGTCTGAAATCTGGACCAATATCAATCAATATCTTTTGATTGGATTCTTCATCATCTATAAAGCAAGATACCCTTAGACGACTGTCTCTGATATCTATAGATGTGCATACAGGACATTTACAACCTATAACAGGTATTCCTTGACTGGTTCCAGTACCTAGTAGAATACATTCCAAATATTATATATTAGGCCACTAATTTAAGATCTAAATTATTCTTGAGAATAGATTCAACAATGCTTTTGTCTTCTGGAAGGAAATATTCAGGAACAACAGGATAAACAAGTGCGATTATTGCACAAAGACTGTCTATTTTGTTCTTCAGGTCAAAAAACTTATTTATTATTATTACTTTCTTATTTTCCAACAAGCAATACCCAGATTGAAAATTCCCTTTTTCATACCTTATTGTAAAGCCATCAGACTTTAATATTGCTTCCAATCTTTTTAAGTTAGCAGAGCTATGTCGCATACAAATTATCTTTACCTTGGGCCAAATATAGTATTAATTCATATAATTAAAATCTATAATATATCAGTAAATTTTTGTAACCAACAGATTTGTTCAATGGGTGTTAAGGCCAATGTATTTTTTAGAATGTTAAGCTCTATAGTTTTATTGAGTGGATTGTTTTGCCTCCCTTCTATCGCACAAAAAGGCTTTAAGGCTCAAGTTTTAGCTGGACTAAATGCTAGCCAAATTCAGGGAGACCAACTTGCTGGATATGATAAATTAGGGCTAAACCTAGGTGCTGAAATATCATATGCTTTAAATGAACGCTTTGACATGGGTATGCAGTTCTTGTATTCACAAAAAGGAAGCCAGTCAGAAATCACTCTAGGCCAAGATCAGTTCAAAACAAGTCTGGAGTATATTGAAATACCTATTTTATTTAAAATCAAAGATTGGTACTTAGAGGAAGAGGATTATTATAAAGTAAAAGCACACGCTGGATTTGCTTATGCTAGGTTATTTGACGTTTCTTCATCAAATGGCTTGTTTGAAAATGATATAGGTAATTTTAAGAACTATGACTTTATGCTGTTTGTAGGTGTTTCTTATTCAATGAATGCAAAATGGGAAGGGATTGTGCGTTATACTAACTCTATTATCCAAATATATCAGAATGATAATTTGGAAACGGATGGCTTGATAAATTATCAATGGACGTTTGGCTTAGGCTATACACTTTAACTTTATAAATATGAACAATAAATATTTTACGTTTCTCATAATCATATCAATACTCGTTGTTTGCAGTATTAGTTCATGCAAAACAGACAACAAGCAGGCTGTTGTTCCACAAGTTGAGCAGACAAAGCAGGGAATAGCAGTACCACGAGCAGATGAAAATTTTGTAAGAAACTTGTATAATCAAGTAGATCAGATTGACTATATCTATACAACATTTGATTTCAGTATGAGCATAAGTGAGCCTAGTGCAATTAAAGGGAATATAGCAACTCTTTCAGGATTGTCAATAGGCACAATTCCTGTGGATTGTAAACCTGTTGGACGGCAAATGTTTATGTCAAAAGGGGAAATGTTAGCAGAGGCAGATTTATATTTTACGCAGGGCTGTCAGTTTTTAGTTTTTATGGAAAAGGAAAAACCAGCAAGTGGATCAATGTTTAACCAAACTGGAATTGATTTTTACAATCAAGTGTTTGCACAAGCACAGGGAGTTAACCAATAAATAATACAGTTGAAGGCTGTAATTGATCTAGGTTCCAATACTTTCCATCTCCTTATTGTTAAAAATGAAGGATCTCTTATGCCTGTGTATAGAAATAGAGTATTTGTTCGCTTACTTGAGAATACCAGTAATAATAGGATAAATAATTTGGCATATCAAAGAGCATGTAATGCTTGTAAAACATTTTATCTTAAAATTCAGCAATTCAATATTACTAAGTTAAAAGTCATAGGTACTGCAGCTTTCAGAGACTCTCAGAATGGAGAAATGTTAAAAGAAGAGTTAGAGGGTATTTTGAATACCGCAATTGAGATCCTCTCAGATGAAGCAGAAGCTAAATATATCTACCAAGGAGTGGAGCCAAGTGTTAGGAATTTAGAGCAGCCTTATATTATAATGGATATAGGAGGAGGAAGTATAGAGTTTATTATAGTGAATGACAATCAAATGCTGTTTGCAAAAAGTTATCCAATAGGACTGCACAACTTAGCTAAGATGCTAGCTTATAAGGGTTTAGTTTCAGAATTTCAATACAATAAGCTCGCTGATTTTTGTAAAATCAAACTAATAGAAATCATTAATCATTCAAAGGAATTGAAGATATCCACCCTTGTGGGTAATGGCGGAAGTTTTGAGATATGCAACGCTATAGCATTTAAAGAAAAATTAAATTCACATTCTAATATTTTGGATGTCACTACACTTTCTAAATACTTTAGGCTAATGAATTCATTAGATATAGAGGAAATGAGTAAAATAGATTGGATACCAAATAATAGAAAAACTATGGCTCCGCTGGCATTTGCATTTATTGAGATTGTGCTAGAATTGCTCGACGTAAACCATCTTATTTACTCGCCAAATTCAGTAAAAGAGGGAGTTTTGTTAAATATTTAGATTAGACTAAAAATACTTTTAGTATATTGTAATAATAATGCAAGAATTTCTTCACATACTATCAGAGCCTTGGGCAATTAGAGCAATGTTGGTGTCTTCTTTAGTAGGTATCATGTGTGGAACGTTGGGTTGTTTTCTAGTTCTCAGGAACATGTCCCTAATTGGAGATGCCTTATCACATGCTATCCTCCCCGGTATATATTTTTCCTTTGTTTTCTTTGGTTATAGTACATTAGGATTTTTCTTTGGAGCCACTGTAGCAGGCATGTTAACAGCTGTAGGAATAACATGGGTGCAAGATCATGTAAAAACAAAAAATGATGCAGCTATAGGAATCATATTTACTGCGATGTTTTCTATTGGAGTTATAGGCATATCTGCCCTTGCAAGGACGGGTGCACATCTGGATCTGAAGGATTTTCTTTTTGGAAATGTACTGGGTATTTCTGATTCTGACATCATTTTGACTTCAATTATCACGGTATATACGCTGATTAGTATTGTCGTGTTCTATAGATATTTGTTCGTGACTACGTTCCAACCAACGATTGCAACAGCAATGGGCTTTTCCACTAAAACGATTCATTATTTTTTCATGCTTTTATTATCGGTTGCGGTAGTATCGTCCTTGGGGGCTGTAGGTGTAATTCTAGTAGTCGCGATGCTTATTACACCAGCAGCCACAGCATTGTTGCTTTCAGATAATCTCAAAAAAGTACTCATCATTTCAGGATTAATAGGTTTGCTTTCCGCATTAGTGGGCTTCTTGGTATCAGTCAGATTTGAAACTACACCGGGTCCAGCAATGACCTTAGTCGCTACAAGTTTTTATTTGATTGCAGTCGCCTTTTCTCCATCTAAAGGGCTGGTATTTAAGTATTTGCAACGTCGAAAACAGAAAAGTAAGATTATTAAAGAGGATATATTACGGCAGGTCATTAAGGCCAATGAAGATTATCCTATTACCATTGAACATTTGAGGGAAAAATTAGGTCTTCAAGAAACTGCCATTCAAAAGGGTATTCAAAATTTGAAGACATTGGGTTTGTTGAAGTCAAAAGGTATGAGTGTTGTTTTGTCAGATACGGGTAGAAAAAAAGCGAACGATTTAGTCAGGGCACACAGACTTTGGGAAACCTACCAAGTAGATAAAATGGGTATTGATGCAGTTCAAATTCACGACGAAGCTGATTATTTAGAGCATCATCTTTCAGAAGAATTGTTAGAGGAAATAGCCCAAGATCTTGGATTTCCGGAAAATGACCCTCATGGATCTCCAATCCCTCCCAAGGAATAGATTTTATACTCAAAGTTTAAAAGTAAATAAGCCGTCAATTCCCAATTATTTCAAAATTTTAACGCTTTATGACTCCATAGTCTACAGAATACTCTTACTTTTGTAGCAATCATGTAGAACAAGTCCATTTGGATTAATTTTTTAATAACACCCGTACTATCCAATCCCCATTGTTAGAATTCATTTAGAATTCTATTCATCGTATTGTCTTAGTCGATGTTATTATCTCAGTAAGTATTTTTTTAACAATTTATTTGATTTCAATATTGGACTCAAATAAAAAATGGCATTAAGCCAAAATAATTTATAAACTATTTATTTTACCCTTAACAAAAAATGTGAACAGAATGAAAGTAAAACACATAGTAAGCAGTTTGATCATGCTACTAGCGTGCGTTTTTACGCTCAATGCACAGGAAAACTTAAACTTAACAGCCCCAGCTATTGCACCCGCTCCTTTGGATCCGGTTGAATATGGTGGAACCGGTTGTTATGATTTTACAATTCAAAATGTAAATCTTCCTGGTTATCCAAACGCAGGTGATACAGAGATTGTTATCACCATGGACAACATTACTCCAACAAATGGAGTAGCTGATTTGTCTTCAAGTTTAGGTACGAGTGCATATACTTGGACGTATGACGCAGCCTCTAATACTTATACTGGCGTACAATCCTCGCCGATAGGATTCTTATTTTCTGAAACAATTACGGTTTGTTTTGAAGTTACTGGAAATTCATTCTGTCCTATTGAGGAGAATGGATTTAGTGCAGAAGGCTTTATTATAAACGGAGATGACGGAAATACAACAGACAACGTGGCTACTTCATACACATGTGTTTGTCCATTACTAGATGCAGGACCTGATGGCGCAATTTGTGCTGGGGAATCTTTTGCAATTGGTGGTGCACCAACGCTTACTGGAGCAAGTGCATCAACTGTTATTGAATGGTCACCAGCTGCAACATTAGATGATGCAACGGCAGAGAACCCAGTAGCAACTCCAACAGTAACAACGACATACACTGTAACTTTAACAGACCCAGTATCGGGATGTTCTAATACAGATGAAGTTACAGTAACAGTAAATCCATTACCTACACCAGATGCAGGAACATATGGACCTTTATGTATTGATGCAGCATTAGAGCCATTAGTAGGATCACCAGCAGGTGGGACATTTAGTGGAACAGGTGTTGTAGGAAGTGATTTTGATGCAGCAGCAGCTGGAGCAGGAACACATACAATTACATATAGTGTAACAGATGCAAATGGTTGTTCAGCAGAAGCAACAACAGATATCGTAGTAAATGCATTACCAATAGTAGATGCAGGAACTTACGGTCCTTTATGTATTGATGCAGCATTAGAGCCATTAGTAGGATCACCAGCAGGTGGGACATTTAGTGGAACAGGTGTTGTAGGAAGTGATTTTGATGCAGCAGCAGCTG
>CALCMJ010000079.1 GCA_937967615.1 uncultured Saprospiraceae bacterium
ACTAAACCCTCCATGTTGCTTATGCGGGATGGGAGGAAGGAGGGATTATGAATTATGAATGAGGAAGGAAGAATTATGAATTATGAAATAAGAAATAAGAAATATGAAGGAGGAAGGAGGAAAGAAGAAGGAAGAATTATGAAGGAGGAAAGAAGAATTAGGAAATATGAAATATGAAGGAAGAATTATGAATTAGGAAGGAGAACGCTTTGCAATTATGAGGATACAACCTGAAAACCAGCACGAAGTGGGAAAACCCTTGCGAAGCAAAAACCTTAATACCGTGTACAAGGGCACGGAGCGAAACTCCTACATACCTTCAGAATAGCGTTGATTTTTTCTATACATGTTATTAGGGAGGGACTTTCCGAAATGCTGAACCCAGTATCTACCCTTTCGTGCGATGCCCATGTCTTCCATTCTTGGGTCCATTAGAAGTTTGCAGTGGCTTGGGCTTTTAATCCAATCTCTGAAGACTTGCATAAAATGTCTTTGCCCTTCTCCTAGATTTTCTCCAGCAAATTGCCATCGGTACCCTACTCTTTCCATTCTGTCACCTACATCTTTACCATCTGGTCCTATGTGGGCAAAAAATCTGTATTCATACATACTGCGTGCGTGGATTTGTGCTGAGTGCACAAGTTTTTCTTCCCAGCGAATAGGGTCAACAGGTGGCATATATCTGCCTGCGCAAGTGCAACCTTTTTCTCTCAATTCATTGACACGTTCTACCATAAACTCCTTAGTCACCTTGGTGCTACTATTTCCTCTAGATTGGGAAAACAAAGTAATGGGGAACAATAAAATGAGAATAACTATGCGCATATATAGTAAATGTAACGAAGAGGGATTGTATTGCGTATTATTAGCTCCATAAATATTTGTTAATGTAAGCTCTTAATCATCCTTCTCTCTTATATATACGAGAAAAACAGCATTTAGTTACACTATTTGGAAATGTGCTTTTGTTAATCGCTTGTTAATCATGCTGATAGAGACATCTTTAACTGAAATTAAAACAGCAATTGATTAAACTATTTGCCATCTTTACTGTCTAATAACTTATCATCTAAGTTGTATCTAATGAAAAAAACGAATATTTGTTTCTTCTTTATTTTCCTATTAGCTCAGAGCTTATCTGCTCAAAACAGAGGGAGCCGTCCTCAGGGAGGTCAGGATGGAGCAAAAGGCCAATTTGAGATTACTGTAATAGGAAAACTTATAGACGAGGGTACAAGTATCCCATTGGCATATGCGACGATTTCCCTATTCTCTAAGATGGATTCTTCCCTCGTGGCAGGTGGACTTTCAGAAGACGACGGTAGCTTTCAAGTAAGTACTAAGCCGGGTAAACTTTTTGCTGTTGTAGAATACATTTCATATGATAAATATGTTATTGATAATATTCCTTTTGTGAAGGGAGAGAGAAAAATTGATCTTGGAAATATCTATATGAGTCCAGATTCATATACACTATCACAAGTTGAAATTAGAGCAGAAAAAAGTGAGACTCAGTTTTCTTTGGATAAGAAAATCTTCAATGTTGGAAAAGATCTTGCCGGAAGAGGTGGCTCAGCAGAAGAAATTCTTGACAATGTTCCTTCTGTCGCTGTGGACATTGAAGGAAATGTAAGTCTTCGAGGTAGCGGCAATGTCAGAATACTGATTGATGGTCGTCCCTCTGGCCTTGTAGGTGGAGGAAATAGTAACGGATTAAGACAACTTCCAGCTAACATGATAGACAAGGTAGAAGTGATTACAAATCCTTCCGCTAAATATGAAGCTGATGGAATGGCTGGTATTATCAATATTGTATTAAAGAAAGAAAATCGTTCTGGCTACAATTCTACTATTGAAGCTACTGCTGGTGTGCCAGAATCCTACGGTTTAAATTATACAGGAAATTACAGAACTGGCGCTACAAACTATTTTGCGTCTTATGGACTTTCAAATAGAAAAAATAGCCCAGGAGGTGGCTTCCGTAATCAAGAGATTAGTTTCCCTGATTTTACTAGATACACAGACCAGATACGAGATATAAATAGAAATGGATTATCGCATAACCTAAGAGCTGGAATTGACCTTTCTATAAATGAACAACAAACATTGACGGGAAGTATAACCTACCGAAATTCTGACGAACAAAATAATAACCTGGTCAGTTACGAGGATTTTATGAGCACAGGTGGTTTTGAAAATAGAATGTTAACTGGCATAGTTGTAAGGAATGATGATGAAATAGAAAAAGAACACAGACTTGAATATGGTCTTTCATATGTCAACAGACTAAATGATAAGGGCAAGGAGTTTTCTGCTTCTGCACAGTTTAGAAGCGATAATGAAACAGAATCCTCTGATTTTGACGAAACAAAATTTGATGATTACAACGTACCATCAGATCTACCCATTGAATTTCAACGTTCAGCAAATGAGGAAGCACAAAGAAACATATTGTTGCAAATAGATTTCTCAAATCCGTTTTCAAAAGATTCTAGGCTAGAATTTGGAGCGAGATTAAACCTTAGAGACATTGATAATGACTATATGGTGGAAGACAAAATAGGTGATGCATGGGTCCCTGTTGTGGGTTACGATAATATCTTTCATTATGATGAAGATGTTCTTGGCTTGTACACTACGTATGGAAATAAGTTAGATAAATTTTCATATCAGTTGGGTCTACGTGGAGAATACTCCCACGTTATCACTGAACTTGAAGAGACAAATGAAATTAATGATAGAGACTACTTTGGATTTTTTCCAAGCGCACATTTAAATTACCAAATCAATGAAGGCAATGCCTTTCAAGTGAGTTATAGTAGAAGGATACAGCGCCCAAGATTTTGGTATTTGAATCCATTTTTCTCTTTTGGTGATAATAGAAACTTCTTTGGTGGAAATCCAAACTTAGATCCAGAGTATACAAATTCATACGAGCTAGGACATATAAAATACTGGGAAGGCCTGACACTAAGTTCTTCGTTATTCTGGAGACATAGCTATGATGTGATTGAAAGAATACAAACATCTAATAGTGATGGAACTACTGTTACATTTCCAAAAAACCTATCTGAACGTGATGATTATGGCTTAGACATGAATGCTTCTTTCTCAAAGCTTTCATGGTGGAGAATAGATGGAAACTTTAGCTTCTTCAGATCCATTACTGATGGCAGTAATCTTGGTGAAGAATTTAAAGCTGATACTTATACGTACACATCAAGACTCACGAACAGACTTACTACACTCTCTAATACGGATTTTCAGTTAAGAATGAACTATAGAGGACCTAGAGAAACTACGCAAGGCAGGCGAAATGGGATCATCTCTCTTGACCTTGGCGCGAGCAGGGATTTTA
Source organism: uncultured Saprospiraceae bacterium (assembly GCA_937967615.1). GTDB lineage: Bacteria > Bacteroidota > Bacteroidia > Chitinophagales > Saprospiraceae > CALCMJ01. The sequence continues at coordinate 3,359 of CALCMJ010000079.1, forward strand.
TGAATAAAAAATTAACGCTTACATTAAGTGCTAGAGATTTATTTAATTCCAGGAAACGCGTTTGGGAAACTTTTGTAGGAGATCTATTTGAAACAGGTGAATTCCAGTGGAGAGCTAGAGTCTTCAAATTTACAGCTACATACAAGATCCTAAACGATAAAAAACGATCCAAAGGAAAACGTCCTAAAGGAGGATACCCTGGACAAGGTGGTGAGTTTGAAGGTGGCGAGTTTTAACTAGATATTACGCTATCTATGCTGATAAGTTAATTTTGATTAAAACTAGTCTCAGTTGATTGATAGAAATACTAATCCTACTTTCTCAACGATTTAGTTGATATTCTTGGATAAGAACTTGTGCGGTAATCTTTAGCTTTTTCGAAAGATTACGAATCATGTTAACTGTGAGTTTTCGCTTCTTGTTCAATACTTCAGATACAATTCCTTTTGTACCAATTACTCCAATTAGATCTTTTTGTTTCATTTCCAATTCTTCCATGCGAATTCGAATTGCTGTTATGGGGTCTGGAGCATCAATTGCATAATGCTTATCTTCATATTCTTCAATTAATAAAGCCAACACTTCCGCTTCTTGACCCTTTTTCGTTCTAGGGCTAGCATCAAAAATAATTTCTAGTCGCTCAAGTGCTTTGTTATATTCCTTTTCTGTTGATATTAATTTCATCCTAAATTGTGTTTGCATCTATTTTGTCATATTCATCATGTGTACCTATAAATCGAATGAATATCCATTGTCTTTCATAATTAATTTTAACAACTAAACGATAATCGTTTCCTTTGATATTAAACACTGCTCTTGAATTTTTTAGAATACTAACATTTGCATAAAAATCTTTTATATCAGAAGGCTTTCTCCAAACTGCTGTTCTTGCAGTTTGATACCAAGTTTGCAAGTATTCCTTTGAATCAATCTGTTTTTCCCAAAATTCGCGGATTGTTCGTTTCGCAACTATTCGTTTCACATAACAAAGATAAGTCTCTTGTTCTCAATATGCAAACTTTATTTTACCACCAATTTCGCCTTGAACATTACGGAGGGAATCGCATTTAAATCATACTCTCTTTTAAGACACGCATATATTCTGCAAGGTGTTTTTCCTTATCCTTTCTCTTGTATTGCATAATCCATCTTGGGTGGGGTAATGGAATAATTTTTTCAAAGTACCCTTTCTTCTCATTTATCATTTTGAAGTACTTATAATTTTTTCCATTGCCAAGGGAGATTGCCACTTTAGGGTTTGCACCTATCTTGAGTTGATTTTCAATAGAGCGCATTATAAAAGGACTTACTCTTTTCTCTAGTAATTTGTCATCATAATAGTTAATATTCTTGCCCTCTTTAATAAATCCTAAAGGGCATAATGAGCTTATGTAAAACTGTTTGGAAAACTGACGGAGGCCTCCATATGCTTGTATCATTTCATGAATAAAAATAGAGGAAAGCTCATGTCGTTTTTGGAGATCATTTTTAATACCTGCAACAGTTTCTAAATAAATAGGATCTGTAAATGGTATACCAGTTACACCAGCACCAAATCTACCAGGGTTTATGCCGAATAAAAAAGTACGATTCCTATTATCATGATAAAACCTCTTATGATAGATATCACAGATTTCCATTACCGTTTCTCCAAAGGGTTCAATCCAATGAATTCCCTTAGGCAGACGTACAGTGGGTTCTAGATCTGCATAAAATGCGATCATCTTTTCTGAAAACATGGATTAAAGATAAGGAAGAAGGGAAAAAGTGAAGTGTTCTACTCTGATTGGATTCAATTGGTTTCCTGAGTTATAATAGCTAATACAAAGTATTTCTTAATAAAGTTCCCAGCTTTTGAGAATTTTATCAATAATTTATATTTAATAGAGACTGCTTACCTAATTAAGGTAGCAGTCCCATTGATTTCTTCTGTTACAGTGGACACTTCATAGGTTGAATACCAAACATACACATCACCTGGAGCTAAATCACCATCCTTGGTGCCGTCCCAAAAATCTGTAGGGTCGTTTGTCTCAAACATCAGGTTTCCATATTGGTTGTAAACCCGTAATTCATAGTTGTCAACTGCGGTCGGGCAAATTATAAATGGTCCAAAGGACTTGTTGTTATAATCATCCGTATTCACATCAGCTTGAAAACTTGGATAGAAGGCGTTTGGCCATCTGACGAAATTGTCTGTATTAATGCTAGGAGATACTGTATTTGACAAATAATTTTGCTGGCAAAAATCAGCTGAAACTGAATAATCTAAATCAAATTCATCAACAAAAATTTCAGTTTGATTTGTTTGTCCGCTTGACCACATTATGTTGCTTAAGCCAGTTGGGTTTTCTATACGTATTCTTAATAAACCTGTTGCACAAGAAATTGTATCATCCGCAATTAAAATAATATCAGTTGTAGGAAGGTTATCCAAGCTTATAGTTATTTCATCGCCTATTTCATTTTGACAAGCATCTATTGCTGTTACTGTATAGGTCCCATAAGATGGAACTTCCACACTTAAATTTGTTCCAAGTAGTGCTCCTGCAGAATCCATCCATCTGACCATTGAAAGTCCTGATGCTACATCACCATTCAATTCAAGTATAAGAGCTCCAGTTGCACATGCGGCTTCTACATTAAAATCTATATTTATCTCTTGAGGTGCTGGTAAATTTTCTGGTACAGTGATTTCGTCTTCTAGTAAGAAGTTACATGTATCTAATGCAGTAAAGCTATAGGTACCAAATTCTGAAACAACAGGGTTAGTACCATCAGCAAATTCGTTACCTAATGCATCAAACCATTTAATATCACTAAAGAGACCTCCGTACAGCTGCAACTCAATTTCTCCTGTTTCACAATATCTATCTATATTCCAAGCCAATATATAGTCTGCTGGTTGAATGTCTGGTTCATCTACACTTACAGTTTGTGTTGCTAGAATTTCGCACAATTCATCAATAACCTCTACTGTATATGTACCCGGAACATCTGCAGATATTTGCGGAGTCAGTTCCCCTGAACTCCAAGTAATATCATAATTTCCTCCTCCTCCGCTGGGGAAAGCAGTAATTACAAATTCTCTATTTTCACACCAAGTAGATTCATCTATCTGAAGTGCTACCATGGTAGAATCTAGCACAGAAATTGTTGCTGTATCGCATAGCGTGAAGCAACCTCTCATATCATTAATGGTTACTTCTACAATAGGGTTTCCTTCTTCTTCGACTTCGATAGTAGGAGTTGTTTCTTCTGTATTCCATAAGTAGGAATCTGCTCCCTCTACTGTTGCGTCTTCGATTATGTAGATTGGATCATCTGGACAAAATGCAGTATCCTGTAACATGACTGTAGGAATATCAAATCCAATTGCCCTATTGACTGACTCAGCCATATAATCTACTATTGCCGTATCTGCTATGCTTGTTAAGAAATAGCTTGTTTGTCCCGTAGGCCAATCAAACAATACTGTATCTACCACTTCTTGAGCACATTGCTCAAGAAGTGGTGCTGCCATTCCTCCCGCATTCCCTAAAGAGTCCGCTACAATCAATTGAGAAAACAAGCTTTGTCCATCAGATGCAGTTCCCCAATATGCTGTTCCATTTTCCGCAATAGGCACTAATCCACCTACAGTTGAAATTAAACCAGCTGCTCTAGGATATGTTTTTCCCCAGATTAGCTCTCCTTCTCTATTCAATTTTAATTTGAATGTTGAACTTGCACCAGTAAAGGCATCTAAGGATTCTCCTGAAACAACAATTTCTCCATTTTCTGTTTCAGTCACATTGTTTGCGAAAGTGAATATTCCAAAGCCACCGAATGCAATTTGTTTTGACCAGATCAAATCTCCAACACTATCCACCCGCATTACAATACCATTAATCTGTTGCGCAATGTTATTTTGATTCAAACCAGCAAGTACTGTTGATGAATCACCTAACATATCCACATCCAAAGCTAGGTTCAGGCCTCCTAGAGAATCTATATATCCTTTAGACCATAAAGGGTCACCTAATGAATCTAATTTCACTAATAGGGCTGCTACGCTGACTATATCTATACCAAATCCTGCAAATAAATAGGATGAATCCTCTACCATTTTAGAGCCAAAAATATTTGGGAAAATTGGAAATCCTATAGAATCATTTACGCTTACTCTATTATACCAGTTTGCTTCTCCTTCATGATCAAGATTAAAACAACCTAGTCCTATTTCTGTATCCAAGGTATAAGTAGATGCTCCTGTTATAGAATTCCCATAACCAGGCGTTATCGTTAGACCAAATGTATCTGTTTGCACAGTTTCAAACCCTCCTAGTCCTTTTGTCCAAACTATCTGACCTTGCGGGTCTAGCTTTACAATGACCTTATCGTGATCAAGCCCAACATCTGAGGCAAGTAAAATTGAAACTGCAATTGTATCCTTTTCCAATTCTATAATTCTAGCTCCTTCAAAAAGATTAAGATCATCCTCTATTGTTATATCCCTGCTCCATGTCATTTCACCCTTGGGGTCAAACTTACAAACATTGAATGCTGAAACATTCCCAAGAAAATTTTGTATTGCATTAAGCGTATAGTAACCACCAGAGGTAGTGGTCATATCCATGGCAAGTTCAGATCTTCCAGGAACAGGATATACTCTGTGAAAGTTAAACTGTGCATGGATGCCTTCTGTCGCAAATAATGCTATAAAAATGAGAGCTGATACTATTCTCATAGAACTGAGTTTAATTATGCATTTTAAAACACTAAATATATAATATAATACTCTTTCAATCTATTATAAACAGTGAAAGAAACTGGATTTAGGCTCAATACGGACAGTAAAATCACTCAGAATAGATTTCTTGAATATCTAAAGCACATTTTTCTCGAATTATTCGCCGTTTAAGCTTCAATGTAGGTGTCAATTCTGAAGAAGATCCATCGGTTTTTATAGGCTCCCATGGTGCTGAAATCAATTTGAATTTCTTGATTTGCTCCACCTTACTAAATAATGGATTTATCTTATCAATACATTCTTGAATTCTGCTCAAAACTTCAGGCTTTTTTATCACATCTTCTCTACTTGTCCAAGCAATATTCTTTTTGGAGCACAGATCTTTCAGTGCATCTTCAGAAGGAATAATAAGGGCTGAAACAAATTTCTTCCCATCACCAATAACCATGACCTGTTCAATTAAAATATCTTCTTTTAATTTACTTTCAATAGGTGCTGGGGCAACATATTTTCCTCCTGAGGTTTTCAGAAGTTCTTTTTTTCTATCCGTGATCTTAAGATATTGCTTCCCTCCTGGACCATCCACAAATTTTCCTATATCCCCTGTTCTAAAATACTGCTTAGCATTCTTTTCTGTAAACACCTCTGCAGTTTTATCCGGTTTATTATAATAGCCTTGCATAATGTTAGGGCCTGCAGCTAGAATCTCTCCAGCGCCTTTTCCATAATTTTCTTCATCCAGTTCAATATGCAAATCTACACTATCAATCACACAACCTACAGTCCCAATTTTCGCATTACTGAAATTATTTACGCTGAGAGTAGGAGAAGTTTCTGTAAGTCCATATCCTTCTAAAACTGGAATACCTGCAGCGCTAAACACCCTTGCGATCTTTGCAGGCATAGGTGCAGCACCAGTTACAATTGCTCTGAGTGAGCCTCCAAGTGCTTCTCTCCATTTACTGAAGATTAATTTATCCGCAATAGCAAATTTAAACCCAGACAAAGGAGATCCATGTTCATAATTATCTGTCATTTTCAATGCCCAGAAAAACAGTTTCTTTTTTGCACCTGTCAAGGAAAGTCCCTTGCTGTATATTTTGTCATAGACTTTTTCAAGCAAACGTGGAACCGTAGTAAAAAAATTGGGCTTTACGGTTTGTAGATCACCTGTTTCGCCTCCTAGGTTGTCTGTTCCTGTACAATGTACAATGGAAGACTTATTTAAGTACCCATAAATTACTGCACGCTCAAAAATATGGCAGAAGGGTAAAAAACTCAATGCGCGTTCTCCAGTCACAGAGAGTAGAGAGCGACATGTATCATTTACAACTGTAATAATATTCGTGTGGGATAGCATGACACCTTTCGGGTTTCCCGTAGTCCCTGAAGTGTAAATTATAGTTGCAAGAGCATCTGGATCAATACGTTCAGCATAACTTTTTACTTTATCAATACTGCTTTCTGTGAAAAGGGTCTCCCAAAACACTCTACCCTCTTTTTTATCCATTGTAAAAATCTCCTTAAGTGAGGGGACTTCCTCTTTTGCTTTCATTACTTTTTCATATAGGTCAAGATCACCTACAAAGCATGCTTTAACTTCAGCGTCATTTAAAATATAAATGTATTCCTTGGGGCTTATTGTAGGATAGAGTGGAACATTTATTATTCCAATCATCTGTGTTGCTATATCAATGACCACCCATTCAGGTCGGTTTTTATAACTTACAAATGAAATTTTATCTCCAGCCTTAAAGCCTCTTTCTAGCAGCCCACTTGCGAGTTTCTCAGATGCTGAAATGAGCTGGTCAGTACTATAAAAAACCCAGTCAGATCCTTTCTTCTGACCAATACTTTTCTCAAGAGGATGGTTTTCTTTTTGAAAATAGAGATAATCAAACAGCCGTCGTACTATCATGTAAGCAAAATAGCAATTTTTTTGGGTTTGAAGTTATAAACGATGTAAACTTCAACCGACTGAATATGGTGTAAAGTTACAAACTTCACATGACGGCAGATATGGGATTGAAGTTGAGAAACTTCAATCAACGATCAGCTTGTGAAGCAAAAGCCGCGTGAGGGGTAATAAGGGAGCCGACGGCTGTCGTCGTGCAAAGCACGAGGACGGAACCCCTGGATGGCCCGACCCTTTAGGGTCACGCCCACGTAATAATCACTAAACTTATTCTAAATGAAATCTAGATCTTTCTAGCCTACGAGAGACTGTAATTTCATTGCAAGACCCATATCACCTTTTATCTTGATCTTGCCGCTCATTACTGCCATCATAGGATTCAGGTCGCCAGATTTTAGCTTTTGGAGTGTTTCAACGCTGGTGATTATTGTGCAATCTGCATCTTTATCTTCAGCTGTGACAACATTTGCCTCTCCTGTTCCATCAATGAAAATAGGATTTTCATCTAGAAGAAATTTAAACGTTGCTCCTAGTGGAGAGATATTCGTTGCTTGTTCTTGGATTTGATTTATTACTTGCTCAATCATATTTCAGTTATTATAGAGTTGCAAAATACAACATATATCCAATAACTCATTTCACGAAGGAAAGTTCCCAAATGGAAATAGATTTACATTTTACCACATAATTTAACATTAGATAACGAACCATTTCATGCATATAAACATTTACTGTGTATATGTCTGACAAAACTTATACTCCAATTCCTTGCCAGCTTTACGATCAGCTGGAGATAATGTCTATGCATAAGACTGACTGTAAAATAACGTATACTGCAGAAGGGCATACCAAAAAGATTGAAGGTAAAATAGTAGATTTATTCCCTATCTCCAGTGTAGAATACTTGAAACTGGATAGTGGAAAAACCCTCCGTTTAGACTTACTCCTTTCTATAAATGAGATTGAATTCAAAGAAGGAAAAGATTGTAGCGTCTAAAATGATCTTGATGGCTATCTTCAGCTTGGGAATATCGTAAAACAAAGTATATTTAGGTCAGTCAAGGAACATTATATGGCAAGACCACTACATTTAGGCGAAGTAAAAGATTCTACCAAGTCCTTTCTAGCACGCATGCTCAGACTTATTATTTACGCATTTATAATCCTGTTATTAATCGTAATCATAAAAGGTATTTTAAAAAAAGATGAGCTTGTTCTGCAGCCTATTCATTCACCTAAGCATTTTAATGAGTCTGGATTTGATGGTCCGTTTATTGCAAAAAAACTGCACCAGGAAATCATTAAAATTTACACAAGAGCCCGTACCGTCAGAGAGGATGAAACAGAATTTAATGTAGATCAATCCAAAGACATTAACATGAATGTTATGGGTCTAGGTGTTTCTGCATCCAATATCATCTACCACCTGCGTGACTTAATGGGAGTGCAAACAAATTATGTTTCTGGAAATATCACAGACATGGAAAACATTCTTAGTCTGTCTATTCATATAAGTGATCCATCAAACTCAAAGACTATCCATCTAAATTATGCGGATGGAGATAAACGAAAAATGTTTGATTCACTCATCTATGAGGGTGCAAAATTTATCACGGAGATCCAAAATCCTTACAGACTCGCTATCTATCATAATAGAAATCAAAATACATCTGAAGCGTTGCGGATAGTGCGCAAACTAGCCCAAAATAAGGAAGACAAAAAATGGGCTTATAATTTATGGGGGAATATTATTAAAGATGAAAAAGGACTTGAAAAATCTATTGAATATTACAAAGTAGCACTGGAAGATGATCCAAGTTTTGAACTCGCCCATAGAAATTTAGGATGGACATATTTTACTTTGGAAAAATATGAAGAAGCAATACCGCATTTTAATAAAGCCTTAGAGGAAAATAGTTCAAACCCTTTAGGAAATATAAATGGTTTGTCTTTAGCCTATGAACGTTTAGGTGAAGTGGAAAAGGCAAGAAAATATTTTAAAGAAAATATCAAGTTATTCCCTGATAATATAGGGACGTATAGGAATTATACTCAATTTTTAAGGAGGCAAGAGGACACACTAGAACTTGCATCTGTTTTTGACGAAGCACGTGCAAAATCATTTGAAGGTCCTATGTACTATATGATGATGGGAGGGTATTATTTTTATCAAAACAAGTTAGATTCTTCTTATTTATTTTTTGATAAGGCAGTAGATCTTCAACCGAATAGTGTAGATGCCTTGCTCGCAATGGTTGAAATTGCTGATGTGCGTGCTAGCTCCGAAAAGGAAGATTCTGCGAAACATATTAAAACCTTAGAAGCGTTAGATATCACCAGACGGCTTTATCCACTCGTGAAAGACAATGAAAATTATGATGCTGGGATGAGCCTAAGAGTCCTAAATAAGATGGCGATCTTTGAGTATTTAACGGATCAAATTGATTCTTCTCTTGCGCATATAAATATAGCGATAAAAGAAGCACCAAACTTTGGTCTCTTTTATTCTACAAAAGCAGAAGCGTATGCTATGCGAGGCGACAACGAAGCTTTCTTTCGGATATTAGAAACTGCATTCCTAAATGGATTTGAGTTTGATGAAATATGGATAAAAGATGAACCGTATAGTTTCTTTAAAGACTCAGCGCGTTTCCATGCTTTGATAAAAAAGTATGCTAAGAAGAAAGAAGACTTAAAGAATTAAAGCTGAGATAAAAGTTCTTTTGCTTCTTCTGCGTGATCAGCACTTGGTTTTTCTATGAGTTGTTTTAATAGCAACTTCGCTGAATCTACATCTTTCATTTTAAGGGCATTTAATGCCTGGTACCAGAGCCCGTGATCACTCAATAAAAAATTCGAGGAATTTGCCAATTTTTTAAAGTCTTCAGCAGCTTTTGGATGGTTTCCAGTTTCGTAATACGCAATGCCTCTATATAGATTCCATTTCACATCTTCTTTCTGCGATAAAAGTGCATCAAGTACAGGAATCGTTTTTGCATATTCCTTGTTATTATATAACTCTGTAAGATCTTTTATCTCCTTAGTCATTTCTCCGCGATCAGAAAGCTGAAGCGGCATAGGCTCATAGTATGATGCCATGAGTGGAGGACTATCATTTGTTTTTTCAGAATTCCCCAAATACTTTAAAGCCAAGAATGCCAGGCAGGCTGACAAGCCTATTATTAGTAGATATTTTATCCAATTATTTGAAGTTTGCTTTTCAGGAAGGATTGTATTGCTCGTTTTTTTATCATCTACGTGCTGCGTTCCCCTCGCATCTTTTATAAGTTTTAATCTTTGTCTTATATCTTTTACTTCAATCTGTTCTAAACCCAAATTGAGTGATCTGCGCATTGCCAGCTCAGCTTTTAATTCGTCGTTTGCATTAAGCTGCACTTCGAATTCGCGCTTTTGTTCTGAATTCAGTGTATCCAGAATATAGGCATCTATTTGCGTATCATATTTATCTATGATGTCCATAATGTAGTTTTTAAATGTGGTTTAAGTGCCACCATGTCTCTTAACTTTTTTAAACACTTGGATTTTTTAGACTTTGCTACTCCTTCATTTGCATATCCCAATTTCACAGCTATTGATTTCATTTTCATTTTTTCAAAATAGAAATACTTCAAAATCGTTCTACAGTTTTCATCAAGTTTTAAAATTAACTCATTTAATATTCCATCCTCTTCTGATCGCATAAGCACTTGTAAACTATTATCTGAAACTTCAACATACTCTTCACTTGAGGGGTCCAACTTTGTCTGCCTTGAACTTTTCCTCAATTGATTTAACCAGAGATTTCTTGCGACACTATAAATGTATGTATTCAATTTGCACGTCAATTTAAATGTGTCTTTTCTCAGGTTATTGTGAAGAACAATTAAGGTATCTTGAAATACATCCTCTGCTTCTGTTGCATTGCCGCTGTTACTTCTTACCATACTATACACAGTCTCAGAACACTTATCGTACAGTTGGGCAAACGCTCTATCTTGATCACCAGCTTTCGTGGATCTGATCAGATTGATAATTTCATTGTCTTGTAATGTATTGCTCTCTTTCATATATAACAGCTAGGGAGCAAAGGTAACACATAGAA
>CALCMJ010000080.1 GCA_937967615.1 uncultured Saprospiraceae bacterium
ACAGATATGACATCATCACTTATTGTTATACAGTCGTGTTTCATTTTTATTCACCAAGTTTTTTTGTAGGCAAAACATTTGAATTCTTGTTCATCTTTTTGATCATGCCTAGTCATATTACAAAATAATTCTTCCTTTGGATTATCATTATTTATACAAGATATACACAATGAGGGTTTTGGAACAATATCTATGTTGACTTCATTTCCTTTGTCGTCAAAAATTCCATTTAATTTAAAGGATTCTCTGTTTTCAACATTTCTAGATGATCTACGAGTTTGCTTGTTGTGCAGGACAGATGATATTTCATAGTCATCACTTGGTTCACTTTCTCCTGTTATACAAGTAAAACATTTGTTTCCAACGGAGGCGGATCCTATTACCCAGATTTCATTTCCGCAATCACATTTCACTCCTTTTTCAAAATCTACAATAGCTTTATTGAGTCGATTTCTCAGGTTTTCTTCATTTTCTTTTGGATTGTTTTTGAGATGTTTTACTATATAATCGCTGATTGATATTCCTCTAAACGCCATAATATTTTGAAGATTTAGTTTAGTTGAAAGTAAAATACTTAATAGTTTTATATTTCAATTTATTTTTGACTTCTGATATGAAGGTTGATTATCTTTCTTGAACAAATTGAGAACGCGTTTTGCCAGTATTTTTAGCTCCTTTTGCTTTACAGTAACTTACTAGTTCATCTAAGTTTATTTCAACATCTACGACTTGGTATCCTTTCGCAATTAATTCATTCTTTGCTTTACGATATGCTAGGTGCCATTCATTCCAAGAATCATGCATGCTTTCTTTATCATCAATAATTTGAAGCAGTCGACTCCAATCTTCTTTCTTGTAATATGCTATTTTTAGACCTATCATTTTTTATTTTTTATTTACATGCTGTATAACAATTATAATAAGATGTGTGTGTTACTTATTGCTATATCTTGTTTTATTCGCTCTCATCTTTGTAATATCTTTTACTTAGACTTATGCACCCCCAGTGATGTGGTTTGTATTCTACTAAATATATTCTTCCAGTGAATTGTTCAATTGAATAAAATTCTGGTTCGATTTCAATATGTCCAGAGTTAGAAACAATTCCCCATTTATTCCCTTTTCTAAATTTAGCATAATTGGCTTCATAATTTCTGTACTTTTCAATTTGAAGCGGAACGATTTCATCTACCCAAATTTCTTTAAGTCCAATGGAATTCAATACATATATTCCATATTTATTGCCTTTCCTAACAATCATACTCTTTGACGAAAATGGAATTACTTCACTAAAGGTGAAATCACTAATTTCAAAATTTGAGATTGGATCTAGTCTTTGTTCGTTAGCAAACTCTTTTTCGTTAAGTACGTATTGTTTGTCTATTACTTGGAAGTAATCTAATGGATTGGAGTTTAATTTACCAGGACCTTCGTTTGCAATAATTATCCCTTCATCCAGTTTTTTGCCATTCCTATCTATGCTGAGCTTTTTTCCTCCTTTTGTAACATTTGCTATTTGATTAGTAAAATATCCAATACTATCAAATTCAGGTTTTCCTATGAACTCGCCATTTCTATTAATAAACCCAAATTTACCTCTGTATTTTGCTGCTGCTCTATCCCCATGATAGAATGTCACTTTGTCAAATTTGTAGTCTATTAGCAAATCACCCTGTTCATTCACGTAACCCCACTTATCATTTTTGCCTATTGGGTATAGCTTAATATATTCATTGGAAAATGTATTCTTACTGGTTTTGCAACTTGCAATTGCTACAATTGAGATGAATAATATTTTTGCTATTGTTCGATGCAATTTTTATCTATTATGGGTGAATACAATAATATATAGTTTGAAACGTAAGTGTATATGTATTTAACGATAAGAGCAGCATGTTTGCATTTGAACTTACTCATTGCTATGTCTTGAGGCTATGATTGTTGAAGTTCTATCTAATATCTTTTTTTTCGTGAGTAAACAGTTTATACAAAACTATATACTATAGCAAGTTTAACACTCTAATCAATTTAACCTAACAAACTTTCCCCATCCATAAGTTCTGGTTTGCTCACTCCCATAATCTCCAAAATAGTGGGAGCGACATCTGCTAACTTCCCATCTTTGATCGCTCTTTCTTCCTTTTCAATTAAAATAATGGGGACTGGACTCAGAGTATGTGCTGTATGAGGGTTGCCATCTGCCTTTACCATGACATCCGCATTTCCATGATCAGCTATCACAAGGACAGCATATTCTTTCTCAATTAAAAGGGGAATAAGATCTGACACACAAGCGTCTACAGTTTCAGCAGCTGTAACTGCTGCTTCAAAAATTCCAGTATGCCCTACCATGTCTGTGTTTGCATAATTAATCACAGCAAAATCTGGTGCTTCATTTTTGATATGCTTCATTACCTTTTCAGTCAATTCATATGCACTCATTTCTGGCTTTAGATCATAAGTAGCTACTTTGGGTGAAGGAGCCATTATTCTAGATTCATTTTTGAAGGCTTTTTCTCTGCCTCCTGAAAAGAAAAAACTCACATGTGGATATTTTTCTGTTTCTGCAGCTCTTAGTTGGGACAGATTATTCTGCTCTAATACTTCACCCAGAGTCATTATGAGATTGTCTTTTGTAAACATAACATTGACCCCCACAAAACTCTCATCATAACTCGTCATCGTAAGATAATCTAGCTCCAGCGCATACATATTATAGTCAACCATATTTTCCTGGGTTAACACATGGCTTATCTGTCTAGGTCTGTCTGTCCTAAAATTAAAACAGATTACAACATCTCCATCACCTATCCTTTGTACTGCAATTTCTTGTCCCGTGTCTACAAGTATAGCTTCCATAAATTCATCCGTAATGCCCTTTGCATACATCTCCTTAACCGTAGCAACTGGATCATCAGTAAACGTGTTAGCAACTTTATTTACTAAGAGATTGTATGCTTCTTCTGTACGTTCCCAGCGTTTGTCTCTGTCCATTGCATAGTACCGACCAATAATAGAGGCTAGAACTGCACTCTTATCTTTGATGTGTTTTTGAAGATCTTGAAGATAATCAGCTCCCCCATTAGGTGAAGTGTCTCTTCCGTCAAGAAAAGCATGAATGTATACATGTTCCAATTTCATTTTCTCAGTAAGATCACAAAGTGCTTTTAAATGGTTTATATGCGAATGCACACCACCATCAGAAAGCAAGCCCATTAAATGCACTTTTTTATTCTCTGCTTTTGCCTTTTCAAGAGTATTCTTTAAGACTTGGTTTTCTCCAAAAGATCCATCTTTGATTGCATTATTAATACGTGCGAGTTCTTGAAACACGATCCTTCCCGCACCAATATTTAGATGGCCTACCTCAGAATTCCCCATTTGCCCCTCTGGAAGGCCTACTTCCTCGCCATAGGTTATGAGCTCAGAATTAGGGTATTTTTTGTATAAACTGTCCATAAAAGGTGTTTTTGCCATAGCAATTGCACTTTTTTTGGGATCTTTTCCATGCCCCCAACCATCTAAAATAACGAGACAACACTTGGTTTTTTCCTGCATTAAGGTTTTCTTAAGAATTATTAAAAGATAAACACGGAACCTTACAATAAACTAGCTTTGTTCTAGTTATGTGAATGTAAAATTATTAAAATGAAATACTTACTCAGCATATTTCTATTCTCAACGACATTAAGTTTGTCCGGACAGAATATTGCGAATGTATTTAAATATATTGAAACGCAGGATGTAGAAAGCATAAGCTCTCTTTTAGGGGAGGAAACTGACCTTTGCATCCTAGAAGATCAAGATATCCTTCTTAAATCAGAGGTAAATTCAAAGCTTGGCTCTTTTTTAAGTTCCAATCTGCCTTCTTCTTGTAGTGAGGTGCACTCAGGAGATTCAAAGAAGAAAAACTCTAACTACCGTCTAGGTAAATTACAGACCAAGACTGGAGAACAGTTTAGGATTTTTGTCTATACGGAAGATGCGAATATCGTGGAGATTCGTATTGATAAGTGGTAGTGGGAAATAGATTCTAGACGCTATATTTTAGATTTTAGAACCTAAACTTTGCAGCTAGAATTTAGGAACTTGGAGCTGCGTATTCTGGATGAAGTTACTTTATTTATACGGTCGTAGTTTATCCAAAAAGATAATTGCCATACTTGTATAAAACAAATTTAGTGTCAAGCGTCTTAGATCTGCCCTCTTTACTATCTTGTCTTCATGAAGAGTTCAGAGCTCAAATCATTCCTAGACAGTAAGGTTAAGCAATACAACAATAAAAGTTTTATAGAGAACGATCCCATTTGTATTCCACACGGGTATTCCAAAAAACAGGATATAGAAATTGCAGCGTTTTGGACGGCTACACTTGCATGGGGTCAGCGCAAAACAATTATAAACAAGTCAAAGGAGCTCTTTGCATTAATGGGAGGACAACCCCATGAGTTTATCCTTAATCACAAGCCTAAAGACAGACATAAATTTGCTGATTTTAAACATCGCACATTTCAAGCTGCTGACACATACTATTTTCTGGAATTTTTCCAATGGTATTATAGACAACATGAAAGCCTGGAAAATGCATTCTTTGAAAATGGGAGTGATGTTAAAAATGGAATTGATAATTTTAGATCCCTCTTCTTTAGTCTGGCTCCAGAAAAGATACGTACAGAAAAACATGTTGCCTCCCCAATGAGAGGTTCTACATGTAAACGCATAAACATGTTTTTGCGGTGGATGGTGCGAAAGGATAAAAAGGGTGTGGATTTTGGCATCTGGAAAAAAGGGAGCATGCGTGAATTGATGATCCCACTAGATGTACATGTTTCTCGTGTAGCTAAACAGCTTGGCATTTTAAAGAGAAAGCAAAATGACTGGAGGGCTGTAGAAGAACTTACCGCACGTTTACGAAAAATGGATCCCAAGGATCCTGTCAAATATGACTATGCTTTGTTTAGTATAGGTGTGCTGGAGTAAATTCTGCGAATTCTTGGACGGGGCGACTTGGAGACTAAGAGACTAGAAGATAGCGACGAGTGCGGGAAAATTTGAAGCAGAATTTTTATTGCAACAAATGGTCAAACTTAGAAACCTAGAATTACTTAAGTGTTTGTTTAGTTTCTACTATTTCGTAAGCCTCTATGATATCTCCTGCTTTTATATCGTTGAAGTTCTTAATTCTGATTCCACATTCCATTCCATTCCGAACTTCTTTAGCATCATCCTTAAATCGTTTCAATGAATCTAGTTCGCCTATTACACCTTCTTTATTTGGATATACAACTATACCATCTCGTATAAGACGGATGTGGTTATTTCTAGATATTTTTCCTTCAAGCACATATGAACCTGCAATGGTTCCTAGTTTACTAATCTTATATACTTCTCTTACTTCAACCTGAGAAACGATCTTCTCTTCTTTGGTAGGTTCAAGCATACCTTCGATAGCAGATTTAATTTCTTCTATTGCTTCGTAGATGATTGAGTATAATTTAATTTGAACTCCTTCTTTCTCTGCAAGATTTCTTGCACCTAGTGAAGGTCTCACCTGGAACCCTATCACGATTGCATCAGATGCTGATGCGAGTAGAATATCAGATTCTGCAATCTGCCCTACTGCTTTATGAATAACATTTACCGCTACGGTTTCCTGCGTTAATTTTATGAGTGAATCTGAAAGTGCTTCAATAGAACCATCCACATCACCTTTAACGATAAGATTAAGATCTTTAAATGTTCCTAAAGCCAATCTTCTTCCAATCTCATCAAGTGAGATACGTTTAGATGCTCTGTTAGATTGTTCTCTATTTATCTGAGAACGTTTTAATGCAATTTGTCTTGCTTCCTGCTCAGTTTCAGTTTCTTTAAACTTCTCACCTGCCTGAGGTGCTCCAGATAATCCTAAAATAAGTACAGGAGAAGACGGACCAGCAGTTTTTACTTTCTTCCCTTTCTCATTAAACATCGCTTTGATCTTCCCAGAGTGTCCCCCTGCTACAATCACATCACCTATGTTCAAAGTTCCGTTTTGTACAAGCAACTTGGTCACATAGCCTTTCCCCTTATCCAAAGATGCTTCAATGATCGTTCCACTGGATTCTCTTTTAGGATTTGCTTTCAGATCAAGTAGTTCTGATTCCAAAAGAATTTTCTCTAGAAGTTGTTCAATATTTGTTCCTGCCTTTGCTGAGATATCTTGTGACTGATATTTTCCTCCCCAATCTTCAACTTGGAAATTTAAGGCTGCTAATTCTCCTTTGATACGTTCAGGATCTGCGCCATCTTTATCAATCTTGTTTATTGCAAATACGATAGGCACGCCTGCTGCTTGTGCGTGACTTATTGCCTCCTTACTCTGCGGCATCAGCTTATCATCTGCTGCTATAATTACAACAACGATATCAGTTACTTTTGCACCCCTTGCCCGCATCGCAGTAAAGGCTTCGTGACCTGGAGTATCTAAGAAGGTTATTTTTTTATCCTTAGGACCTACTTTTACTTCATAGGCACCAATGTGCTGTGTTATTCCCCCTGCTTCGCCGTCTGCAACATTTGCACTACGAATGTAATCCAGAAGTGATGTCTTTCCATGATCAACATGGCCCATCACAGTAACGATAGGTGCTCTTGGGATAAGATCAGCTGGATCGTCAATTATTTCTTCTTCTTCTTCTTCAACTTCTTCTGCAGAAATAAATTCTATCTCTGTTTTAAATTCAGAAGCTACTAATTCAATAATCTCAGCATCAAGTCTTTGATTTATTGAAACAAACACACCTAGCCCCATACAGGTGGTGATAATATCTGTTGCATTTACTTCTAAGAGACTTGCAAATTCAGAAACAGAAATAAATTCAGTCACTTTCAATGTTGTCTCTACACTTTCAAGGTCTTTAATTTCTTGTTTTTCTCGTTTATCTGCTCTATTATCTCTACGTATTTTCTGTCTTTTGTTTTTACCACCGCCAGACATTTTGGCCATGGTTGCTTTGATCTTCTCTTCTATCTCTTTTTTAGAAACAGTTCTTACTTCATCTCCTTTTCCTTTTGCAGGAGGCCTATTTGTTCCACGTTTAGCATAATCCTTTGCAGAAATCTTTTTACGTGTACGTTTTCTTCTTTGATCTTGGTTTCCACCTTGGCCCTGACCCTGTCTTTGACCTTGATTTCCTGCTGGTTTTTTAACAACAGGTTTTGGTTTTGGCTTCTCTAATTTTTTAGCGTCTATCTTCCCTAAAACTTTTAAGCCTTGTAATGTAGGTGCATCATGTTTTATAAGTTCTTCAGGTGGCGCAGTGGATAATACTTCTGGATCTGCTGGTGCTTTCTCTGCTACAACTTTCTCTTCTTTTTTAACAATTTCTTTCTTCTTAGGCGCTACTTTCTTTTTAGGTGCTAAATCTATTTTTCCTATCACCTTAAGTTCTTTCTTAGGTGCTTCCGCTTTGACGACTTCTTCAACTTTCTTTTCTACTACTACTGGTACTTCAACTACTTCTTCCTTTATAGGTTCTGGCTCTGGAGCTGGAGGAGGTGAAGGTGGAGCAACGATTGGTGTGAGTTCTTCCTTTTCAGTGATTCGCGAACCAATTACCATTTTATCTGCCTTTTCTTTGACAGCCATAGAATTGCTGTACTTCTCTAACAGGACATTATACATCTCGTCCGTTACCTTAGAAGTAGGTTTGTTTTCAATTTCGAAACCGTTACTATTTAGATACTCTACAATAGTTACGGTACCAACATTGAGTTCTTTAGCAATCTTAAATAATCGTTGTGCCATTCAATAATTTTCCTGTCAAAATAAATTTCAAGTTGAGCGTCTATTCTTTATCGAATTCCGCTCTTAATATTTTCAGAACATCATCTATCGTCTCCTCTTCAAGATCTGTTCTTCTTATGAGTTCATCTCTATTTAATTCCAATACACTTCTCGCCGTATCACATCCAATTCCCTTAAATTGATCCAAGATCCACTCTTCGATCTCATCTGAGAATTCATCCAAATCAACATCTTCCATATCTGGATCGTCTGTCTCTCTGTATACATCAATTTCATATCCTGTCAACTTACTTGCTAACTTTATATTACTTCCTCCTTTTCCTATCGCAAGAGAAACCTGATCCTGTTTTAAAAAGACAGCTGCAGTTTTTTTCTCTTCATTAATGTCAATGCTTGTGATCTTTGCCGGCGTAAGTGATCGTTGAATAAATAAGTTATTGTTCGCTGTATAATTTACGATATCAATATTCTCATTTTTCAATTCTCTTACGATACCATGTATCCTACTTCCTTTCATCCCTACACAGGCTCCTACTGGATCTATACGATCATCGTATGACTCTACAGCAACTTTTGCTCTTTCGCCTGGAATACGCACTATCTTTTTTATAGTAATAAGACCATCTTCTATCTCAGGAACTTCTTGTGCCATAAGTTTCTCCAAGAACGTACTGTCAGTTCTTGACATGACAACAACTGGATTATTATTTTTCATCTCCACTTTCTTTATGGTGCCTTTGACCATATCTCCTTTTCTAAAGAAATCTCCACGTATCATTTCCATTCTTGGAAGGATAAGTTCATTCCCTGTAGCATCATCTATTACTAAGAGTTCTCTTTTTAATATCTGGTGCACCTCTCCAAGAACGATATCTCCAATACGATCAGAATATCTTTTATATATCTCATCTTTCTCAAGCTCCATAATTCTTGAGATCAATGTTTGTCTCGCTGCCATTACCGCACGTCTTCCAAAATCTTCAATTCCTAATTGTTCGTAACACTCTTCTCCCACATCATAATCTGAATCTATGGACTGCGCTTCTGAAATAGCTATTTGACTTTGTTCGTCTGTCACTTCACCATCAGAAACGATCTCTCTTACCCTCCACAATTCAAGGTCACCACTCTGTGTATTTACGATAACATCAAAGTTGTCGTCAGATCCGTACTTTTTCTTTATAAGAGTACGAAATACATCTTCCAATACTCTTACCATCGTCGGCCGGTCAACATTTTTACCAGCTTTGAATTCAGCAAATGATTCTACTAGATTCATTTCTTTTTTGAATTAATTGTTATTACGATATTTGCTTTAATTATCTTATTGAACGCAACATGTACGCGTTCCAATATTTTTTTCTTCTTATCCTTTACAAATTCTATTTCAATAGAATCTGGACCAATACTCATAAGTTCTCCTTCTATTTTTTCTATTGCTGTTTCTACAACAATATTTCTACCCACGTGCTTATGGTACTGTCTTATATTTACAAGGGGTTTGTCTGCACCGGGTGAAGAAACCTCTATAGAGTAGTTTTCAGGTAACCACTTCCCTTCTTCAATTTTCTCTTCCAGGTGACGACTTATCCTGGTACACTTTCTAAATGTCAATGATTCATCACTATCTACAAATACTTTCAGATTTCTTGACTTTTCAAGACGTACTTCTAACACAAAAACATCTGTCATCTCTTCCTGTTCACAAAACGCTTCTACTTGATTTTGTATATCCCGCTTAAGGTTTTTCATTGGGTTTTGTATTAACCAAATTAAAAAAGGGAACGATTTCCGCTCCCTTTCCCTGTTAATCTGCCACAAATATAGTGAATTTTAGCTATTCTGAGTAATAATAAGGTCCTATCTACAACCCTTATAATGTTATATTTGTTGGGATTTTAGATGAAAAAGCAAGAAATACAAGATTTACTGAACAGAGCGCTGCAATTAGAACATCTAAGTGCGGAAGAAGGTGTTTTATTATTTGAAAATGCCAGCACCAGCGAGTTGATGCATGTAGGCGACCGGTTAAGGCAAATTCAAAGGCCAGATAACGTTGTCAGTTGGATTATTGACAGAAATTCAAATACGACTAATGTCTGTATTGCAAATTGCAAATTCTGCAATTTCTATCGCAGACCTGGACATGAAGAAGCTTATACAACTACTATTGAAGAGTATAGGGTAAAGATTGATGAACTTTTTGAATATGGAGGCGATCAGTTATTGCTACAAGGGGGTCACCATCCAGATCTTGGTTTAGATTTTTACTGCAAAATATTTTCAGAACTTAAGTCCATCTATCCTACTTTGAAGCTACATGCTCTGGGGCCACCAGAGATTGCACATATCTCCAAGCTTGAAAACAAATCACACACTGAGGTACTTTCTGCACTTATGGAAGCAGGACTTGATAGTTTACCAGGTGCAGGTGCTGAAATTTTAGATGATAGAGTACGGCGTTTAATTTCTAAAGGCAAATGTAGCGGTGGCGAATGGTTAGACATTATGCGTGCTGCCCACCAATTGCATTTGACCACTTCTGCGACCATGATGTTTGGACACATAGAAACAAATCTTGAGCGGATGCAACACCTCGCGGATATCAGACAGGTGCAAAGCGAGAAGCCAGAAGATGCTAAAGGATTTCTTGCTTTCATTCCTTGGCCATTTATGGATGAGGACACAATTTTAAAGAAGATAAAGCGTGCAAGAAATTCTTGTACTGGCGATGAATATGTCCGTATGATCGCTATGAGCAGAATCATGCTACCTAATGTTAAAAACATACAAGCGTCTTGGTTGACAGTAGGTAAAAAGACAGCCCAGGTGTGCTTACACGCTGGTGCAAATGATTTTGGTAGTATTATGATTGAAGAAAATGTGGTTTCTGCTGCAGGTGCTGCTTTTCGCTTTACAGCAAATGGAATCCAAGATGCCATCCGAGAAGCCGGTTACGAACCAAGACTAAGAACTCAGCAATACGAATACAGAGAGGTACCTGCTAATATTAAGCAGCAAGAATTAGATAGGAAGACTTTGGTAGTTGATTAATCAGCTCGTGGAGATTCAGTTATTCCTTATCCCTTTATCATATTTTAGACCTATCTTTTAGATCTCACTAATAATATTTGGATTCCTTACAATAGATTAGATACGGCAAAAAACTGCATTTAATGCCGTAATTATTACGGCATATATTGACAATACGGCAAAAACGCTCTATATTCGCAGTATAATATACGTCATTTAGCGAAATTGAATGTACTTACATCAAAACAAAGACTGGCCAAACTTTAGGTGGGATAACGATATTTTACTTCCACATGTGAGCAGAGTGCGTGATTTGCAAGGTAGATTAATTGGAAGAATGGAAGGAATAGGGTTCGATCTAAGGGAGGAAGCAGTACTTGAAACATTGACAGAAGATATTCTCAAATCAAGCGAAATCGAAGGAGAATTCTTAAATCCAGAAGAAGTAAGATCTTCAGTGGCCAAGAGATTGGGCATGGAAGTTTCAGGTTTACCAAATGCAAGTAGACATGTGGAGGGTCTAGTAGAAATGATGTTAGATGCAACTCAGAAATTCAAAGACCCTTTATCTAAAGAACGACTGTGTGCTTGGCATGCATCTCTTTTTCCAACAGGAAGAAGTGGCATGCATAAGATTACTGTAGGAGATTGGAGAAAGGATGGGCAAGGTCCTATGCAGGTTGTATCTGGTCCAATGGGTATGGAAAAAGTACATTACATTGCTCCTGATGCCATACGGCTAGAAGAAGAAATGAATCATTTTATGGACTGGTTCAATACAAACCAAAGTATGGAACCAGTTCTTAAATCTGCAATAGCCCACTTATGGTTTGTAAGTATCCATCCGTTTGATGATGGGAATGGCAGAATTGCCAGAGCTTTAGCAGATACACTATTAGCTAGAGCTGACAGAACCAAGCAAAGGTTTTATAGTATCTCATCTCAAATTATGAAATCAAAAAAAGGATACTATCATATTTTGGAGTCTACTCAAAAGAGTGGCTTGGACATAAACCTTTGGCTCGTTTGGTACTTTGAGATACTAACTGATGCTCTCTTTGCAACAGAAAAAACATTATCGAAAATATTGCTGAAAGCCAAATTCTGGGAGACATACAAAAACACTCAGCTTAACGAAAGACAAATTGAAATGATAAATAAGCTCCATGGTGACTTTGTTGGGAAATTACATACTTCCAAATGGGCAAAGATGACGAAAGTCCATAGAGATACAGCACGCAGAGATATCCAAGATTTAATTGCGAAAGGTGTATTGTTAGATTCAGGTGAGGGAGGAAGAAGTACAAATTACATTTTGGCTCCTCTATGCTAGAAATGGGAAACCAATATCAAAATAAGCAACTCTTAATTTTTAATTAAAAATTCCCCACAGATCTATACAGTTCTATCTCTCTCCCCTGTTCATTCGTATAAACAATTCCCTTTCTTGTCATCTTATAAGGAAGCCGCAACTCTGTCCCTTCTGCATAATAAGATCTACAGCGATTTACTTGAAATTTATGTCTGCCCTCCCCGTGTTCTTCTAGCGTGTATACAAAATCTTTAGAGCCAAACATACTTACACTTAATGCGTGCGCCTGCCCATCTTTTCTTACTCGAACTTGATATGGTTTTGTATGGCAAAAAATAAATTTGATTATGTTTCCATCAGCATCTAGAACATGCATTCTAGGTGTATCGAAGGGCTTTCCTACCTCGTCTATAAATTCAAGATTAAGCTCGTACCAACTGCTATCTGCATCTGATTTTTCTTCTGCATCTATGAAAACTATTAAATATTCTCTATTTGTAAACTTAAGGCTTAGCCCTCCTTCCTGTGCTGTATACGTTCCGTGGCCCTTTGACTTGACCTCATTACATATGACTTCTCCATTCTCATCTGTTTCTATTGTGTAGGAATCTGTCCAAGTATTCATTATGAAGCTTCCGTCTTCATTTAAAGTCAATTCTTTCCCAGCAAAAGAAGGCTTGTTCTCTGGGTTTGAAGTAAAATGTCCGAATAAAGTTTTCTTGCTACAAGCAGATAACATTGCTGCAAAAAGAACAGCTAAAATGAAATAAGTACAAGTTTTTCGCATCTCTTATATTGAATTAGCTAAAATGCACTTTCATGCATATCTCTTTCAAGATAACATTTAACCGATCAGCTGATCCAGAAACCGCCTCTATCACTTCTTCCACAGTTGTTTCTTCCAGCTTTTCTATGGGATAACAAATATTACTAACCACTGCAAAAACAGCAACCTCTATTTCACAATGCACTGCTGCGATTACTTCAGGGACTGTGGACATACCCACTAAGTCACCTCCTATTGTCTTTATATAACTATACTCTGATGGAGTTTCTAGACTTGGGCCCGGCATCGCAACATAGACACCTTCTTTATAATCAGCACCCATAAAATCTTTAATAGATGCTCTCAGCCTTTTGCTATATGCATTCAGCATGTCTGGAAACCGAATTCCAAAACGTGGATCGTTTTGCCCACGCAAAGGATTTCTAGGAAGTAAACTGATATGATCAGACACAACAACAATATCTCCTTTGGAATAAGATGCATTAAGTCCTCCACTTGCATTGGTCATCAAGAGGGTTTTTATCCCAAGAATTTTCATCACGCGTACTGGAAAAACTATTTGTTCCATCTTATACCCTTCATAATAATGGAAGCGTCCAGAGAACAATAGAATTTGTTTCCCTCCTATCGTTCCTATAATACATTCTCCGGCATGAGACTTGACCGTACTTTCAGGAAAATAAGGAATGTCTGAATATGGTATACTTTTCTTGTCCTCCATCATATCAGAGATCCCAACCATACCCGTACCTGTGAGTATGGCTGTGTCCGCTGTAATCGT
>CALCMJ010000081.1 GCA_937967615.1 uncultured Saprospiraceae bacterium
CGCTCAACTCCTGTTTTTACTGCTTTTCTCTTTATAACATTGGCGCTGCGACATTTTTGAAGGATTCTTGTAAACTCGCTCATAATTCATCAGCATAAAAGTGTATATTTCAAGACCAATATTTGAACACAAATAAAAAAAACCTTATATGATGAAAAATTTACTAATACTAATCTTTAGCATTTGCCTTTTTTCTGCGGTAGATGCACAAATATTTAACGACGACTTTGAGTCTTACACGGCTGGTGATCTACTAGGCGCTTCTTCTTCTACATGGACAACTTGGTCTGGTGGAACGGCAGACGATGTAGAAATCACAGACACGCGAGCAAATAGTGGAACAAATTCTATCCATTTCGTAGGATCTGGTGCTGGAGGACCTGCAGACGTTGTTCTTCCATTTGGAGGAAAACGAGTTTCAGGTCAATTTACAATGTCAATGGCTATGTATGTTGAACCTGGGAAATCCGCGTACTTAAACTTTCAAGGAGAAACAACTCCGGGATCTGTATGGACAATGAATGCAAACTTTACTGCATTAGGAGCATTCCAAATCGATGATGTGTCATTCGTACAAATTAGATCAGATTACCCAATTGGAGAATGGTTTGATTTTGAGGTAGAAGTAAATATTACTAGTAATATTTGGGACTTTAAAATTAATGGCGAATGTGTAGGTTCATACGCAGCAACAGATAATTTCTTAGCATCCCTAGACTTATTTCCATTAGGAGACAGTGATTTTTATGTGGATGATATGTATACTAAATATAGTGCAATTCCAGGACCAGCACCTACGTTTGATGCAGGTTTAGCAGGAGTAGGATTTGGATCAGCAGGATTAGATGGAACATCTGCAAATGTTACTGCAACAGTTATAAATAAAGGAACAACAGAGATAAATTCTTTTGATATTAGTTATACGGATGGCACTGTTATGGAAAGCCAAAGTTTTTCAGGGATGACGATGGCTGCAGGAGCAACTATGGAGCTTGTTATGGATGTACCTTATAGCTTTAGTGTAGATAATAAGAAAGGCCAAGTGCGTTTATCAAATGTGAATGGAATGGCAGCAGACGACCATGCATGTAATGATGTATTAAATTCATTCTTTACTGTAGTTGTTCCTAGACCAGGAAAACGTGTACTTGTTGAAGAAGGTACCGGTACTTGGTGTGGATGGTGTCCAAGAGGAGATGTGTTTATGCGGGCTATGGCTGATAAATATCCAGACCATTTTGTTCCAGTAGCTGTACATAATGGCGATATAATGACGCTTGCTGAACATAATAGTGGCTTGGGAATTACAGGATTTCCAGGAGCTAAAGTGATGAGAAACTCAACTGCTGTTGATCCTTCAGCTATTGAAGAACCTATTCTTGATGCACTTTCTGTAGCCCCATATGCAACTATGGAAACTGGAGCACGTTTTGATGAGGACACAAGAGAATTGGAGGTTTCTGTAACAGTTTTATTCCCTACAGGTTCCATTTTTCCTTACAGAATGGGCGTAATAGTTACTGAGGATGAAGTAAGAGGAACAAGTTCTGATTATGATCAAGCAAACTATTATTCTGGAGGTTCAGTAATAATGGGAGGCTATGAAACTTTAGCTGACCCAGTACCGGCTATTGATATGGTATACGAATTTGTTTCAAGAGCACTTCTAGGTGGTTATAGTGGTATTCCAGTGCAAGATTTTGATGTTGGTGATGGAGATACAAAAACATTTTATTTCACTTATACAGTTCCTGCTGAGTTTAATACGGAACACTTTAATCTTATCCCAGTACTCATTGCACCTGTAGGTGTTATTGATAACGCTGGGCATTCTACGCTTGAAGAAGCAATAGAAAGAGGATTTGTTGTGAGTAATACTCAGGATCCAGTTATTTCTACAAATACACATGTATATCCAAACCCATTCTCAAATAATACAAATATTGAGTTGAATTTGGAAACTCCTGCGAATGTTCAAATTACAGTTCTGAATGCAATGGGCCAAAAAGTTGCAAGCAGAAATTACGGAACACAATCAGGTAAAAACGTATTCCCATTTGACGGAACAAATCTTGCAAATGGTGTTTACTACATGAATATCTATGTAGACGATAAATTTACTACGAAAAGAATTTCCATAATGCATTAAGCATTGAGGTATAAAAATTAAAGGGATGTAATGAAAAATTGCATCCCTTTTTTATTAGACGAACTGCCAGGATAATTCTATATCTTAAGCTTGATGAAGTGGCAATCTTATATACCGCATTTCTTTTTTGCATTCTACTTCCTTGTAGGTGTTTCTATAGTGCAAGACTTTGGCTGTTCTTGGGATGAGGATCAGCAGATGAACCATGGTAAAGTTTCTGCAAAAGAAATTTGTAAGAAACTAAATCTAGATTGCCCTAGCTTAGAAAGCAAGACTATTCCAGCTCTTAACGAATATGAGCAAAAATATTATGGCACCTTTTTTCAGCTAGTAGCCATTTCTGTGGACAGCGTTTTAAAACGCAAAAGTTTTAAACAAAAAATTCATACACGGCATTATCTAGGATTCATTCTCTTTTTTCTTGGGTCCATTTGTTTTTATGTGTTGCTTAAATCTAGGTTTAATGAACTCTTGAGTTTACTTGGAACTACAGTTTATGTATGCACCCCTCGTATTTTTGCGCACTCATTTTTTAATCCAAAAGACACCGTATTCTTAAGCTTTTTTGTGATCTGTTTGTATGCGTTCTCTAAATTCTTGAGAAAACCAAGCAACAGCAATATTTTCCTTTTGGCACTTTCTACCGCAATGATGTTGAACTCAAGGATTTTGGGCTTATCCTTATTCTTAATAGCCGCAGTAAGTGTTTTATTATTTAATAAAACATATAAGCTAAACATTAAGTACTTCGGCTTATACCTCATTGAAACTTCCGTATGCTTAGTGATCATCTGGCCACTACTATGGACAGATAGTTTTACAAATCTCAAAGACAGCTTTAGCTTATTTTCACAATATCCCTGGAAAGGTGAATTGCTATACTGGGGAAATTATATCTCTTCTTTTGAACTACCATGGCACTATATTCCTTCATGGATATTAGTCACAACTCCTCTTGTGTTTTTACTTTTTATTCTAGTTGGAATTGGACTCTTGTTTGTTGAAGTGTTTAAGAACTACAAGTCTTGGTTTATCCGGTATACAACTACTTTAGATAGTACGATTCTCGCAGCTACCCTAGGACCACTTTTAGCAATCATTGTATTTGACTCTGTAGTTTATGGAGGATGGAGACATATGTTCTTTTTGCATGCTGGATTTGTGTATTCAATTATTTTTGCGATTCATAAATTAAGCATACTATTTCCAAGCTTAAAAATGCCACTTATGCTATCTCTTATGATAGGTATTGTTTTTAGCATTTTTAACCTCATTAGACTACATCCACTTCAGAATACTTACTTTAATCCTATCGCTGGAGAAACATTACAAAAATTTGAACAAGACTATTGGGGAGTGAGCATGAAAATGGGTATGGAAAAACTAATGACGATTATACCTCAAAATGAATTAAGTAAAGTCCATGCTTATGATTTTCCTGCTTGGTGTAATTACAAGATCTTAGCGCCAGATAAGACAAGATTGGAGTTTGTTTGGGAACAAGAAAAAGCTGACTATTTTATTGACAACTTTAGAAGGAAAGAACATATTGAGAGCTTTTTAAAAGAAGAAGGTGCATACTCCAAACCTCTTTATGTTTTTTATCAGCAAGGCAATCCCATTTTCGGAATATTTAAATTGGGAAATTGAACTTTTGATATCCTGATCAGATATTTCTTGAAAGATACTACACATTTATTTTCTCAGATTATGACCCCCTTTTAACCATTAATTCATATACTCTTTCTTATAAAGTCCAGAATTTTTTGTTTCTTATACAGACTAATTTCGGGACTCAAAATGATAGTAGAAGGCACACATGAATTTAATGTAAGCGCAACAGAACTATGGACAATCCTTATGGATCCAGAAGTATTAGCGAAAATCACTCCAGGAGTATCAAAATTGGAACTTCTAGGAGAAGATCTTTATAAGACAGTTTCAGAAATTAAGATTGGACCAGTTAAAGGAGCATTCAAAGGCAAATTAGAAGTCATTGATAAAAATGAACCGTCTTCATTCACAATCCAAATGGAACAGCTGAGTAAAATTGGAAATGCGCATGCTAAAGTTGAAATGAACATCCTGTCATTAGATGAAAATAGATCCAGTTTAGAGTTTGCTGGAAAAGCAAATTTGTCTGGACTAATCGCAAGAACAGGCCAAAGAGTTTTGTCTGGAGTTGCAAACGTAATCATCAAAGAAGTTTTTTCCTCACTAGAGGCACACATAATAGAAAACAAAATTGCTTAACCTTAATAAATTAGAAAGCTATGGGACACATGATAAAAGTAAACGTAAATGGAAAAGAACATTCCGGCGGGGTAGAGGCTAGAACCCTACTTGTAGATTATCTCCGCGAAGATCTAGGCTTAACAGGAACTCATGTAGGATGTGATACAAGTAGTTGTGGTTCTTGTACAATTCACATAGATGGGAAAGCAGTAAAATCCTGTACAATGCTTGCAGTGCAAGCAGATGGTTGCAATGTTACTACCGTAGAAGGCCTTGCCACAAATGGAAATCTTCATCCCATGCAAGAGGGGTTTAAGGAAGAGCATGGCTTACAATGTGGTTTTTGTACACCAGGAATGATGATGACAGCAATTGACTTCTTGAAAACAAATCCTAAACCGAGCGAAGATGAAATTCGACATGCACTAGAAGGGAATTTTTGTAGATGTACTGGCTACCACAATATTGTAAAATCCATTCAATATGCTGCTAATAAAATGCAGACAAGCGTTTAACCTAAAACTCTAAAAGCTATGACAAAATATATAGGAAAATCAATAAAGCGTGTTGAAGACAAACGATTTATTACAGGCCAAGGAAGATATACTGATGATATAAAAATAAATGGAATGACACATGGATATTTTGTGCGCAGTCCATATGCCCATGCTAAGGTGAAGAGTGTAAACATAGACGCAGCCAGTAAGATGCCAGGTGTAATAAAAATATTTGTTGGATCTGATATTCCAGAAACCATCGCAGGAGTCCCTTGCGGATGGCAGGTTGATTTTAAAAATGGAGATACTATGAAGGAACCACCGCATCCTCTCTTAGTACGAAACAAAGTAAGACATGTAGGCGATGGCGTTGCCTTTGTAATTGCAGAGACACGGGCCCAAGCTAAAGACGCTGCTGAAAATGTAGATGTAGATTATGAGATTCTTGATGCAGTTACCTGTCCCAAAAAAGCAACTGAAGCTGGAGCTGCCCAAGTACATGCAGATGCTCCTGGAAATTTATGCTTTGACTGGGAACTAGGTAGTCCCAAAGATGAAGTGGCCGCGGCTTTGGCTAGTGCAGCACATGTTTGTGAATTGGATTTTAGCAACCAAAGAGTAGTGCCTAATGCAATAGAACCAAGAAGCGCAATTGGACATTATGATAGTGCTTATGATAAATACACACTCTATACCTCAACACAAAACCCACACTTGATACGATTATTAATGTGTGCATTTGTACTTGGCATACCTGAGCATAAAGTGAGAGTTGTTGGTCCAGATGTTGGAGGAGGATTTGGAAGTAAAATATTCCATTATGCAGAGGAAGCATTGGTAACCTGGTCATCAAAAGAAATAAATAGACCTATAAAATGGACCGCAGAAAGAAGTGAATCGTTTCTCACAGACGCACATGGACGAGACCATGTTTCAAATGCCAAGATGGGTTTTGATGCAGACGGAAAAATAGTAGCATTGCAGGCATATACCTATGCAAACTTGGGAGCCTACCTTTCTACTTTTGCACCAGCAGTCCCTACTTACTTACATGGAACTCTAATGCAAGGATTATATACAACTCCAAAAGTAAATGTAGATGTCAAAGCTGCGTTTACACATACTTGCGCAGTAGATGCATATAGAGGTGCGGGAAGACCAGAAGCGACCTATTTATTGGAACGCTTATTAGATCTTGCAGCTCTTGAAATGAATGTTGATCCTGCTGAGTTAAGATTCAAAAATTTTATACCTCCATTTGACGGTGTGGAACAGGAAGGATATCAAACACAGGTTGCCTTACAATATGACTCTGGAAATTATGCACCTGTATTAGAACGTGCTTTAGAAATGGTAGGTTATGATAAATTTAGAGAAGAACAAGCAGCCCAATCCAATGGAAAATTATTAGGCATTGGGTTTTCAACATATATTGAAGCGTGTGGGATTGCACCATCTGCAGTGGTGGGAGCCTTGGGTGCAAGAGCAGGACTTTTTGAAGTTGCTCAAGTACGTGTCCAACCTACAGGAAAGGTGAGCGTATTTACTGGTTCACATTCACACGGACAAGGACACGAAACAACCTTTGCACAAATTGTAGCAGACAAAATGGGAATACCTATTGATGATGTAGAAATTATTCATGGAGATTCTGATAGCGTAGCGTTTGGAATGGGTACGTATGGGTCTAGAAGTTTAGCTGTTGGAGGAAGTGCTATTGTAAATTCAATTGATAAGGTCCTTGAAAAAGGAGCTAAGATTGCAGCACATCTATTAGAAGCCTCAGCAGATGATTTAGAATACGCTGAAGGAAAGTGGACAGTAAAAGGAACTGACAAGTCAGTCGCTTTTGGCGATGTGTCATTAACAGCATATGTACCGCATAACTATCCTGAAGGAATGGAGCCGGGTCTTGATTTCAATGCTTTTTACGATCCTGCGAATTTTACCTACCCGTTTGGCGCCCATGTAGCCATTGTGGAAATAGATAAAGAAACTGGAGAAGTGAAGCTTAAGCGTTTTATAGCCGTTGATGATGTTGGTAATGTTATTAATCCTATGATTGTAGATGGACAAATTCATGGTGGCCTTGCGCAAGGAATAGGACAAGCATTACACGAAGGAACTGTCTATGATGATACAGGCCAACTTATAAACGGTTCTTATATGGATTATTGCATGCCTAGAGCAGATGACTTCCCTAGTTTTGAAATTGATAGAACTGTTACACCCTGTCCGCACAACCCATTGGGCGTAAAAGGGGCAGGAGAAGCAGGGACCATAGGATCAACACCAGCAGTCGTTAATGCTGTAATTGATGCCTTATGGAAAGGAGGATTTAAGGTGAAGGATGTCCCTATGCCAATGACACCTGAACGTGTTTGGACAGCTATGAATAATTAAATTAAAAACTATTAAAATTAAAAACAATGATACCTAGTTCATTTGAATATAAAAGAGCAAATTCTGTAAGTGAGGCTGTTGAGATGATAGATGCTGATGCACAAATTTTGAGTGGAGGCCATAGTCTAATTCCTGCATTAAAACTGCGTTTAAATAATCCGGGAACCTTAATTGATATTTCAAAGATAGATGCGCTAAAGGAGATTAGTGATAATGAAAAATCTATTACAATAGGCGCAGGTGCAACACATGCATCTATTGCATCCAGTTCCGTTCTAGAAAAACACGCACCTATGATGGTGCAAGCGGCGAGAGAAATAGGAGATATACAGGTGAGAAATGTGGGAACAATTGGAGGATCAATTGCGCATGCAGATCCTGCAGCAGATTGGCCTGCCGTTTTACTTGCATCCAATGCCACTGTTGTCATCCAAAATAAGGATGGAAACAGAGAAGTAGATATTGATCAATTTTTCAAGGGATTTTATGAGACTGCACTTAACGAAGGAGAAATTATTACTGCAATACGTATACCTAAAACGGCAGCAAATAAAAACTCTGTCTATGTAAAATTCAAACAACCCGCTTCTCGATTTGCCATTGTAGGGTGCGCTGTTGCCTTGGATAAAGATGGAGGAAATGTAGCTGATGTAAGAATAGGATTAACGGGAGTTTCAGAATCAGCTTATAGGGCTAGTTCTGTGGAGAAAGCTTTGTCAGGGAACACTTTAGATGATGGACTTATTGAGTCTGCTGTAGCAGATGTGACAGAAGGAAACGCAGTCATGAGTGATCATTATGCTTCTGAGAAATATCGTAAACACTTAGCAGGCGTTTATGTTAAAAGAGCATTGCGAAAATTGTTATAAATAGCTTTAAGCGGATGCAAGAACCCATTACCAAAGATTCGATTTCTAAGCTCATGTCAGAGCAGGACTATGTCTTTGATGATTCTATAGTGATGTCTGTTTATTTGTCCTTCTTATTGCAAAAACCCTTGCTCGTTGAGGGACCTGCTGGAGTTGGAAAGACGGAGATCGCAAAAGTGATCGCTAAAGCTTTGGATACAAATCTTATCAGATTGCAATGCTATGAAGGACTGGATGCAAGTCAGGCTATCTACGAATGGAATTATCAAAAACAACTGCTTTTCTTAAAAATGCAAGAGGCAAGTGGACAGAGTTATTCTGAAAAAGAAGAACACATTTTTAGTGATGAGTTTTTGATGAAACGAGCTCTACTCCAATCTATACTTGCGGATAAACCTCAGGTGCTTTTAGTAGATGAAATGGATAGGGCAGATGAAGAGTTTGAGAGCTTCTTTCTTGAATTGCTTTCTGATTGGCAAATTACAATTCCGGAAATAGGCACACTAAAAGCAAAGTCCATACCTGTCGTCCTTATTACAAGTAATAGAACAAGAGAACTCTCTGAAGCTATGCGAAGACGATGTCTTTATCTGTGGATAGATTACCCATCATTTGAAAAAGAACTTAAGATTGTGCAGACTAAGTTGCCAAAAATAAATGAAGAATTGGCAATAGAAATTTGCAAATTTATGAAGGAAGTGCGCCAGATGAAACTTGAAAAACTTCCAGGAGTAGCTGAAACTTTAGACTGGGCCACGGCATTAAGTGCTATGCATATAGATCATCTTGATCAGAAAACTGTAGAGTCTACTCTAGGTGTTATTATAAAGGATTGGCAAGATCTGAGGGAAACCCAATTGTCACTTTCTGAATTATTTGAAAAGGTAGGTATCATTTCCAAAGTAGGTTAAAGCACAATGCAAAAACTTATTTTAAGACAAACAAGTATAACGAATCATGTAATTCAGTTTTCAAGGTACTTACGAGAGCATGGTTTTGGAGTTGGAATTCATGAAGAATCTGATCTCTTACATGTCTTAAGCAAGTATGTCCCGCGCTCCTTCTACGAGCATAAAAATTTACACAAATCAATCTTAGTCAAAAATCGCAAACAGTATCTTCAGTTTGATTCTCTCTATGAAAGCTATTGGGAAGAAGTTTCTACGGCAGAAGACTCTAAGAATAAAGAACACCATAATTTAGAAAAACAAAAACCAGCGAATAAGCAATCGGACCTAGCAGCAATAAAAAAATGGCTGTATGCTGGTCGTATTAATGAGGAAAAAGAACTTTCTACGTATAGTAATTTTAGTACAATCAGTAAAAAAGATTTTAGTGCTTTCAAGAATGAAGAACAAAAGGAACTTCAAGAAATCTTAAGGATCATATCAAAACGGTTAGCAAATAAAGCAAGTAGAAGATTTGTAAAAACCAATAGGAAAAAAGAACTAGATTTAAAAAACACAATTAAACAATCTTTTAAAAATGGAGCAGAGATTAAGGACTTTCTATTTAGAAAGCAAAAGAAGAGAAAAGTGCAATTGGTATTAATATGTGACGTAAGTAAATCTATGGAACTCTACAGCAAGTTTTTAATAGATTTTATCTATAGCTTTCAGCAAACTGTACATAAGTTGCACACGTTTATTTTCAGTACAGAATTAGTATCTATCTCTCGAATACTAAAAGATGAAAATTATGATGTCGTGCTTTCTAAACTTTCTGAATTTGTTACACATTGGTCAGGAGGTACAAGGATTGGCGAATCATTAGAACAGTTTAAAAATCAATTTGCAGAGAAACTGATTAATAAAGATTCCATAGTCTTAATACTCAGCGACGGGTGGGATACAGGTGACATAGAAACACTAGAATCCACAATGAAATATTTGCATAAAAGAAGTAGTCAAATCATATGGCTAAACCCACTAGCAGGAAATCCTGATTATAAGCCCACAACGAAAGGGATGCAAGTTTGTTTGCCCTACATTGATGTATTCAGTTCAGCGCATGATCTTGAATCTTTAAAATCTATCGCCAAGCACTTGAAAAAGAAAAAATACAAACTCCAATTTTAATATTGCTAATACAAATACGAGTAGAAATTTTCCTTCCATGTCTAAGAAGCGGGTATTTATTGTTAAATTAAATTTTCATTTAAGAATATTGCATTATGGACACAAGCCCAGAATTTTACATACAGCTACTTGCCAATATTACAGCAGTATTAGCTTTATTACATCTTGCTAATCAGGCGCGGCTACAACGAAAGGCAATAGAAACAGAAACATACGTTAATGTCAATTTAGAATTTTTAAATACTGTCGAAAAATTTAGTGAGAATATTAATTCACCAAATGTGGCGTATGCGGAATTAACGAACAAAGAAAAGAGGAGTATAGATAGATACTTTTATTTGGCAAATCTTGAGTTTATTATGATGTCAGAAAAAACGGTAAGAGGAAATTTATCTAAGCATTGGCGAGAGGGAATTGCATCAGCAGCAACAAAAAAGCATTTCATTGAACGATGGCAAGATAATGCAGACAACATTGCATTAAATTCCCAATTTGTCGAGTTCTTCAATAGTGCCATCCAAACGCACCAAAAGCAGCTAACAATAGATGCAGAAACCTAGAGTTCTGTATAATTTTATTATACAAAATCACCCTTTTTTCACCCCAGTTTTATTAGTAATGCACAAGCCATTATTTTATTTTGTGTTATAAAAGAACTATAGACGGTAACAATTTCTGCGAATCTGGTTATCTAATAAAAAAACAATAACTTTTTATTTTATTAACTAAATATTTGACGACCATGTAGTATTTTGACATTCAATTATAGAAATTTTTGAACAACTAAATTATTTAAACTTCCACACTTATCATTATGAAACATGTAGAACAACTTTTTCTCAGCCTAGCACTGCTATGCTTATTCTCAATCAATATAAATGCCCAATGTCCACCTGATCAACTCGTAGAAGGTGCTGGTGTTTATGATTCAAGCAACGGAATTGGTAGCGCAAACAAATCAGATGGTCTGGCAGATGATCAATTTACTAAAGCTGCCTTTGGAAATGATTGGTTAGAACTTACATATGCTGATATGCCAGTGGATGCAGAAATCTGTATTACTATTGGATTTAACAACACAGAAGGGCAAGCAGTATTTGAAATGGATGGGAACCAAACGTATCATCCAAATGCAACCGGAGATACAGATCATACAGGACAAGAGTTTTGTATCACAGTTACTATAGCAGGGGACAAGACAGTAAGAATAAGTGAAGAGGGCACAGGAAATATTAAAATAGATGGGTCGCGATATACATATTGTGATGAATCAGTACCTCCCCCACCACTAGAATGTGATTTTACAGATATAGGCGGCGGTCATTATGAGTCTAGCAATGGCGTAGTAAGTCCAAGTTTAGGTCATAATGTACCAGACGGCATCTTCACTGGAGCAATTTCTGGCGCTGATAGGGTAACATTGACGTATTTAGATATGCCATTGGGAGCTGAAATATGTGTTATAGTTGGTTTTAACAATGTGAACGGTGAAGTAGAATTTGAACTCAATGGGACAAATTTTCATTATTCTAATCCATCAGGAAATACAAGCTATGAAGGACAAGAGATATGTATTCCTGTCACAGTAGAAGGCACTCAAACCTTGAGTATTAAAGAAGAAGGGAGTGGAAATATAAAATTGGATGGATCCACATATGAATATTGTGTAAGCACAGATCCTAGTCTAGAATGTAATATAGTAGACAGTGGGCCAGGAACATACGATTCTTCAAATGGCGTGAATAATTCAGATAATTCAAATGGACTTGCAGACGGTATTTTTACATCTAATATGTCAGCCAATGACTATGTTACCTTTAGCTATCCATCCTTAGAAATAGGTGCTCAAATATGTATAACTCTAGGCTATAGTAATGTTAATGGTCAGGTTGAAGCCACATTGAATGGAGAAAAAGACTACTTCGCAAATCTTTTAGGGGATGTTTCTTATGCGCCTCAAGAATTCTGTACAACAGTAAAAGTAGCAGGAGTTCAGACATTAACAATTCAAGAAATAGGATTAGGATATATAAGAATAGATGGTTCACGTTATGAATACTGTGAAGTGGAGGAAGACGACACTAACATTGTAGAAGGCATACCAGATTTTTCTGGACCTAAGCCACCTGTAGAAAATGTCTTATGGACAGAGTTAGAGATTCTTAGGGAAATACCAGAAACAGATATTCCTGAGCTTACAAATCCAAGTAATATAGAAGCGCAGAGTACTTTTGAAGTGACAGAAATTGATGGGGAAGAAGGCTATTTTGTCTTAATAGAAGTAGTTGCAGTAAGTGATGAAACATTGGCAGATATGGTTTCTCTCTTGGAAAGCTTAGGAATGATTGATCTGAGATTTACGTTTAACTTGGACAAAACGATAACAGGGTATTTAAGTGTTGATAATTTGGGCGTTTTAAATGATTACGGCAATATTGTTCAATTTGCTCGTGCGCAGACACCTCCTCAAACTTCATCAGGTTTTGTGAAAACATTGGGAGATATAGCACAGCGTTCAGATTTTGGAAGAGAAGGATACGCTCTTGATGGAACTGGTAGTAAGATAGGAGTGATCTCTGATTCATATAATATCAAAACAGCCAATGATGACGCAGGTACAGATATAATTAATGGTGAATTACCTGGATTAAATGGAACACAAGCGGTTCATGTACTTGCAGATGATTCTCGATTTACACCTACAGATGAAGGCAGAGCAATGCTACAAATTATTCATGATGTCGCACCAGGTGCTGATTTAGCATTTAAAACAGGGTTTATAGATGCAAGTTCTTTCGCGCAAGCAATACTAGATTTGGAGTCTGTAGGTTGTGATATCATCGTAGACGATATCACCTATGTAACCGAACCATTCTTTACAGATGGAGCTGTTGCGCAGGCGGTAGATTCTGTTACTGCAAAAGGTGCTACTTATGTATCAGCGGCAGGGAATTATGGAGTCGCCTCGCATCAAGCTACATTTACTCCCTGGGTAGGAACACTGCCATCAGATATTCCTAATGCCAATGGACTAGCAACAGCCCATAATTTTGGAGGAGATATATATTATAGTGTAGACTTAGAACCAGGAAACTATAGAGTGACACTACAATGGGACGAACCGTTTAAGTCACTTGGAGATAACGGGGCATTGACAGATATGGATATCTATTTAGTAGATAATGATGGAACGGTAAGAGCAGGAAAGAAAAATATAACAGATGAAACAGGGGATGACCCAGTTACAACACTGCATTTTGGTGTTCTTAATGAAACCACACAGACTAACATAGTTGTTGTGAATGCATCAGGAGGCGGGACAACACCAACATTTAAGTTTCTCTTTTTTAAGGGAGGGAATGGTGTAACATTTAATGAGGCTTCGCAGGGGACTTCAACTCTAGTGGGGCAAGCTAATGCATTAGGAGCAATAGCAGTTGGAGCAGTACTCTATACGAAAACGCCACAGTTTGGAGAACAGAATCCAACAGTAGCTTCATTTAGTGCAAGAGGAGGGACTCCAGTGGATGGAAATGTAAGAAACAAACCAGAAATATGTGCTCCTAATGGAGTAAACACCACAGTAGAATTTCCTGTCGCAGGAGGTTTTAATATAGATGGAGACGATATTCCTAATTTTTATGGCACGTCAGCTTCAGCTCCCCACGTAGCGGCGGCAGCGGCTATTGTCAAACAAGCCAGAAAGGAGTTTCTTAATGAAGAAACCAGTCCAGCAGAAATGAAAACTCTGCTTATGGATGGTGCATTGGATATTGAAGGAACAGGTTTTGATTCTGATTCAGGAGCGGGATTATTGCAAACAAATAATGTGCTTTTAGAATTTGCAAATCCAAGTCCTTTATTGACAGCTTATGAAATACCAGATAGTGTAGATTTAACTACAATTGGACAAGTTCCTTTTCAAATAACCCTTTATGGAAAATATCTTACTCTTGACCACACAGAGGTTGTATTTGGTGATGATACCTTAGTAGCTAATATTATCAGTGATACTTTAGCTACGGCAATGATCCCTGAGTTTACCCCACAGGATAGTGCGAAGGTTTGTTTTTTCACAGCTTCAATTACGGAGAATGGAAACGATGGAGGTGTGTCAAATGGCTTTGTGTTTATTGATCCTGTAAAAACACCAATTACGATTTCTGTACTTACGACAACAAAAGATTACGGAGAAGACAATCCAGTTTTCACAGCAAATATAACTGGTCTTCCTGATGGTGTGACTCTTGCAGATGCAGGTTTAGATAATCTACCGATACAATATTCCACTGCAGCAAGTATATTCAGTACTGCAGGGTTATATGGCGTAGATGTTTCTTTGGGACCTCTGTCTAGCGCTATTACTGCTGCCTATGATTTCAGGTTTATTTCAGGAACGCTAATTATTGAAAAGATAGGGCTTACAATAAAGCCAGATGATGTAACTATTACATATGGAGATCCACTAGCACCAGCAACTTACAGTTATGACTTAGGAGGGAATTTGACGATACCTATAGAAACCCAACTGGAACCAAGTTATACAAGTAATATTGTTGATGGCTATGCACTGACAAGTGGTTTTGCATTAACAGAGACTTTACAAAACACATTAGAACCATACACGCAAAGCAACATAATGCCAGCGATAGATCTTATTGATCCAGTGTATGGACTTCCTATAGCAGATATATTATCTGCCTATATACTGAATGGACAATTACCAGCGGGTGCTACTGAAGACGATGCAATTGCAAAAGCGATAAATGAAGCAAACGGAGTGAGACTGAGTAACGAATTTATTACGGTCGCGGAAAACTTTATGGTTGTAGACCAAGACCTTTTTGACGCATCAGTTGTGGACATAACTGTGATAGGTCCACCTAGTTCACATGACAATGCAATTGATTTAATTTTTGAACTATCAGGTCCATTTCCCAATGGACTAGGAGGAGCAACAGAATCCTTTTTTGTTTTTGAAAATATGCCAATGGAAGATGGAGGTGCTTTAATCTCTGATCTAGTAATAGTAAATACTGGAGCGTTAGTAAATGAGCTTGGTGTGAATACAGTTGCGGAAGCATTTTTACAAGTTGCAGGATATGAATTAGCAGGAGGTGAAGTTATAGTAGATGCAGTTGCGTTGGTAAATACATTAGGAGCAGATGGACCAGCATTGGTGGATGCGTATCCAATTGGAGACGCGATTGCACTTGTAAATGGAATAGCCTTGGTAAATACTGGAGCTTTAGTGAATACAGGAGCACTTGTAAATGCACTTGGTTTAGTGGATGGTTTAGTGTTAATAGATGGACCAAGTCTTCTTGACGAACTAGGTTTAGCAGATGGAGCAACAGTAGAAGACGCAATACAATTAGTAGGAGGTATAGCCCTTGTCAATACAGGAGCTTTAGTAAATGGTGGAGTTCTTGTAAGTACTGGAGCTCTAGTAAATACAATGCCATTAGTAAATAATATTGGTGATGCTCTTGATGCATTGGGAAGTGGTTTTATTTTACAAGACGATGTACCCCTAGCAGAT
Source organism: uncultured Saprospiraceae bacterium (assembly GCA_937967615.1). Lineage (GTDB taxonomy): Bacteria > Bacteroidota > Bacteroidia > Chitinophagales > Saprospiraceae > CALCMJ01. Next base: position 15,774 of record CALCMJ010000081.1, read on the forward strand.
AAGTTAAGTCCGCATCTTTCCGCAGGAGCCTTGGTAAATGGAATTGCTTTAGTGAATGCAACACCATTAGTGAATGCAGGTGCCTTAGTAAATGGAATAGCGCTTGTAAACACAGGAGCACTTGTAAATACCTTAGGAGTAAATACCTTAGCAGAAGCATTTGCGATCATTGATGGAATTGCTCTAGTAAATGGAGTTGCCTTAGTGAATGGTATAGCACTCGTAAATGAATTAGGAGCAGATAACCTTATAGATGCGTCAGCCCTAGTAAATGGAATTCCTTTAGTGGACGCAGCAGCGCTAGTAAATGGAT
>CALCMJ010000082.1 GCA_937967615.1 uncultured Saprospiraceae bacterium
ACATTCTTCATAATTGGTAAGTAATTTAGATCAAGAAAGATAATGAATATTATCTTTTCTATCTTGCATACTGCGACAAATGGCTAATAAAAAAATATACTTCGCCTCAGATTTTCATCTTGGTTTTGATGGCCGACTGACAAGTACGGAGCGTGAAAAAATGATCGTCTCTTGGTTAGATAAAATTCAAGACGAGGCTGAACATATTTATCTAGTAGGTGATCTGTTTGATTTTTGGTATGAATATGCTGAGGTAATCACCAAAGGACACTTTAGATTGTTTGCCAAACTTTCTGAAATACTCAGAAAAGGAATTCCTATCACTATACTCACTGGAAACCATGATGTGTGGATGGGGAAATATATAACTGACGAGATAGGTGCAGAATTATCCTATGACCCCATCCTTAGAAAACACTACGGCAAAACATTATTTATTGCGCATGGCGATGGTCTAGGGCCTGGCGATTATGGATATAAGTTTATCAAAAAAGTATTCCGAAATCCTTTTTGCCAATTTTTGTTTTCACGTCTCCATCCAAATCTAGCGATCCGCCTCATGAAATTTTTTAGTGATACGAGTCGGGATGAAGCTGAACTTGACATTGATGTAGAAAAAGAACGTCAGATCATTTTTTCTGAAGAGCATTCGCAAAAACATGAAATTGACTTTTATGTTATGGGACACCGTCATGTACCCATGGATCATGGTTTAAAGAATGGACATTCGCGATATGTAAATCTTGGGGATTGGGTTAGGAATTTTACGTTTGGAGTGTTGGATGAGGATGGGATGCGGGTGGAGAGGTTTGAGGGTTGAGTTTCGCGTTTTTTCATCGAGCTTGCTGAGAAATCTATTTTTTCTGAACGATTCTGAAAGTTTTATAACAAAATATGGGATTGAAGTTTATAAACTTCAATCAACTACTATGTAGCTTTAAAGTTTTATGAGTGTGAATATGAGTGTGAAGTTGCAAACTTCACACAACGATGAGGGTAAGGAATATGAGTGTGAAGTTGCAAACTTCATACAACGACGGCGGTGAGGAATATGTGTACCGCGTGAAGGATTGTAAGGGCTCGCTTGCGAGGTCTTGTCTTTACAAGACGGAACCCCTGGAAAGCCTGACCCTCTGGGGCACGCCCAAATAAAAATCCAATTATACGGTCATGACTTCTTTCTCCTTGGACTCAAGAAACTTCTCTATATCTGCAGCGTATACTTTTACGATATCTTGGATTTCCGTCTCTCTTTTCTTGCCTGCATCTTCTGGGTATCCCTCCTTCACTTCCTTTTTTACGAAGTCCATCATTTTCTGACGTGAGGATCTCAGACTGACCTTTGCTTCTTCTCCAAGACCTTTACATTGCTTTACTAAATCTCTTCTACGTTCCTCTGTCAATGGCGGTATTGTGATACGTACATTTTCTCCGTCATTCATAGGAGTGAGTCCCATGTTAGCCTGAAAAATCGCTTTCTCTATTTCTCCTAGCATACCTTTTTCCCAAGCCTGTATTGAAATTGTTTTGGAATCTACTGCTGTAATGTTAGCAACCTGGTCAAGAGCGGTAGGTGTACCATAGTACTCGACCTTAAGCCCGGTTAACATAGCTGGTGAAGCTTTTCCTGTACGTATTTTGTTTAATTCTCCTTTCAGGTGCTCCAGTGCGGAGTCCATTTCTGCTTTACCTTTGGCTATCATAGCATCTATATCCATAGCAATGTATGTTTTATTGTGAGTTCTAAAAATATTAAAATTTGTCTTTTGTTTGTGCTTTCTTCCCTATTAATCCGATCCTAAAAAGGACAATAAGAAGTAAAGGAATATTACAAGTGAAGCTAATGCACTTGATACATAGGTCATTGCTGCCCACCAAAGAGCATCTTTTGCACCATCGTATTCAGTACCATGTGTTGCGCCACTTTCGTCTAACCATACTAGAGCTCTCTTACTTGCATCAAACTCTACGGGCAGAGTCACCATGCTAAACAGGGCGGTCATTCCAAAAGTGATTGTCAGTACGAGTAACATTATGTTTCCAAATGCTGCTCCTGCTCCCATTCCAACCATGAATCCCATAAAGAGAAACTGCTGTGCCTTTGTGGAAATTTGAACAACAGGAACGAGTTTACTCCTTAATGTAAGCATGCTATATGCTTTTGCGTGTTGTACTGCATGCCCACACTCATGTGCGGAAACTGCAGCTGCAGCTATGCTTCTTCCCTGAAACACATCTGGGCTTAGGGCAATCGTTTTTGTAGTAGGATTATAATGATCTGAAAGAAATCCTTTTCCTTCTACAATTTTTACATCATGGATTCCATAATGGCTAAGCATATCGTGAGCAACTTCTGCTCCTGATTTTCCACTCTGAAGTGGCACCTTTGCGTATTTTTTGAATTTACTTTTCAGTCTACTGCTTATAAGCATTCCTATTACTGTAAAGAATCCAACTATGATCATGTAAAACATATGTCTATTTTTTTTTGTGTTTTAGTCAATTATATCAAATCCTGTATACTTTCTTAAGACTTCAGGAATAGTTATTCCGTCACTTGTCTGGTTGTTTTCCAGTAAGGCGGCAACTATTCTTGCTAGGGCTAATGCGCTTCCATTCAGAGAGTGAGCAAGATGTTTCTTGCCGTCTTCTCCTTTATAGCGCAATTTGAGCCTATTGCTTTGGAAAGTTTCAAAATTAGAGACCGAACTTACCTCCAGCCACTTCTTTTGGGCTGCTGAATACACCTCAAAGTCATACGTTAATGACGAGGCGAACCCAAGGTCTCCACCACATAAACGCAAAATCCTATATGGCAGTTCCAGTTTTTGCAAAATTCCTTCAACATGGAGCAACATTTCGTCAAAAGTCTCATAAGATTTGTCAGGATGCTGTAATTGTACGACTTCTACCTTATTAAACTGGTGTACTCTGTTAAGACCTTTAACATCTGAACCATAGGATCCAGCCTCTCGCCTAAAACAAGGTGTGTATGCTGTAAGTTTTATAGGAAAATCAGATGCATTTAAGATTACATCTCTGTACATATTTGTCACAGGGACTTCAGCTGTAGGGATCAAATACAGATCATCCACTGTAGCATGATACATTTGTCCCTCTTTGTCTGGTAATTGTCCAGTTCCTCTTGCAGAGTCCTCATTCACCAATAATGGAGGCATGATCTCCTCGTACCCGGCCTTACCTGCCTCATCCAAAAAGAAGTTTATTAATGCACGTTCTAACTTTGCTCCTCTCCCTCTATATAATGGGAAACCTGCTCCAGTAATTTTGACGCCTAACTTAAAATCAATAAGCGTGTATTTTTCTGCAAGTTCCCAGTGTGGCTTTGCGTCATCTGCTAATTTAGGGAGTTCTTTGCCCCATGCTTTATAGACTTCATTGTCCTCCTCTGTATTTCCAGCGGGGACTAAATTGTGCGGGACATTGGGAAGAGTAAGAAGGCCTTCAAAAATGCGATCTTGAATGTCCTTCATCTGTGTCTCTAAGACTTTGGAGCGTTCTTTAACTTTAGCTACTTCTTCTTTTGCTGAAGCAGCTTTTTCCTTTTCTCCATTTTTGAAAAAATCGCCTATTTCTTTGGAGATAGAATTCACCTTTGCTAATAAAGCGTCGTTTTCTGTTTGGACGGCCTTACGTTCATCATCTAGTTTAATCACATTGGAGATTTCTGCGATCTGGGCTTCAGTTACATTTCTCTTCTTATAGGCATCAATTATAGCCTCTTTCTGGGTGCGTAAGCGCGATATTTGCAGCATTTCTAGACTTTTTTATCAAAAAATTCATGAAATAGCAAAAGTAGGCTTTTAAGTCTCAATTATTAAATTTATATTTGGCGTATCATAAGGGATACAATCTAGTATCACAACTTTATTTCCCTTCTCAAATTTTTTGGATATTAAATCAAGCTAATAGCTTCAAATTAATTTATTTCTACACATGTACGATATTCTGCAGTTGAACGAAATGCTAGTTCCAGAACTAAAAGATCTAGCTGAAAAATTAGGATTAAAAGCCTACAAAAAACTATCTAAACAAGAACTTGTCTATAAAATTTTGGATCACCAAGCGGTATCCGGAGTTGCGAATTCAGGTGATGAAGAGATACCGGATAACATTAAACCAAAGCCCAAAAGAGCTGCGCCTAAAAAACGTGCACCTAAAAAAGAGCCAGCTGCTGCTGCACCTAAAAAACGTGCTGCAAAAAAGCCTGCTACAGAGGTAGCTAAGAATGCAGAGATAGAAAGGGATGTAGAGACTGCGAAAGAGAATGCGAAGGATTCTAGAGAAAAGAAGAGTAAGGAAAGAGAGTCGAAGGGGAATAGAAATGAAAGCAGAGATCGCGATAGCAACAGCAATAACAACAACAATAATAGAAACAGAGACAGCAGAGACAATCGCGACAACAGAGATAGTCGCGACAACAGAGAAAACAGGGACAACAGAGATAATCGTGATAATAGGGATAACAGAGATAATCGCGATTCAAGAGACAATAGGGATAACAGAGACAATAGAAGCAGAGATAATAGGAAGGAGCAAAAAGATGAAAACAGTTTCAATGTAGATTTTGATGGATTAGTAGAAGGATTTGGAGTACTGGAAATGATGCCAGATGGATATGGTTTCTTAAGATCTGCAGATTACAACTATTTGACATCACCGGATGATATTTACGTTTCTCCTTCTCAGATAAAACTTTTTGGTCTTAAGACTGGAGATACTGTAAAAGGTGCTATCAGACCTCCAAAAGATGGTGAGAAATATTTTGCACTATTAAGAGTATCTCAGATCAATGGACTAAAGCCTGAGCAAGTACGAGAAAGAGTTCCTTTTGAGTACCTCACTCCATTGTTTCCTCAAGAGAAATTTACACTTACTTCACATCCTGCTGGGAAAGATTATGGGAATCGTATGATAGACCTCTTCTCTCCTATTGGAAAAGGGCAAAGAGGTTTGATTGTAGCACAGCCAAAAACAGGTAAGACATTCTTACTAAAGGATGTTGCCAATGCCATCGCAACAAATCACCCAGAAACTTATATGATCATCCTCTTAATTGACGAACGTCCGGAAGAGGTAACAGATATGCAGAGAAGTGTAAATGCAGAAGTGATTGCTTCTACCTTTGATATGCCTGCAGAGAATCATGTGCGTGTCGCTAACATTGTAATTGAAAAAGCGAAGCGTTTAGTGGAAAGTGGTCATGATGTTGCAATATTACTAGACTCAATAACACGTCTTGCACGTGCTTACAATACAGTTTCACCATCTTCTGGAAAAGTGCTTTCTGGTGGTGTGGAAGCGAATGCATTGCAGAAGCCAAAGAAATTCTTTGGAGCCGCAAGAAAAATAGAAGGTGGAGGATCACTCACCATCCTAGCAACTGCTCTTACTGAGACAGGTTCTAAAATGGATGAAGTGATTTTTGAAGAATTTAAAGGAACAGGTAATATGGAGCTTCAGTTAGATAGACATCTAGCTAACAAGAGACTGTATCCTGCAATTGACCTTACTAAATCAAGCACACGTAGAGAAGAATTGCTTCTTGATGAGGGCATCCTAACTAGAATGTTCATCCTCAGAAAGCATCTTGCAGATATGAAACCAGATGAGGCGATGCAATTCCTAAGGAAGCATATGCTCACGACAGTCACGAATGAAGAGTTCTTAGTGACTATGAATAGCTAAAAACCCTATTTAGGCGTAGATTTTCTGCTTAAAACAAGCGGTATTCTATTTGTTGAAATCATCAGAAAGATTATCTTTGCGCCTCTTTAATCAGATATATTTTATAAAATGAAAAGAACTTATCAACCATCCAGACGAAAAAGAGCCAATAAACATGGGTTTAGAGCACGTATGGCCACTAAAAATGGAAGAAAGGTCTTGGCTAGAAGAAGAGCGAAGGGAAGATTAAAACTTACCGTATCTGACGAGGGCACTGTCAAGTAGCACACTCGCACTCCATGCCTAGGCATACATTAGGAAAGGAAGAAAGACTAAAAAGCCGCAAAAAGATTGAACAACTCTTTGTCCAAGGTTCACATTTGCGCAAATTCCCATTATCCGTAGTCTATATCACTGAGCCCTTAGAGACTAAATTCTCTACCCAATTTACCGTTTCTGTCCCTCATAGAAACTTTAAACGCGCTGTAGATCGTAATCTCCTCAAAAGAAGGATCCGAGAAGCATACCGAAAAAATAACGACTCCCTAAAGAAGCATTGCTTAGAAAAAAACGTTTTACTTTCGTTAATGATAATTTATCAAGATAAATCCATTCAGGAATATCAAACTATTGAAACATCAACGATCAAGATATTAGATGAACTTATCCGTAAAATTTAGTACTCTCCTTTTCTGCTTTCTTCTTTTCCAAACGGTAGATGCACAGATCTATCTTCAGCTCGAAAAAGCAAATGATCCCATTAGTAAAAAATTTGCTCGCGGATCTATTATGGATATTAAAACAAAATCTGATCAAGAAAATTGGATTCGGATTTCTTTAAGTGATGTGCTTTACCCAGAACAGCTAATCGTCTTTAATAACGGATTTGAGAAAATTGAAGACATAACACATATCCGTTTGTATAACAACTGGGCTAAACATTTAGGCGAACAGATATCTAGATTCTCCATAGCATGGATTCTTTATGGCGGGGTTGCTAACGTGGCCTTTGATTCTGAATTTGGTACTCCTGAAATAATTATTGGTGTTGCCGCATTTCTGACAGGATGGATGATCAAGAAATTTTGGTATAAGAAAACTTACTCCATGGGAAATGTGCATAGGTTGCGCATTGTGGATTTAAATTTTCCAGCTCCTAGAGGGTAAATATATCCTCCCCCAAGACATGCTGTAATATATTTTTCCTTTTTTTTCTTTCTTGGCGCATAGGAATTTTATCTTAAATGAAATTAATCGATTATGAAAAAATTAATCCTACTCATTTCATTTACAATATTTTCTTATGCTTTTGGGATGTATATTTTTCAATCATTAAAACCAAAAAGTGAAGGTCTTACTAAAGAATTTGTAGAAGGTCAAACCAAGCCTGATGATCACTTGTTTAATATCAGAGCATACCCACATAACCATATAGACGTTGCATCTTTTAAAAAGGGAGTAAAACAACGCGCACAGATGCGAAGTGACGATGCCCTTAGAAGCATGAATGCATGGGAATCTGTGGGGCCTAACAACATTGGAGGAAGGATAACAGATGTTGCGATTCACCCTGATGATTCTTCCATTCTTTATGCTGGATCTTCAGTGGGGGGAATATTTAAAAGCGAAGATACGGGTCTTACATGGTTTCCCATATTTGACGATGCAAATAGTGCTTCAATTGGTAATCTTGCAATCTCAGAATCAAATCCGAATATCATTTATGCAGGCACAGGAGAGCCCAACGGTTCAGCTACCTCAGGGGCTTTCTTTGGTGACGGCGTGTACAAGTCACAAAACGGAGGAGAGACTTGGGAACACATAGGCTTAGAAAAAAGCCAACATGTGGGAAGAATTGTAATTGCTCCATCAAATCCAGACCATGTCTTGGTTGCTGCCACTGGTCTGCTATATGGCAAGACGGAAGAAAGAGGCTTATATAAAACATTGGATGGAGGAAATAATTGGGAAAACATATTTTTTGTAAGTGACAGTACAAGTTGCATTGACGTAGCTATCCACCCAGAAAATCCAGATATTATATATACAGCTATGTGGGAAAGAACTAGACGCCCATGGGCAAGAGACTATGGTGGTGTAACCTCTGGATTGTGGCGTTCTCAAGATGGTGGAGGAACTTGGGAGCCATTAAAAAATGGTCTGCCTATAAGCGATGAGGATACAGGTAGAATTGGGATTGCAATAGCTCCTAGTAATCCCAATATATTATACGCATCATTCACTACAAATTCAATAACGAATGTATTTGATGGTATTTATAAGTCAATAGATGGAGGGGACAGTTGGATTTTAATTAATAACGACATTTCTAATGTATATGCATCGTTTGGCTGGTTCTTCGGAAATCTAAGAGTGAACCCTATTGATCCAGATGACGTCTTTGTTTTAGGTCAACAAATTTATAGAACAAGAGATGGTGGCACAAGTTTTGAAAATGTCACAAATAACATGCATGTTGACTTTCATGCCTTAGAGTTTGATCCTAGCAATCCGGAAAACATATTAATTGGTTGTGATGGAGGTTTATATACTTCTAACAATGATGGGATTAGCTTTAACAAGGTAGAATCATTGCCGAATATGCAATTTTACAATTGCGAAATTGATGAATCAGACCCAACTAGATATTTAGGTGGTGCACAGGATAATGGTACCGTGATCACTAGCAACGGCGACCCAAATAATTATCAAAGAATTCTTGGTGGGGACGGATTTCATGTTGCTGTAAATCCAGAAAATAATAAGATCATTTTTGCTGAATTTCAGTGGGGAAACATATTTAGGTCTCTGAATGGTGGATCGACATTTGACAGAGTAGATTTTGGTATAGACCCCAATGACAGAACAAATTGGAACACACCATTTCTAATGGACCCCACTAATCCCTTCCACTTATACTACGGATCAAATAAATTGTATAAAAGTATAGACAATGGGGATTTATGGCAGCCTATAAGTGAAGATCTAACAAAAGGAATACACATTAGCGGTTCACTTGCTTACGGAACAATACTCTCAATTGCAGTTTCTGAAACAAATAGTGATTATATTATGGTGGGCACAGACGACGGGAATGTGCAAATTACTATGAATGGTGGAGCAAGCTGGGAAAATGTTTCTGCAAGCCTTCCTAATAGAGCAGTTTCACAAGTAGCCTTTGATCCATTGGATGAAAACATAAGCTATGTTACTCTGTCTGGTTATCGCAATGTAGATTACATCCCACATGTCCTAAAATCAACGGATAATGGTCAAACATGGGAGGATATTTCAGGGAACCTTCCAGAAGTCCCCGTCAATGATATAATCATAAATCCATTGGCTTCAAATTCTTTAATTATAGCAAATGATATAGCTGTCTTCATTACATTTAACAATGGCGAGGAATGGCAGTTACTAGGCAATGAACTGCCTCTTACTGTTGTGAATGACCTTAGATATCATAAACCTACAAAGAAGTTATTAGCAGCCACATTCGGAAGATCTATGTATACCTATCAATTAGAAGATGAGCTGTCATCCACACAACTAGTTTCTAACTCTGATCGTTTTTTAAAAATATTTCCAATACCAATTAACAATCAAGCAACAATAGAATTTGAAATTGAAGAGTCTGGGTTTGGAAAACTTCAGTTATTCAATTTACAAGGTCAAATATTACAAACAATAGAAGAGCGTAACTTTGTAAAAGGCAAGCAAAAAATTAATTGGTCAGCTTCCAATTTAAACCAAGGGATATACTTCGTGCGTTTGGAA
>CALCMJ010000083.1 GCA_937967615.1 uncultured Saprospiraceae bacterium
GATCAACTCTTAATTAGCCTAGTTCTGACTAAGAATTCTTATTTAACGTAAACTAGCTTTTTTTGTATTTGCTTTCCTGAGCATACAATTTGAAGATAATAGACACCCGCCTTGTAATCTGAAAAATCAATCGATTGCTCATAACTTGTTTCTATCAACTTTCCAGTATTATCTAAGACCAATATCTTTTCTATAGGGTATTCATCTGGCCCATCAACTCGTGTAAAAGATGTTGTAGGATTAGGGTACAATAGAAACTGCGAACTTAATTGCATGTCAACATTTGAAGAGACAAGATCAAAATCATGTCCAAAATCAGGTGTATATCCATCTACTTCAAAAGCGCCTCTGTCTGGCATACCGTCAAAAACAAACGGCAGGTTTATATTTGAAATTTGTGTTCCGGAATTATAAGCTGCTGAAAAAGGACTCAGCTGCAGATCATGATCATCAGCAGTGTATTCTCTATAATATTCTGTAGGGTAGTCAACTGAAATTAAGTCACCTAAAGAAATTTCTATGCCATTGGCTTCAATTCCGGCTCCAGTTCTTAGTGCTTCAATATTATCATACCGCACATTATCCCATTTATACCATGGGTCGCTTGTTCTTGATGAATTGTATGCATTGTAATCCCAGATATCTATACTACCATCCACTAAACCATATTCCTCAAAAACATACCTTGTGCCATACATGATATTGTTGTACAGACGGGTATTTTGCCAGCCTGCCGGGGAGGAAGTCCCATTGTCAGTTTTGCAAGTTGTGTTGTGGGCTATGAATAATCCAGCTGGACTCCTATTCATTTTAAACGCTGAAATATCCATGTTATATAGTGCATTTCTAAAGACATAACAAGGTCCGCCATAAATAGGGGCAAGACTAATTCCCGATCTACCATTATAACCTCTGTTTGCATAGATACGTGTGTTAGCAACTGTACCATCCACCTCAATAAAATCATCAACCATATTCATTATGTCATTATTATGTATGTCCATTGAAAACGACCCTCCGTAAGGTGGACCATCAGTAGAGATGGCATCCCCAAAATTCATAATTGTATTGTGGCTCACGACATTGTTATTTCCTCTTAAATCTATAGCTCGGCTATCTGGAATCTCTGAGCCTGAACTTATCCAGTCAATGCGCCCAGTAATTAAATTGTTGGTAATGTATTGGTTGTTCTCAAAACCATTTTCACGTCGGTTGTAATATGCATAATCTACATTCCTAATAATATTATTTCTTACAGTAATGTAGGAACTGTTCTGAGCATCAATTCCCCATGCTCCATTTTGAATTATAAACCCATCTATGATGATATCAGAAATAGAACTGTCAAATTCTCCAAGAGTAATAATGCCTCTATCCGTTCCATTCCCATTGATGATTGCACCATGCTGATTTTCAGCAACAAACACTATTTCATTAAAAACCTGACCACTAGTAAATAAATTAAAGGCTTCATACATGCCATCTGCAACAATGAATTTATCAGCGGGCTCCGCATTATCAGCAGCAGTTTGTAATCCTAAATATGGGTCAGCTAGTGTGCCTGATCCGCCTCCGGAACCCGGAGCAACATAACGTGTGACCACATAATCTGATTCTCTAGGAAGTTCTCTTGTGCGCAGAGTTATACTATGTGTATAACTAGGTCCATCAGGATCAGTAATGGTTATTTCCAAGTCCACGACTTCTCCGGGGTCTAAAAACATCACACTTGCAGCATGATAGTTAAGACCAGTTTCAGCGCCATCTACTACTTGGCTGGGATGCGCGCGCATCGCCGGAGCAGATTCTAACCATACATTGGAATCTTCTCTTTGGTAGCGAATGCTGAGTTCGCTATTTAGATTATCATCGCCTTCTATTAAGGCAAAGTAAGAAATATGATTGAATGTGAGATCGTACCTATTAAGTTGCAACGTGAAGGAATCTTGGGAAGACAAGAGTGTCGGCATGATGGCAAAAGACACTACTAGAATAAGAAGATTAGGGGTTTTCATAACAATATTAATTTGAGCTTACTACAATGTACATAATGCAAAAGTAAAATTGCTAAGGGTTTACCCGAGAAGATATATTGCCAAGTAAATTTAAATGACATGTAGAGGAATTACTGGTAGATTGCCATTTATAAACTAATCCCCTTAATCGCATCCCCTATGTTCTTATCCAATGCACGATGTGCTAGGGGAGTCGTATACGCATTTAGATTTTGAATTGCACTTTGAATACTATTCTTGTCCTGAGAAGAAATACTCTCCTTTAGTTTACTTGTCCGTTCTTGGATTTCTTGAATTTCGTCTTCTGAAAGTATGGAAGTATTTTGTTGAATAAATTTCTTGGAGGCATTGACAATATAATTTGCCTCATTCACACTTTCTTGAAGAGCTTTTACTTTCATGTCTGCTTCTGCATGTTGGATACTCTCTAGCAGCATCCTGCCCATCTCTTCTTCTGAAATTCCTAAATGATTATTTATTTCTATATCACTTTCTGTACCGCTGCGTTCTTCCTTTGCGCGTACTTGAAGAATTCCATCTGAGTCTATTATAAAATGCACTTCAATTTTAGGAATACCTGCTGACATGGGAGGTATGTCTTTGAGTATAAACTCTCCTAATTTTCTGTTGTCTTTTACAAGATCGCGTTCACCTTGATAAATGGCAACTTTCAAATTTTTCTGACCATCCATTGAAGTAGTGTACTTTCTTCCTACCTTAATTGGTATAGTGCTGTTTCTAGGAACAATCACATCCATTAATCCACCCATGGTTTCAATGCCCATAGAAAGCGGAGTAACATCAAGAAGAAGGATGCGTTTATTTTTTCCAGCTAGGACATCTGCTTGTACTGCGGCTCCTAATGAAACCACCTCATCAGGATCTAATGTGTCATTGACATTCTTTTTGAAGAATTCTGAAAGCCTAGACTTGATAATTGGTATCCGGGTAGATCCACCAACTAAGACTAACTCATCAACTTGTTCAATACTTAATTTTGCATCTTTCAGTGCTTGGTTTACAGATAAAATAGTCCTATCCACAATAGGCGTAATTATAGAATCAAACTCTGATCTATTTATTTCAAATAGGACTCCTCCCAGAGTTTCTGAAAATTTATCATTAAAACTCAGATGTTTCTTTGCTTTTTCTGCAGTCAATCGGATTGCCTGCGAAAACTCTTTATTATCCATTACGGCTATTTCAGCAATGCCATATTTATCCATCCAAAATTCAATAATAGCATTATCAATATCATCTCCTCCTAGATATGTATCGCCATGTGTTGAGAGCACTTCAAAAACACCATCTGTAATTTCCAAAATAGAAATATCAAATGTCCCACCACCTAGATCGTATATAGCAATCTTTCCATCATTTAAATTATCAAGCCCGTAAGCTAAGCTCGCAGCTGTGGGTTCATTGATGATACGCAGAACATCTAGTCCTGCCAATTTCCCCGCATCTTTTGTAGACTGTCGTTGGGTGTCATTGAAATATGCAGGAACGGTAATAACTGCTTTTGTTACTGGCAAACCGAGTTCTTCCTCTACGCGTTGTTTTAAAAACTTTAATATCTCAGCAGATAATTCTACAGGTGTATAAAATTTGTCATCAATTTGAATTTTTACAAGAGCATCAGTATCGTCCTCTATAATCGTGTAGCCTAGTTTTGATCTACGGCCTTGAATGTCAGCATAAGACTTCCCTAAAAGACGCTTTACTGAGTAGATGGTTCTTTCTGGATGCAGTATTAGGTTCATTCTTGCTTGTTCACCTACAAGGATCTCTCCACTAGGGGCAAAACTGACTATAGATGGAACAAGCGTATTCGTACCACTTTTGTCTTTGACAGCAATTGCTTTACCGTCCTTGATGTATGAAACTAAACTATTTGTTGTACCCAGATCTATTCCCACGATCACTGAGTTGTCCTTCTTTATCTCACCTGCCTTGAGGTCTATTGGTATTTTTGCCATCTATCTATGTAATGCTATGCTCTTATTAATACGTAATTGAGTAAATTGTTTTCTAATAACTCTGTTTAATGCTCAAAGATAAGAGGACAAGACTATTTTTTATTCTCGGAGGCTTTTTCCTTGCCAATACACTTATTGCTGAATTTGTAGGAGTGAAAATATTTTCTCTGGAGAGTACACTGGGATTTAAACCTTTTAATTGGTCAATATTGGGTGTTGATGGTCTTGGTTTTAGTCTGACAGCAGGAGTGGTGCTATGGCCAATTGTATTCGTGATGACTGACGTTATCAATGAATATTTTGGCAAAAGTGGAGTAAAGTACCTGTCTTACTTTGCAGTTGCTGTTATCTTATATGCCTTTGCTATGGTTTACTTCGCGATGTATCTGGAACCTAATGCTTGGTGGGATACAGAGAGTGGTTTGCTCAATGAGCCCAAAATTTCACAAATGAACAACGCTTTCAAGGCAATTTTTGGCCAAGGATTGTGGATTATAATTGGCTCATTAGTTGCCTTTTTAGTTGGTCAATTGGTGGATGTGATCGTTTTCCAAAAAATCCGTTCCTGGACTGGCGAAAAATCAGTATGGTTACGAGCAACTGGTTCTACCTTGGTTTCTCAATTTATAGATAGTTATATCGTCTTGATTATCGCTTTTTATATAGGTGCTGACTGGGACCTGGTTATGGTATTAGCAATAGGTACTGTGAATTATATTTATAAATTTGCGATGGCAATACTGCTTACACCCTTAATTTACCTTGCACATCACTTAATTGACAGCTATTTAGGGAAATCCTTGGCTGAAGAATTAAAGTTAGAGGCAACAAAATAGATTATGTCAAGACAAATCACAGATACAGTTTTTATGCTAAAGCCTAGTAATTTTGGCTTCAATGTTGAGACTGCAGAAAGTAATAGTTTTCAGTCAAAAGATGGTGCTGAAGAAACAGACAGAATTAAAGAAGCTGCAATTCAAGAGTTTGATGCAATGGTAGAGGTCCTAAAAAGAAATGGAATAGATGTAATTGTATTTGATGATACTGAAGTACCAAAAAAACCAGATGCTGTTTTCCCAAATAATTGGATAAGCATGCATGATAATGGTTTGCTAGTCACTTATCCCATGTTTGCAAAAACAAGAAGAGCAGAACGCAGAGATGACATAGTGGATGAGCTTACGAATAGATATAAATATGAACGTCGGATTACTTTTGACTTCTATGAAGAAGAAAAAGAACCGGTATTCTTAGAGGGCACAGGTTCGCTCATTCTAGATAGAATCAACAAGATTTGCTATGCATGCGTATCGCCTAGAACACATGTCTTTTTGATTGAGAAATTCTGTTTGCTTTTAGGCTACTCCAAAGAAGTGTTTTTTGCTAGAGACCAAGCAGGAGAAGAGATTTATCATACCAATGTCATGATGGCAATGGGGGAAGATTTTGTTGTCATATGTTTGGATAGTATCACAGATATCGATGAACGGAAGTCTGTGGTTACTCGTTTAGAATCTACAGGAAAAAGAATATTTGAAATTACTATGGATCAAATGAATTCGTTCGCTGGAAATATGCTCCAAGTTTCTAGTAAAGAAGGAGAAGCAAATTTAATACTTTCACAAGCCGCATATGATTCTCTAGAAACGGAACAAAAGAAAGAATTGCATAGTTTATCAAAGCTTCTTGTTATTCCCATTCCTACGATTGAGAAATATGGAGGAGGGAGCGTACGATGTATGATTGCAGAGGTGTTTTATGATAATAATGCGCAATAAATAGTTTTTTACCTCCATTAATTGTTGACAAAGTGCTAGTTTAGTAAAAGCACGTTCTCCTCAATCTTAAATATTCTAATCTAATAAAAAAAATCACTCTCTCTCAGTCCCTCAGTCTCTCCTTCCCTGAGTCCTTAATTCCTCATGGATAAACGGTTAAAACCATAAAGCGCAAAACCAACTCAACAAAACACAGCAAATTCACTGCATTTCCCCCTTCAACACCCATAACATATTAAATATTTAAATAAATTATATTAATTTATTATATGTATAATTAGCCTTTATTATCTTTGCAATGCTTAGAAGGGCTATTCAATTCTCAATGAATAGATATTATTAAAATAACAAACCAATCTTTATGAAAAAACTATTAATTCTAGTGTTTGGACTATGTCTTAGCACTAGTATTTTCTCTCAATCAGTCAAAGGACAGTTAATTGATAAGAATACTGGCGAACCTCTGATTGGTGCAACTGTGACCGTTCAAGGAACAACAGTAGGTACAATCACTGATATTGATGGCTCTTTTATGATAGCCGCACCTGCGAATAGCACTTTAATATTTTCTTATGTGGGTTATGATGAAATGATGATGTCTGTTGATTCAGGTGTTTCAGATCTTGGCTCAGTAGGTTTAGGTATTTCTAGATATGGACTCAACGAAGTAACAATCACTGGAGTAATGGATATCGTAAGAGATAGACGTACACCAGTAGCTGTTTCCACTATCACAACAGCAGACATAATTGCAAAAGGTGGTAATGTTGAATTTCCAGAAGTAATGAAGAATACTCCTTCAATCTATGTTGCAAACCAATCAGGTGGATACGGTGATTCTGAGGTATTTACAAGAGGATTTGATCA
>CALCMJ010000084.1 GCA_937967615.1 uncultured Saprospiraceae bacterium
ACAAGAGTCTTATGATCTTGCTTTAGAAGTAATTGAAAAAAACATTCATACCATAGAATCTGAAAACCTTCCCCATTATAAAGAATTAGCATTGACATATGTTCAGCTCGCACAACTTTCTAGGCTCAATAAATTAGGTGCCCCATATGTGATAAAAACTGTTAAGGCTCATTTTAAGACAGCTATTAAAATTGTAAAAGATAATTTATCAGCAGATCCAATATTACTAGGAAACATATACGTTAAGGAGAGTACAAACTTGAGAAGATTAAATCTTGTTAATGATGCATATGAGAGTACACTTAAAATTAAAGAACAATTGGAAAAGATGGAATACCCTGATCCTTGGCTGAGTTCTCGCTTTGAAGGGATGACAGGATATTTGTTGATGCTGAAAGGTCATTCAAAATTAGCTAGTATTCACTTAAAACGTTCAATTAACCTCGTCAAAAATCTTTATGGCGCTGACGACATTCGTCTGTTCTATCCTCTTAAAAATCTTTCACATTGTCTATCAAGAGAATTGAAGTACAAAGAGTCCATAGAAAATCTAAAATACGCTATACGGTTAAGAGAAGAAAAATACGGTGCATCTGATAGAGACCTTGTTCTTGAAAAACTAAGGCTTATTGAACTTTACTCCATTACTGGGGTAACAGAGGAAAGTAAAAAGCTACAGGAACAAGTAGATTCGTTATTACTTAACAATTATGGACATCTAAAGGGCTTGTACTTTAGAAGGTTAGCCCAGATGTACTCCGTTTCTAATGAACTAGACAAAGCACAACTATTTGCTGAAAAGTCTATTGATTACTATAAAAATAATAAAGTTCCGTCCTTTCTTTTATTTGCTGAAATCCGGAGATTAAATATTAAGGAAAAACAATCTAAATTTTCTGAAGTAAAATCTGAAACTGAAAAAATAATTCATAGAATTTGCAATAACATGTTTGTTAGCACAAAACACAGTGGTCTTAAGCCAGTGATTAAAAGCTGCATTGCTACTAAAGATTGGGAGTTAGGGAATAAATATATTGGAATTCTTGAGGGTATCCTAGAAGAAAGCAGTGTAGAACAATTAACACAAGAGATAAAATACTCCTGTAATTTTAGTTTAATGGAATATCATCTCGCAAAATATAAACACTCGCAAAATCCCAT
This sequence comes from uncultured Saprospiraceae bacterium, assembly GCA_937967615.1. Classification (GTDB taxonomy): domain Bacteria; phylum Bacteroidota; class Bacteroidia; order Chitinophagales; family Saprospiraceae; genus CALCMJ01. Next base: position 1,162 of record CALCMJ010000084.1, read on the forward strand.
AGAATTGAATTTAGCGTTAAGCCGATCTAGGCAGTTAATCCGCCTAAGAGAACATGTCCTCCAAGAAACCTATGATGAAGATGCTCAAAATCATTTTGAAGGAAACTGGAGTACCAGCGCGCATATTGAAATCTACTTTTTAGCATACGAAAAATCAAAAGATGTCAGCTTTTTAGAAGAAGCATTTAAGTTTATTGATAATCAAAAATCCAGGTCTTTAAAATCAAAAATTAAAAATAATAGTAGCAACACTTTGATGAGTAGCATTGAAGAAGAATTGAATGAAGAAATTATCAGTTTAGAGGGAAAGATTATCTTTTCATCAGAAGAAGAAAAAAATGAATTAAAATCTCGCTTATTTAAATTAAAAGACAGACGAACAAAAATACATGCCAATAAACTAAAATTAGATTTTTTCAAACAAGAGAAGATTGACTTTGAGGACTTGAAATCTACGTTATCAGCAAATTCTGCGATTGTTCAATTATACAGGGGTGGCAATAATTACTATGTAATCTATTTTGACAACGCAGGTTTTCAATACAAAATAATTCCTGATGCAGACACATTTGATCATAAAATAGATAATCTATTAAATGAATTACAAACGACTAAATCCGAAAAATTAAACCTTCTAGCACAATCCCTTTACGATGACATTTTTGGTGGTATTGGCTTGTCAGACGGATTAAAGCACATGATTATAATCCCAGATGGTAATCTTTCTTATTTACCTTTTGACATTCTTAAAAATAAAGAGGGATTCTATCTGGTTAATGAATATACTTTACAAACTGCGAACTCATTTCAAATTTATCAAGTACAAAAATCCATTGCAGCTTCAAAAAATTCAAGCACGCTTTGTTTCGCTCCGAAATACAGAATGACCAAAATTCAATATGCTCCAAAACAACTCGCTGAAATCCAGAGGGCTAATATTTACAATCTACCTGCTGCTGTAACGGAATCAAAAACTGTTCATAAATTAATGGGAGGGAAGTTAATAAGCAACCATGAAGCAACTGAAGCAAATTTTAAAAATCTGGCACCCAAATACAATGTAATACACCTTGCAATGCATGGAATTATAAGCGACGTTAATGAAATGCAATCCAAGCTTCTCTTCTCAAATTTAAACGAAGAAGAGGAGGAAGATGAGGAATTATATGCTCATGAGATCATGAATATGAAACTAGATGCTGATCTACTTGTACTCAGCGCATGCAATTCTGGTGTAGGAGAATTTAAAAAAGGACAAGGAGTTATGTCTCTAGCAAATGCGTTTACTTATGCAGGAGTAGCAAACACTATCATGAGCATGTGGAAAGTCCCTGACAATGCTACTTCACAAATCATGGACGTTTTTTACCAAAACATCAAAGAGGGTCAAAGGATAGATAAAGCACTTCAAAATGCAAAACTAAAATATATTCAAAGTGATGAGATCCCTTCTAAAATGAAACATCCTTACTATTGGGCCGGCTTTGTAGCAAATGGTAATATGAAACCAATTTCCAAACCTAATTCCAACGTACCTACGTATGCCTTAATATCGCTATTACTTTTAGGATTTCTACTTGCAAAAAAATCTTTAGTCATTAACCAATTAAAAATCTTTTCTAAATCCAAAATCTAATCTAAAAATATTCACTTTTGTTCTAACAGGATACGTCTCATGGTTTAAATCACACAAGTAGGTTTTATAAGTTGGTTTTAGATGGAACGAGAGACCATCATTTAAGAACTTACGTAAAACGATGGAACCACGTAAGCCTAATCCTAATCTATCTTTATGCACTGTAGTGCCACTCTCTGTTCTTTCCACTTCAAATTGTTCGTTTATTATTTTTCCATTTGATGAAAAAGAAAGATTAAATAAAGCTGAACCTTCAAATCCAATATCCCACGTTCCAATACTTCTATTGACTCCAACAAAAACTGGTATATCCAGCATATTATATTTGACCTCGCCTGTACTTACAAACATTCCACTTACCAGATTTGTATCAATAGGATTACCTTCTGGATCTAGATCAATTATAATCTTAGTGATCGCGGCATCCTCAAATTTAAATTTATCCTTGTGCTGACTCCATTCTAGCCCTGTTCCAATATATATATTCCTATTTACATTTAATCCAAGGTGGACCTGACCTCCCCAATTATACCAACTACTTTCTGTTGTTCTTCTATTTTCAGCCAGCACAGATCCGTTCGTTTCTCCATTTGATTTTGCAATTAAACTGTTGACATGGTAACCAAGTAATCCATTTAATTCTATAAATGGATGAATACTAATACTATTGGAAAAAGAAGGACATTCTATCCCATCTGTATATTCAACTATCTCTCTTTTGTTGTCAAGTAAAGGAATTGATGTCAAAATAGGAGACAAGCTACTTACAAGCGTGTTGCTTTTATACGAAGTAACATCATTGTTCTTGATTTGCACTTTATCAGAAGCTTCATTAAACGGCTTAACAAATGAATTCGTATTAGAAATTCTATCAGTTGCTGACACACTCTCTTGCATATGCGTAGGCTCGATACGTTTACGTACAAAACTTTTTTTGACTGTTTCTATTGTTTCATTTGTCTCTATGTCTTGTTCAGCCGACAAACTAACTGATGGGGATGCTGTTAAAAAATTAAGCTCAGCATCTTTCTCTTCAGAAAGCCCGGCCATTAGTTCCTTTGTTTCATCTTCAGAATCAGCTTTTGAATTTTCTGCAAACATCACTTTTTCCTGATTCTCATTTTTCTTATTATTAGATTTTTGGCTTACTAGGGTATTAATAACAAATATGGATGCAATAGCTAAAGCAGCTAACCCTAAAACTGGAAGCCAAGCAATTCCTTTTCTTCCAGAATTGTTAAGTTCATTTTCTATAGCAGCCCAGATAAATTCAGGTGCTTTTGACTCGTGCGCATCTACCACAGTCTTCATTTGCTTTTCTATGTTATTCCATTCTCTCATGCTGTGTACGTTTTGTTCGTGTTTAGATACTGTGACGACAAATAGCCATCTGTTTTAATTTGTTCTTGGAGCATTTTTCTTGCTCGCATAAATTGAGACCTAGAAGTAGATTCCGTAATATTCAGTGCTGTAGCAATTTCCTTATGATTCATTTCATCAAATACTGACATTGAAAAAATAGTACGGTAACCTACAGGCAGTTGCTTCAGCAAACCCAATATTCTGTCCATATTAAATTGATCTACCACAGGCTCCATCTCTACCTTCAACTCCCTAACATTTACATTGTCTAATTCCAATGTAATATTGTTACCTCGCTTTTTGAGTTCATCTAGACAAGCATTGACAATAATACGTCTTATCCATGCGCCTAGGTTACCAGTTTCCTTAAACTTATCTATATACTTATACACCCGGATAAAACCATTTTGCATGGCATCTGCAGCAACTGCTTGGTCATGACAATAGCGAAGGCAGATGCTATACATCTGCCTGCTATACTTGTCATATAGTGCCTTTTGTGCTTTTCTTTCTCCGCGTATGCAGAGACTAACCAGTTGCATATCTGTCATCTAGTTATGGCGTATTTAATTTAAATTTACCATATAATGTATACTCTAAATCTGTTGATTTACTTTTTACTAAAGCAGTGTAATTCCCTTTCAAGAACATATTTGCTTCATTATATTGAGTAATTGTTACTTCACCGTTAACCAAATCATAACTATCTTCATTCCCTTGCGACCATTGATTAAAATTGAGATATGTTAATGGGAAAGGACCTGTTGCAAATCCCATCGACTCAAGATCATCATATTGCATATGTATTCCGCTACCTTTTCCGTTTGGATTGCCACCTTGATAAAATCCAAATAAAGACTTTAATGTTTGGGTGCCAGTTGAGTCTGAATTTTCTGAAGCAAATAATTCTAACAGGCCTTCAAAGTGAATATCAAGATCGTCAATATTCATAGTCATAATAAAGATCTCATCTCCACAGGCATCAACCTCGCCAAGCATATGTGGTCCTACTCCTGTTACAATAATCTCTTCACTTTCTTTTAATGCATCAAGATCTACTACACGCGCTTTGAAATCTTGACTTGGATCACATTGGATTATAGATGCTTCAAATGTTCCGTCTGTAATCTGAAGATGATGATTGTGGAATATGAGCACTCCATTAGTTAAAGGCCCACCATCACAATTAATAGCTGTTCCGGAAATCTGAATGTTCACAGCATCATCAATTACTATTGTGATATCACCGAGATCTACATCCATATCAAAGGGCCCTATTTCTCCTAAGAATATAGGTTCTTCACAACCATCAATTCCTCGTATTTCTAAAGTTAAAATTTCTCCTTTTGTAACAGCTCCACAAAATGTTCCGTCTGGGTTTGTATTTCCATGACCTACAGCGAAAAAAGCTGGAGTTGCAATCCATACATGGACACCACCTACTCCATTCCCTTTCTGGTCAAGTATTCTTCCACACGCAATGATTGTTTCAGCACTACCATCGTAATTCCAACAGCTAAAATGCGCTACCTCACCTACATACGTATTTCCAACTCTCTGAGCACTACCCTCTTCTTTCCATAATCCTGTTGCATCATCAAAAACCCACATTTTAATTGTCTGAGGAGCATCACTACTTATCTCAGTTGGAATTTGACCAGTCATCGTTGCCTTCATTCCATCTTTTATCTGGAGTTTTTGTCCAGTTGTAGACTGCATCTCAACATAGGCCATTCCAAAAGAAGTCAATGTTGAAAATATGTCTTCAGCGTTTGTTGCAGACATATCACCCGGCATCCTCCTGATAATATTATCGTTAGTAGGATCTAGATATTGTATTGCTACTCGTACTGTACCATCATAATCATCACCAGTTGACTCCACAACCACTGATCCCGCTGGAAATTCTAATTTGATATTCCCTTGCTCTACCGCCCCACCTGAGCCGCCATCAAAATTATTCGTAAAGTTTTTAGGTAGAAGCTGTGTTGTGTGGTTGATATTTGTCTTCTTAATTGTCCTAAAGGTACGTGCACCTTCAAAATACCCATCCTTATTAATACTAAGAAAGTTATGCTTTGTATTTAATACTACATCTTTAAATTGGTAGATTCCAAATGCATCTGTGAACTTAGTTTGCCCATCAAAGACGACTTTTGCTCCTTCTATACCAATATTGGCCTCATCAAGGACAACACCAAAAATATCGTTACCGCTAATGTTTTCAGACACACCCGGTATGAATTCTTGCTTGTCTTTCTGGCAGGCTCCTAAAAACACCAGCGCTACCAATAGAGAGATATTTAAAATATATTTTGTCATTATTACAATTTTATCAATTATTAAATCCAATAACTCGAGTTTCAATACCATGACTTAGACCTAATTGATAGTGTTGCATCGAAATTGTACAATTTTCATTAAAAAAGATATAATGTATTGATAATCCGCTGTCTCTTCAATACTTTTTACTTAGTATTATCAATATATTTATATTTATCCCTTTAAAAGCTTAATAGTTGTCTAAAGACCGCATTTACTCAATCTTTTTTTTCATATTCTTTGCTTGCCTTGCTCTCAATGCACAAGAAAAAATTGATGGACTCACCTTTGTAGCTCCACCTAAGGCCTTTGAAATGAATCCTATGCCTGCCATCACAAAAGTAAAAGCTGGCTGGATATCCATAGTCCCATTTGGTTTCACTAGAAAAAATGGAAATACAGTAATCTTTAACCAAGAACGACAATGGTGGGGCGAAAGACCAGAAGGTATCAAAGAAAGTATCCGGTTAGCAAAAGAAGCTGACATTAAAATCATGCTTAAACCTCAGATTTGGATGCATGGTACCTGGATAGGAGAACTGAATTTTGATAATGACGCCGATTGGACTTCCTGGGAACAAAGTTACTCTGATTACATTTTAGAACTAGCAAGGCTATCTGAAGAATACGGAGTAGAGATCTTCTGTTTTGGCACTGAACTTAAAATAGCTATTCAAGAAAGAACAGCGTACTGGAATTCCCTGATAAAAGAAATACGTAAAGTATATTCTGGCAAACTCACCTATTCATCAAATTGGGATTCTTATGAAGACGTTCCATTTTGGGATGAGTTGGATTATATTGGAATAAGTGCATATTTCCCTTTAGTGGATACCAAAACACCTAAGCCAGATGAATTGCAAAGAAGATGGAAGCCAGTGAAGAAAAAGTTAAGTAAGTTTTCTAAACGAAATAACAAACAAATACTTTTTACTGAATTTGGATATATGAGTCTTGATGGATGTGCATATAGAGCATGGGAATTAGAAAAAAAGGTGAATCAGACAGAAATTAATGAGATCGCACAAGCCAATGCATTGGATGCACTCTTTCATACATTTTTTGAGCAAGACTATTGGGCGGGAGGATTTTTATGGAAGTGGTTTCCTAATGGAGAAGGGCACGAAGGGTATCCAGCTAAAGATTACACTCCTCAAGGCAAACTAGCTGAAACAATTCTTAAAAAATGGTATGGCAAGGAATAAAGGAATTCGAGTAATAGAAACTGTCTCCGAACTTCAATCTGTTATAAGAGAATTTAAAAAAAAGAAACAGACCATTGGGTTTACACCCACATTAGGTGCACTTCATGAAGGACATGCGACTCTGATACAACGCAGCAAGAAGGAAAACGACATTTCAGTCTGTAGTATTTTTGTAAACCCTACCCAATTTAATGAAAAGTCTGATCTTAAAAAATACCCAAGAACCTTTGAAGCAGACAAGAAAATTCTTGAAAAGATAGGATGCGATATTCTTTTTTTTCCTAATGAAAAAGAAATTTACCCCAATGGGAGCGATTATGCAATTAAGGTAAATTTGGATGGTCTTGACAAACGCATGGAAGGCGCATTCAGACCGGGTCACTTTGAAGGAGTTGTACAAGTAGTGTATAGATTGTTAGAAATTGTAAAAGCGCACCACTTGTATATGGGCCAGAAAGACTTTCAACAATTTACTATCATCCAAAAAATGATAGACAAATTGAAAATTAAGACAAAACTTGTCGTATGCCCTATAAAAAGAGAAAAAGACGGACTAGCCATGAGCTCAAGAAACAGGAGACTAGGCAAGACTATTCGTAAAAATGCCATTATCTTGAATAAAACATTAAAGTCTGTCAAATTAAAAATGGATTCCCAATCCCCAGAGGAGTTATGTCAATTTGCTCTTCACAAACTCAACATTATAGACTTCAAACCTGAATACTTTATCATAATTGATGGCTACAAACTCACGCCTATTCGATCATTTGATGATACAGAATATGCTGTTGCCTGTACTGCTGTTTGGGCTGGAGATGTCAGATTAATTGATAATATGATATTAAAGTCAAAAAAATGAACCATTTAAGGTGATTTCACATTCTTAAACTGTTATAAAACTTTAAATTTGCGGCGTTATGCTAATACAAGTACACAAGTCAAAAATTCACAGAGCTACAGTTACTGAAGCCAACCTAAATTATGTAGGTTCTATTACTATTGATGAAAACCTTTTGGACGCTGCTGATCTTATACCTGGTGAGCGCGTACAGATTGTGAATAACAATAATGGCGAACGTCTGGAAACTTATATCATAAAGGGAGAAAGAGGAAGCGGTGTTATCTGCTTAAATGGTGCAGCTGCCAGAAAAGTAGAGGTGGGTGACGTAGTCATCATAATATCCTATGCATGGATGACACAGGAAGAGGCCAGAAACTTCAATCCTATTGCAGTCTTCCCAGATGATAAAAATCAGGTAAACTAAATGATTTGAATAAGAAACTAATCTCATTAGTTAAGTTCCTTATATTTTTCTCCTTAGGATTTCTTATCCTATATCTGCTCTACAATTCACAAAATGAAGCATACCTTGAAGAATGCAAATTAAAAGGTATACCTGACTCTGAATGTGTTCTCATTGACAAGATAATTGCAGACTTTAAAACCATAAAAATCTTTTGGGTATTTATTGTATTGGCCCTATTTACATTCAGTAATTACCTAAGAGCAATTCGCTGGCAAACTCTTCTTCGTGTCATGGGATACGAGAGCAAAACGTACAATGCATTTGGAACAGTAATGCTTGGATACTTTGCAAATTTGGGTTTTCCTCGTCTTGGGGAAATAGTACGACCAGCCACTCTAAGCAAGTACGAAAACATTCCACTAGAAAAAAATATTGGTACCATTGTAGTAGAGCGTGTTGTGGATGTTGTTTGTCTACTATTCTGTATATTTTTAGCAGTAGTCCTAGGTGGCGAAGCTATGGTGGACTACATACAAAACAATAGCACTATTTCTGCGAATCAGATTTTCATCTTTATTGGCATTTGTATGCTTGGAGGAATTACAGCAATACTCCTGTATCGTAATTTGCTAAAGAAGGATTCTAATAACAAAATATTCTTATTCATTAAGGAAAAAATACAAGGTCTAGTCGATGGCCTTATGACTATATTGAAAGTTGAAAATAAGTTTCTTTATATATTACAGACAATCGGAATTTGGTTATGCTATTTTCTAATGACCTATCTTTTTTTCTTTGCATATGGTCCTACTGAACACCTTGGACCCACTGCTGGCTTAGTAGCCTTTGTCTTTGGATCATTAGGAATTGTTTTCCCTTCACCTGGCGGAATGGGTAGTTATCATTTTTTAATCAGTCAAGCATTAATCCTATATGGGGTAAATGGATTTGAGGCGTTTACTTTTGCCAATATATTATTCTTTGCAATCAATATTTTTTGCAACATATTTCTAGGTTTGGTTTCTCTAATTATGCTTCCTATCTTAAACAAATAATGAAGAGTAAAATTTATTCTGATATTCTCAGCTTTACAGAAAATAAACGAGAAAGTCTCGTTGGGAAAAAGCTCGTTTTTACGAATGGATGTTTTGATATACTCCATCCTGGACATCTCCATTATCTTGAAGCTGCAAAGCGTAAAGGAGACATCCTTATCGTAGGACTAAACTCTGATGATAGTGTGAAAAAATTGAAAGGAAAAAATAGACCTATTAATGACATTGATTATAGATCTCATATGCTAGCAGGATTAGAGGCGATTGATTATGTTATCGTTTTTGAAGAAGATACTCCCTTAGATCTCATTGAAAAAGTTAATCCAGATGTGCTAGTTAAGGGAGCTGATTATAGCTTGGATCAGGTAGTTGGAGCAAAATTTGTGCAGTCACAAGGAGGAGTAGTCATTTTAGTACCATTTCTTGAAGGCTATTCTACAAGTAAATGGTTAAACACAATAATTAAAAACGCAGAATGAAAATTCGCGAAGTATTAGAATATCTTGAAAATATTGCCCCGCTTATATTGCAGGAGCCTTATGACAATGCCGGTCTCCTTTGTGGAAACAGAGAAGGTGAATTGAAAGATGTCTTGGTATGTCTAGATTCTACAGAAGCCGTTGTTGATGAGGCAATAAAAAAGAACTGCAACCTTATCATCGCACACCACCCCATTGTATTTACAGGTCTGAAATCTCTTACAGGCAGTACTTACATAGAAAGAACACTTATAAAGGCTCTAAAGAATGATATTGCAATCTATGCCATTCACACAAATCTTGATAATATCCATTTAAAAGGGGTGAATAAGAAGATCGCTGACAAACTAGGTCTCATAAACACTAAAATTTTAAAACCTGTTGATTATGATCCTGAAATTGGTGCTGGACTGTTAGGAGAGCTGGAAACTGAATGGGATGCAATGGAGTTTTTGAGGCACATTAAGGCGAAAATGCAAGTTTCTTCCCTCAAATACACCCCTATATTGAAGAAAACAATACAAAAAGTGGCAGTTTGTGGGGGTTCTGGTAGTTTCTTATTAGCAGATGCGATAGCCCATTCCGCTGACATTTTCATCAGTTCTGACTACAAATACCACCAGTTCTTTGACAGCAATAACGAGATAGTAATCGCAGACATAGGGCACTATGAGTCAGAATTCTATACAATTGAGCTCATTAAAGAGCTTCTAAGTGAGAAATTTACTAAATTTGCAGCCCATTGCACACAAGTAAATACCAATCCAATAAATTATTTATAATATATGGCAACGAAAACTGCAAACGTAGAAGACGTAATTAAGAACTTACTCAACTTACAGACGATCGATTCTAGTCTTGATGAGCTTCAGATTATGAAAGGCGAACTGCCTATTGAGGTGAGTGATCTTGAAGATGAAATTGAAGGTTTAACTACACGAATAGAAAAGCTTAAAAACAATGTAAAAGATGTAGAGCAAGAGGTAGCAAATCACAATACTAATATTGCTGATTCCAATGCATTGATAGTCAAATATGAAAAGCAACTTGATGATGTCAAGAACAACAGAGAGTTTGAGGCTTTGACAAAAGAAATAGAATTACAAAAATTAGAGATTCAATTATCTGAAAAGAAGATTGCTGGCACGGATGCAAGCAAGGAAAAGAGAAAAGAAGCGCTTAGCGTAGCGAAAGCAAAACTTAAGGACAAGAAAGCAGATCTAGACCAAAAGAAAGTAGAGTTAGAAAAAATCGTAAAGAAGACTGAGAAAGAAGAAAAGAAATTGAATAAAGCTTCTGCTGCTGCGATTGAATCATTGGATGAGAGATTACGTAAATCTTACAATAGAATAAGAACTAACTTTAGAAATGGCCTTGCCGTTGTAAGTATTAAAAGAGGATCTTGTGGAGGGTGTTTTAATAGAATACCACCACAGCTACAAATAGAAATTAGAAAAAGAAACCAACTTATCACCTGTGAGCACTGTGGCCGAGTAATCGTCGACGATGAGCTTGTTGAAGGTGAATAGTTGAATGTTTTATAAAAGTTAAAAAAGCTCTGTTCATGTTCGTGAGCAGGGCTTTTTTCGTCTTAGAACTGATGCATAGCAAGTTACACGTAAAAATCTACTTTATAAGCTTATTCATAGGCTTAAGCAGCTTTGCCCATGCACAGGGTAAATTTGAATATACCCAGGAGCTTAAACTCATTTATCAAGACATACTTGACCTAAAACTGGAAAAAGCAAAGGTGGCCTTGAGCGCCTTAAAGAAGTCAGAACCTAAAAACTTAAGCCACCTTCATATTGAAAATTACATTGACTTCTTTACAGTCTTTATAAACGAGGATGAAAAAGAATTCAAACGTCTAGAGAAGAATAGGAAAAAGCGGATTAAGTATATTCAGAAACATGGAGACAAAACATCTCCTTATTACTTATTTAGCCAAGCAGAAATAAATCTGCAATGGGCTCTAGCTAGAGCAAAATTTGGACAACAATTTAATGCACTGAGAGATCTATACTCAGCTTACAGGGATTTAAAACAAAATGAAACTCTCCATCCAGACTTTACAGAAAATAAAAAAAGCCTGAGTGTCATCCATGCTGTGAATGAGACAATACCAATCCCAAGTTTAATAAAGAAAATATTTACTCTTGAAGGTGACCTCAAGCAAGGGGAAAGAGAAATACTAGAAGTACTTGCCTATACTAAAAAAGAAAAGCCTTTCTTTTATGCAGAAGCGCTAGCCTCCCACGTTATCATTACCCTGTACCAAAAAAATGACAAGCAAGCCGCATATACAGCCTTAAAAGAAAGTACTCTAGACCCTAGTTCTTCCAATCTTGTAAACTTCCTCTATGCCAAGGTTGCTCAGAGAGCAGGTTATAATGACGATGCCATCAAAATATTATCTACCAGATCTCAAGGAAAAGAATATCATCCATTCCATTACTTGGATTTTCTCATGGGTTTGAGCAAATTAAGGAAGCTAGAAACTGATGCAGATGTTCCACTTAAGCAATTTGTAAAAAACTTCAAGGGAAGATTATATCTCAAAGAGGCCTATCAAAAACTTGCTTGGTACGAACTCGTAATAAATGAAGACCAAGAGGCTTACAATTCATATATTCGGATGGTAGACAAGGTAGGTACAGAATTAGTGGATGACGACAAACAAGCCCAGCAAGAATATGACGAAGGTATCACACCCAATATTGATATCCTAAGAGCACGATTACTTTTTGATGGCGGCTATTTCCAAAGAGCATACAACTACTTGATTCAGAATTCAGAAAAATACATATACAATTCTCAACTTGTCTTAGAGTACTACTATAGACTAGGACGATCCACACAGGCTTTGCAGAATTACACAGACGCATTGACCTACTTTAGACTTACTGTAGAAAATGGCAGAGGCTCTGAAAAGTACTTTGCCTGCAACGCCGCATTACAAATGGGTATTATATATGAGGGTCAGAATCGCTACGAAGAAGCAGAGAAATATTTCAAAGAATGCCTTTCTATGCAACCAAGTAAATACAAGAACAGCCTGCACCAAAAAGCCAAAACAGGACTAGATAGGATTAAATCTTAACAGCTTTTTCTTTTTTAAAATCAGTTGCTTTTACAGTTAGTTTTATATCTTAGAAGTAGAACAATTAAGATTTTTATAAAACGAACAATTTAATATAAGCAATTTCCTCCTTCCTCTTTTTATAATAAGACGTTTGTGGACAGTTGTTGGTAATATAGATTGTCAATAATAAAACGAAAATGTTTAACCTTGAATTTCATTTAAGCAATGCAGCACTTCTTATTGGATTAGCTGCTCTATTTGCTATTTCATTATACTTATATTATTTTATGAACAGGAAATACTTTAATGGTGGTGGAAATGAAGATGATCATACCACACCTTCTAGTTATGATATTTACCAGCAAGATCTGATTAACTTTAATAATGCCTCTGCAAATCAAGATGTTATTGATCAACTGAAATCAGACTTTGGAGACAATTAAATCAAAAAAAATAAAACAATATGGCTGTTTGCCCCTGTCCACATGATCCACTTAGAAATTGCCCTTGCGGAAACGTTGCACTTTATGTTGTTCCAACAAATTCATACAACCTGAAAGAAATCAACAGTCTTGCGGGTGTAATAGTAGATCAAATAAATGATAAAACTCTTAAAGTTTATCCAGACCCACAGTTAACTCCGGCGGCTCTTGATTCCATTAATGAAAAAATGAAAAATAGACCCTATAATTCCGCTGTAAAAATTCAAGCTACAAAATCTGGAGAAGATAAAATTCTTTATCTGCCTGTTAATATCAAGATTATGGATGGTTTCTTACAGATCACTCCACCATTTCCAAAATCCTAATATTAGGTCATCATCAACCTCCAAATTCTTGCTAACATTAAGATTTTTCTTTGGGATTCTAATAACAATAAATTCTACCAGTCACCTTTTATCACAGCGAGAAATTGATTTTAACAATTGGAATTGTGCCTTGGAAATATGCAACACAAATTCTATAAACGAATATTTACATTCTATAAGTACCAATTGGGAAAACTTAACTTTTAAATCACTAAATGGCATTGAAAGAAAACTACACGATTGTATTGATAAATGTCAAACTCATAATAAACCAAGCTTAAAGCGAACAGCTTCAACTACCATTTTCACTTATAAATTTTCATCTGGTGATCTGACTCTTAGACAAAAAGACTCACTGGGGCAAAACTTGATCAATAGATTTCCATCCGAAAGGAATTTAACACTCATTGATAAAAATAATCTAGCAAATATTTATTACTGGATTGGATCAAATTATGAACAAAGTGGTTTTTATCAAAAAGCGCTACAATCATTCAGAAAATCAATTAAATATGATGAAACTTCTCTAATCTCATCTTACACTTATTCACTCTTACTAGAAGCTAGTATAAATCCTAAAATTGAACTCATTCCCCAATTACACGAACTAAAAGCTTCATACTCTTCTGAATCCACCTTTTGGAAAACTAAAGTAGATTTGGTTATTTCAAGCGTTTATACTTCGCTGAATAATATAGATTCTGCTCAATACTATTTGAATCAAATCCCAAATCAATTCAAAATTGACCAAGGAGAACATTTCTATCCTGTACAAGCTAAGTTTTACAAAAAATTCCAACAGGAAGATAAATACGAACAATCACTCTTAAAGCAAATATCAATCAAAAAGAGTAAAGATGACACTTCCTTTGATCAAGAGACTGAGCTTGCAAAACTATACTTGGATCAAAGATATCTTGAAAAAGCAAAGAAATTTTACCTCTCCGCTAAAGAAAATTGTGTGATCCAAAATAAAGGAATTCATGAACCCAAAAACCCATTCACCTATACGAAAATCTTAATTGGACTTGCAGAAATAAACCTGTTACAGAACGAAAAAGCAGATACGTTAATAAGCAAAGCGCGAGCGCTAATCCAATCAAAATTTCATTCTATGGAATTTCAGAAGGATAAACTAAAGTTGCTAAAAGACTACTCAAGCTTATTTACACTAATTTTCAATTACAAAAACCAATTAGAGCTAGATGATGTTGACCTCCTTCAATTCTCTGAAGAAGCTAAAGCATTCACTCTTTTTGACGAATTAAAACAGATAGAATTTTTGAGAAAAAAATTAAGCCCGTCAGAGTTTTTAAAACTCAGAGCGTTCCAAAAAGATATCTTTGAAATAAACAAAAAACTAGATCACTCTAAGGAAAAAGAAAATCTTGAATTCTTAAAATTAAAATCAAACTTAGAAAGTGAGGTAGAATTAATAGTAGCAACGCACATAAAAAACAAGATAAACAGTAAAATTGAGGTCAGGGACTTCTTAAAATTTATCCCAAACAAAACAGTGATTGAGTACTTCATTCAAGATACAAATGCAGTCGCTCTAATCATCAACGAAGGAACTGTTTCTAGCTACAATTTAAATCTAAACAATAGCGCACTCTCAGATTTAAATCATTACAAGAAACTTCTAACAGACAAAACATCTTCCTTACAAAAACAAGAAACTCTCTCTAAATCGATTTATACGGCATTTCTACAACCCTTAAAAAAAGAACTAAAGGAAGATATTATAATTATCCCCCATGGCATCCTTAGCTCCATACCCTTCGAGACCTTGAGAAATGAAAAAGGTGAATTCCTTCTTGAACACCATAACATCAGCTACGCCTTTTCCCTCGCCGTACTTAAAGAAATGCAAAAACAAGGAAGAGGTGAAAATCAACTTTTAGGTTTTGCACCTAAGTATAGTTCAAATCTTCTAGACTTCCCCTTAGCTCCTCTTGCAGAAAATGTCAATGAACTAAAAAAACTCGCCAAAGTATTTGATGATAAAAATATTTTTAATGGAGATAAGGCCCGACTTGAGATTTTCAAAGAACAAGCACACACTGCTGACATAATTCACTTCGCTGCACACGCAGACATAAACCCTGAAGACGATGACTATTCCTATCTCGCTTTTACTGATGCCAGTGGAGAAGAAGACTCTACCCTATTATACCTTTCTGAACTTTACAACATGGATCTCAATGCTGAAATGATCGTACTATCTGCATGCAACACCGGAATTGGAAAGTTTCAGGAAGGAGAAGGTATTTTAAGTCTTTCTAGAGGCTTTGCCTATGCAGGTGCCTCTTCTGTTGTCTCTACACTCTGGGATGCAAATGATGCTTCCACAAGTAAAATTATTCAAGACTTTTACAAGAATCTAAAGAAGGGCCAAGATAAGTCACTTGCGTTGTCAAATGCTAAACGTACTTATCTGTCTAAGGCCAAAGCTCGCGACAAGCATCCTATGAACTGGGCTGGTCTTGTTTTAGTAGGAAATCCAGATCCTATATTTAATGAATCAAATCTCCTTATATATTTGTTGCCAGTAGCATTTCTGTTATCGCTACTTCTCTTCTTCTTTAGAAAAAGGAAGAAATCCTATGCATAATTCCATTCAAGTCTTCTAACAACTCCTTTGCCTCTCCTGAAAAATCACTCTTAGTATCTGTAGAAATCTCAGTCAGAAGTTCTTTTGCCTTAGCATCGTTCCCTAAACCCAATTCTGATAATGCCATAAGCCACTCTATCTCTTGAATTAATTCTGGACTCGCACCTACTTTGGCCTTCCTTGTAGAAATAATCGCAGTTTCATATTTATGCTCTTTAAAGGCCTGCATCCCAGAAAGATAATATTCCTCAGAACTTGTGATTAAATTATCTCCATTAACACTTCTACTAGGCGCAGTAGAATCAGAACTATATACATATGCTTGAGCTAAAGCCTTGCTTGTATTTTTAGGTATCATCGCAGCTATTCCTATTAATCCTACTAAAGTAAAGGAAGCTGCAACAGATAAGATCCTCCGCACATACCCTGCCTTTCTTACAACAGGCATTTCCATTACCTCATTAGAAAACTCATGCGTATACTTTTTACCCAATTCCTCAAGGTGCTCCTTCAGCTCTCGCTCCTTATAAGGATTCCCTATATTAGGTGAGAGTGTTCTCCGCATTGTCTTGTACAGATCAAACTCTTCTCTTTCTGTTTCACTGGAATCTAAGACTAGTTCTAATCTTTTCTTTTCTTCATCTGAGATATACCCTCTCAAATAATCTTCAAATAATGTGTGGTTCGTAGATGTCATTTTTTTCTTATAAATTTTTAAATCCGGGGTCTTTCCTAGCTAATTCTATTAATCGCGCCTTGCACTGTGACGCCTTCTTTCTAATATATGCATAACTCATATCCAGTTCCTCTGCTATCTCTTTCCAAGAGCAATATTTTCCATCTTCTTGCTTCCTCCAGGACAACTGTATAATCTCTTTACATCCAGGACTCAGCAAATTAAATTTCTCTTTACAAAACCTAAACCTTTGATCGTACATCTCAGTACCCTCAACGGATTCTTTGGATTCTTCCGCAAAATTTAGATCACTGATATCAGCAACTTTCAATGTTTCTGCCCTGCCCTTCTTTTTAAGTTCATTTATCCACCTACGCTTACAAAGCGTATAGAGAAATGACTTTAATGAGCAGGTTAATGTAAATCCTTCTTGAGAATATCTATGAAGAATGATCAAGACCTCTTGAAACAGATCCATAGCATCTTGCGCATTCCCATTATTCTTTTTGACCAAATCTGTTATCATTTGGCCGTAATTCTTATAGATGTCTTCAACTAATATCATATCATTAGTTCTTAAAGCCTCTATATACTTTTGGTCGGGGTGTTGCACCTTATGAGAAGTTTGTTTTATCCCATTAAGATACGTTTTAGCAGTTGGCATTTTGAAGTTCTTTCCTATTAATCAACTCAATTAAGGATTGTTACCATGTATGTAGAAAATTTCTATATAATTCTAAATGCATTGTATTAACTCAAAAACTGGACATTTAATAAGAAAAGTATGGAGTAAGGAATTTTACTCTTAAGATTTTAGGTTCCGCGATGACCTATAGATGTTTGAAGACATGTCTTCCTAGGCAAATGACTAGCTGCAGCATCGCTTTGAATTACGACAGGGTGTTCATTAAAATAGCAAAGGTTCTTCACTTTTGAAGAACCTTTACCGTAATGCTGATCAATTCCTATCTTGACTTACGTTTGATATTAAGACTTAGATCCATACCCTCTTGTTACCATCATTAAGGAAGCCTTAATGTTTCTTAACACATCTTAACTTTAGAACGTATTACATGCCCAAAAATCAAGTAAAATCCACTGATTTACCTAAGTAAAGAATAGCAGAATCTACCTCCATTTGGAGCTTTGTTATTGTGTTGATTGTGGAATTGTTTCAAATGTAGAGCCTAAAATGCTCTAGTTAAACGTGTGGATGATCGTTGAAATCGCCCTCAAGATATGACTTTTTAGCATAAAATCCTGCGATGACACCAAATATGAAACCGCCTATGTGGGCCCACCAAGCCGTTCCTCCCGTTTGTGCTGATTCTGGCCCCATTGACATAAGACCGCTACCTAGATTATACAAAAACCATAAGCCCAAGAACATCAAGGCGTTCACCGGCACTGAACGAAAGAGAAACATAACAAATACCTTAATTTGAGACTTGGGAAACATGACTAAATACGCACCCATAACCGCTGATATTGCGCCACTTGCACCCACTGCAGGAATAGCTGAAGTAGGACTTAAAAAGATATGTAAAAGAGAAGCAAAC
Organism: uncultured Saprospiraceae bacterium; assembly: GCA_937967615.1. Classification (GTDB taxonomy): domain Bacteria; phylum Bacteroidota; class Bacteroidia; order Chitinophagales; family Saprospiraceae; genus CALCMJ01. Next base: position 19,207 of record CALCMJ010000084.1, read on the forward strand.
AGACCTCCTAAAAGGTAAAAGGCAAGAAAATTCAAGTTCCCTACAATAGCTTCAATGTTATCCGCAAAGATCCAAAGGAACACCATATTCCCAAAAATATGTCCCCAGCCTCCATGCAAAAACACATTTGTAAGTAGTGTAAAATAGTCCTTCCCGTTCATGATCTCCACAGGAATTGTCCCAAATTCATACAGAAAATTTCTATAACCTTCAGCACCCAGCGTCAGTTGCCATAGAAAAATCACCACGTTCAATGCGAGAAACGTATAAGTTACGAGAGGTTTATGGCCTCCCTTGATATTATCGTCACCTATTGGGAAAAACACAGCCGCAAGATACGGCTTAGCTCCTATTTTTAGCTTGATTCTTCTTCTTTCTATTAAAGAAAGCTTTGAATATCTATTTTGTTATGCATTTGGGCGTGACCCTGTTCTCCATAAATGGAGCACAGGGTCGGGCCATCCAGGGGTTCCGTCTCGTTAAAAACGAGACAGCCCTGCGGGCTCCCTTACTCCCCCTCACGCAGCAGAAATTATTCTCTTAAAAACCTTCTTACTATCTGGTTTCCTGTATCGTCTGTAAACACTAGAATATACAAACCCTGCGGTAATACACTTACAGAAAACTTATCAACATAATCTTGTGACATAATGAGTTGACCCACACTAGAAAAGACTTGAAGCTTTTCTAAATTTAACTCCGTAGAAATTCTAAGTTCGCCTTGAGTTGGATTAGGATAAATTTGCAAATCCTTGTCGGAAATATCTAAGACTGCTAATGTGAACCAACATTCTTCATCTTCAAATCTTTGATATAATAATTCATCATTACTAGAAAAACACGATAGCAATTCCCACCCATCCAGAATACACGCTTGACTTAAACTTGTTACTCCAAATAAATCCCCCATGCCTTCTACCCACTCACGCAATCCATAATCTGTGCCATCAGGATCGTTTGAACAGCGCAACTGTAATCGCTTGCGTTTTGTGTTATCTAGCATAGTAACTGAATCAATTTCCACAACAACAAATTCTACATTGCTCAACTCTTCTAAGCTATACTTCATCGTATCACCTACTGACAAACTAAAATCATAATATAGATGCTCCATCCCATCAGATACAGTATACACCTTACTAGAATCTTGTCTATACAATCTGGATGCATTCCAGTTATCACCAGTTTGCTCATTCACATAAAGAAAACGTAAATATGCTTTGTTGTTAAAAATCTCCACACTGTCTTTAAATGTATATCGAGTAGATTCTCCTGGCCCCTGCCAAAAATAATTATGAGAAATCCATACATTCTCTGGAGATACAAGAGGACTAGTTGTCTCAGAGTTTTGAGATGTAACTAAAAAAGGAAATAGCATGCAGCTAAGAATAATCTTAATGTTCTTCATGGCAACTCTATATTACTATATAATGTATACCTTTTAGAACGATAAAGTTATCAAAACAGGAATATATGTCGCACCAGATTATAACAATACAATTATTCTGTACCGTCTATGGGAAAATACGACCAATTTTGGAATTTTACTCTGCAGGCTTAATGTGCCCCCAATTCTCTCCTCTTTCTATGCGTTTTAACTGAGTTGTGCTCACATTAAAGCGTTTGGCGATCATTTTTCTGCGTGTTTTCCCATTTAGAAGTTGCTTCTTTATAATAGCAACATCTGCTGCAGTCAGCTTATAATTTCCCACACCAAATTTGTGCTCACGCTTATCATAGCCAAATTCTTTAGCTCGCTTTGCCACATACTTTACCTGCTCATCATCTGTGACCCATGCAAGATTTGTATGGTTATTATTTTGCCTATTCAGATCTAGGTGAATGACGTTATTGTGATTCTCAGATTTGGGTGTAATAAAATATTCTGCTACTTTCTTATGCGGATATATACCACTATGCCCGCCTTTCAGTTTAATAGATGCATGTACAAAACCCTTTTTTGTAACATTCGTTTTGATCAACATCTCTTTTCCTGTAGACTTGCTAACAGATTTAATACGCCCAAAATTGGAGATAAAATAGTTCTTCAGTTTTGTCTTTTTGTCAAACTCAACCAAAGCCCACTCCTCTCCAGGGTGTTCCTTAATTTTTTCAACCATGTGTTCTTAAATACTCCAAAGACAAAGTAGGTAAAAGGAATAAATTATACGGGATGAAATCTTTACTTTTATTGAATACTGCAAAACTTTCAAAGCATATGTCAAAAACGTTTCGCTCTTTCTTCATTTTATTAAGCATTTTACTAGGTATTGCTTGCAAAGTTGGTGGTGACAAAAACTTAACTTCAAGTTCAAGTCTATTCATAGAGACGTACACACAGCAATACAAAGATTTGTATTTAGCAGCGAGTGAAGCTGAATGGTTGGCAAATACTTACATCCTTGAAGGAGACACGGTCACAGACAGAAAACTTGAAAAAGCGAATCAAGCATTTTCAGATTTTTCTGGCAGCAAAGAAGTTATTGAAAACGCAAGAAAATTTCTAGAACAAAAAGATAAGTTAGATAAGACCACAGTCAGACAACTCAATGCCATTCTTTATGCTGCAGCAAATAATCCTGCGACCGTAAAAGAACTCGTAACTCAACGCATAAAAGCAGAAAACCAACAGACCAAAAAGCTATTTGGATTTGACTTTAGACTGAAGAATAAATCTATTTCCACTGGCGAGATTGATAATCTTCTAAAGAAAGAAATTGACCTCCAAAAAAGAAAGGAAATATGGCGTGCAAGCAAGGAAGTAGGCACCGTTCTTAAAGATGGTTTAGCAGATCTGAGAACGCTACGTAACAAAACCGTTCAAGCACTTGGTTATGATGATTATTACTCCTATCAAGTTTCCGATTATGGAATGGATCGTACCGCGCTTTCAAATCAGATGAAACAAATGGTAAAAGATGTTTGGCCACTCTATAGAGAACTACACACCTGGGCCAGATACACCCTGGCAGATAAATATAATGAACCTGAAGTTCCAGATATGCTTCCCGCTCATTGGCTACCTAATAGATGGGGGCAAGACTGGAGTGCCTTAGTAGACGTAAAAGGATTAGATCTTAATGCAGCACTGGAATCCAAAACTGCTGAGTGGCTGGTGAAGGAAGGAGAGAATTTTTATACAAGTATGGGATTAGACCCACTCCCTTCCAGTTTCTACGAAAAGTCCAGCATGTACCCTTTGCCGGAAGGCAGTAAACACAAAAAAAACAATCATGCCTCTGCATGGCACATGAACTTAGAAGAAGATGTCCGCTGCTTAATGTCAGTGGAACCAAACGCATATTGGTATGAAACCGTACATCATGAACTGGGTCACATATATTACTACATGCTTTACTCAACTCCTGAAGTTCCTATGCTTCTGAGAGGAGGTGCAAATAGAGCATACCATGAAGCAATAGGTTCAATGTTAGGCTTGGCAGCAATGCAAAAACCTTTTCTAGCTAGCAAAGGACTCGTAGATAAAAATGCACAAACGGATGAAATGCAAATTTTACTTAAAGAAGCATTGAATTACATTGTCTTCATTCCGTTCTCTGCTGGAGTCATGACCCACTTTGAAGATGCACTGTACGCGGACAATTTGGATAAGGGATCCTTTAACAAAACCTGGTGGCAACTCAAGAAAGAATTCCAAGGGATTGTTGCTCCAGAAACACGAGGAGAAACATATTGTGATGCCGCATCAAAAACACACATTAATAACGACGCTGCACAATATTATGACTATGCAATCAGCTACATTTTGTTATTCCAATTCCATGACCACATTGCTAAAAACATACTTAATCAAGACCCTAGAGCTACTAATTATTATGGACGCAAAGATGTGGGCGACTTCCTTAAAACCGTCCTCAGCCCAGGTGCAGATTGCGACTGGAAAGACTTACTTCAAGAATCTCTTGGATCTGACATGAGTGCTAAGCCCATGCTTGCATATTTTGCGCCACTAAAATCGTATCTTGCGGATTTAAATAAGGGTAGAAAACACACTCTACCAGAAACAATATAATTTTTTATGGAGACTGGATTCGTAAAACAAACAATAGAGAATAATATAGCTACAATAGAATTTTTTCACCCTGCGCATAATTCTTTACCAGGAAACCTATTAGCAGAAATCCGTACAGAAATATTAAGCGCAGGAAAAAATCCAGATGTCATTCTCATTGTTTTAAAAAGTAAAGGAGATCGCACATTTTGTGCAGGCGCAAGTTTTACAGAACTCGTTGCAATCCAAAACAAGGAAACAGGCAAAGAATTCTTTATGGGCTTTGCCAGTGTAATTAATGCCATCCGTAGCTGTGGTAAGATTGTAATAGGGAGAGTTCAAGGTAAAGCCGTGGGTGGAGGTGTAGGACTTGCAGCCGCTTGTGACTATTGTATGGCTACTAAATTTTCTTCTGTACGTTTAAGCGAACTCGCAGTAGGCATTGGACCATTTGTTATAGGACCTGCCGTAGAGCGCAAATTGGGACTTTCTGCATTTAGCCAAATGGCTTTGAACCCTACTGAATGGCAGACAGCGAAATGGGCAAAAAGAAAAGGTCTGTTTACAGAAGTATTTGCAAGTACTAAGCAATTAGACGAATATCTAATCCATTTTGTCGATAAGCTTTCCAAAATGAACCCAGAAGCGCTTAGATTGCTAAAAAGGGTGTTTTGGGAGAATACCGCGGATTGGAATACGTTATTAGAAGAGAGAGCTGAAATCAGTGGCAATCTTATTCTGTCAGATTTTGCAAAAAACGCAATTCAGGGCTTTTTGAAAGCTTAATTGTTAAAAAATGCAACCTTTAGCAAAAAGTAGTCGTCTTTCCTAATGTATGTGCAAATGAGCACAAGAGTTATTATATTAGTATCTTATACTTAACACATTAAAATCATTCAAATGAAAAACTTAGTCGTTATTCTATTTTGTTCAGTCACTTTATTCGCTTTTACATCCATTGCTGATCCTGAAACAAGGATGCTAGAAAAATTTCATACTGTTGATGTCGCCGGCTCATATGATGTAACTCTTGTGCAAAGTGATAAGCACATGGTAGAAATAGAAATGATAAAAGGAAGTATAGAAAAATGCGACATAACAGTTATAAATGGAACACTGAACTTAAAATATAAGCGAAAAGGGTTTAAATGGGGGAACAACGAAAAAGCTAGAGTAACAGTTTATTATACAAATATAAAAGCTCTTGAAATGAGTGCTGGGTCTAAAGTAAAAACTGACGGTGAAATTTCCTCTGAATCTTTTTTACTTGATGTGTCCTCTGGCGCTTCAGCTACTATTGACATCAAAGCAAACATGCTAGAAGTAGATATATCCTCAGGAAGTAGAGCCCAAGTAAGCGGAACTGCGGATACACAAAAAGTAGATGTCTCATCTGGTGGAGCATATAAAGCAAGTAGATTAGAAACGAAAAAAGCAAATGTGGATGTAAGTTCAGGCGCCGCTGCAAGCATTTGGGTGACTGAAGAAATTACTGCAGAAGCTAGCTCAGGAGGATCTATTAAATATAAAGGCGAACCAGAAAAGAGTAATGTAGAAGCTGGAAAATATTCTGGGGGCAGTATTAAAGCTATAAAATCCAAGGTTTAAGAAAAGATGCTTTTAAGTAAAACAAAAAAAAAGAGAGACAATTATGTCTCTCTTTTTTTTTGTTTTATAATTCTTTAAACTGCGAAACTTTCTCCACATCCACAGGACCTCGTTGCATTTGGATTATTGAAGAAGAATCCTTTCCCCTCTAGTCCTCCTGAAAACTCTAAGGTAGAGTTACATAGATATAGAAAGCTTTTCAGATCAGTAACAACTTTGACTCCATTGTCTTCAAAAACCTGGTCATTTTCTTTCATCTCATTATCAAAATCCATGTTATAAGACAAGCCAGAACAGCCACCACTCGTAATAGATACTCTAACAAAAAAATCATCCCCTAACTTTGTGTTAGACGAGATTTCAGAAATCTTTTCTTTTGCACTGTCAGCTACAAATAACATGACTATACGTTTACTTGTTTGTCTTTGTAATCTTTGATTGCACTTTTGATTGCATCTTCTGCAAGCACAGAGCAATGAATCTTTACCGGTGGCAGAGCTAATTCTTCCACTATATCCATATTATCAATAGCTAAGGCCTCATCTACAGATTTACCTTTTAACCATTCTGTTGCAAGTGAAGAAGAAGCAATTGCAGAACCACAACCAAATGTTTTAAATTTTGCGTCAGTGATCTTACCCGTTGCGTCATCAACCTGAATCTGTAATCGCATAACATCACCACATTCAGGTGCTCCTACGAGTCCAGTTCCTACATTTTTATCGTCCTTATTCAAGGTCCCTACGTTCTTAGGGTGTTTAAAATGCTCTAATACTTTTTCTGAATATGCCATTTTAGTTTATTTAATATTTAATAACGCTATTTTACTTTAAAAAAATCCCTAATCCTGATAATTCTGAAGAATATCTGATTAGTGCTCTGACCATTCTACAGCCTCTAAATCCACTCCGTCCTTATACATTTCCCAAATAGGACTCAAATCTCTCATATGCTGCACGCCTTTTGAAATTAATCCAATAGTCATATCTATTTCTTCATCCGTTGTAAACCTTCCCAAACTAAAGCGAAGAGAAGAATGTGCCAAATCATCACCTAATCCCAATGCAATTAAAACATACGATGGTTCCAATGATGCAGATGTACATGCTGAGCCAGATGACACTGCAATATTTTGATTAAAAGTCATCATTAAGCCCTCTCCTTCTACATGCTTAAAAGAAATATTTGCTACATGTGGCATTCTATGATCTACACTACCATTCACATATACCTCCTCTACCTGAGACTTGAATGCATTTTCTAATTTATCTCTTAATGCTGATAATCGCTTTGCTTCTGCCTCCATTTCTTTCCCACATAACTCAGCTGCTTTGCCAAAACCTACAATACCCGGTACATTTAGAGTTCCTGAACGCATTCCACGCTCATGTCCTCCGCCATCCATCTGCGCCGTTACTTTTACCCTAGGATTTTTCCTGTTCACAAATAAAGCACCTACGCCTTTGGGTCCATACATCTTGTGAGCAGTAAATGCCATTAAATGGACTCCAGTAGCTTTAGGGTCTACAGGTATTTTTCCTACTGCCTGTGTTGCATCACTCATGAAAAGAACACCATGCTTTTCGCATATCTTCCCTATTTCTTTCATCGGCTGAATAACTCCCGTCTCATTATTTGCCCACATCACTGAAATCAATATTGTTTTTTCAGTAATTGCTGCCTCTAATTTTGCTAAATCTACTCTCCCATCTCTCTCTACATCAAGATACGTTACCTGGCCTCCTAATTTCTCTATTTTTCTACAGCTATCTAAAACTGCACTGTGCTCCGTTTTTAAGGTAATAATATGATTCCCCTTTCTTGCATACATCTCATATACACCTTTTATAGCAAGATTATCTGCCTCCGTAGCTCCAGACGTGAAAATTATTTCTCTAGGATCTACATCAATCAGATTAGCAACCTGCTCTCTGGCGTAGTCAACTGCTTCTTCAGCCTGCCACCCAAAAGGATGTGATCTACTGGCAGCATTCCCTGGTACATCATAGAAAAAAGGTACCATTTTCTCCACTACACGTGGATCGCATGGAGTTGTTGCGTTGTTGTCAAGATATATGAGTTTTTGCGATGCCATCTAAAAAATTAATTTTTAATGTGTTTAAGTTCGCAAATATAACCTTATTTAAGCAAGATTGTTCTGAGTTTGCACGTAATAAATGTGTTACAGACAGCTATGTTTACAGTATCTTTAGATCATAAAATTGTAATATTTTAGATGGCGGACATTTTTAAAGCATCCAATAAAGCCGAATGGACAGCACTTATTGAAAAATCAGCAAAGGGAAAATCTTTTGATTCCTTTACCCAAGTGCACCATAATCTGCAAATCCAAGCCTTTAACATGGCATCAGATGTACTTCATTCTGGTACTATTCCTAGGCAAAACCCCTCTTGGAAGATTGGTGTAAAATTTAATATAAATGATGCGCTCACCTTGAATACTGCAATTCTCCATTTTCTAAACTTAGGTGCTGAGGCAATCTCTATTCAGCTTAACAAGCTAGACGACTTGAGTATGATCTATAAAGGTGTGCATGCAGATTGGATTCACAATGATATCAGCTTGAATGAAGACATTCCTCCAAATGAACTGCTATCGTTTTTCCCTGAAGGCACCTCATTAAGCCTAGGCAATTCTCCTAATACCCCAAGTACCGCAATTTCAACTTCTCTTCATATTGATGGACGGGACGATCATGCTAAATACTTATCTGATATTTTATGTGCTGCTGAAGAACTACATAACAGTGGTGACAAATTAGAGAATATAGTTCTGCACGTAAACGTGGGAGTATACTTACCCAGCAATTTAGCTTTCTTACGTGCTTTAAGAATACTATGGGCAAACTATATACAAGCAAAAAACATTACCAATTCTTCGCTAAATATTGCCGCACACATCAAACCCATTGAACCAAATCAAAACATACAACTTATTGAACAGTGTGTTGCATCCATGAATGCAGCTATGGGCGGTGCAGATTTTATCTTTGTCACTATTGATGATACTGAAGACAATTATCAACGTCTAGCATTACAGATTCAGAATATTATGAAATTGGAAAGCAAGATGGAACTTTCCGCTGATGCCCTTGCAGGTTCCTTTGCAATTGAAAACCTCACAAATGCACTTGCAGAAAAAGCTTGGAACAATGCGATATCTATATTGACCTAAACCAATCGCTTTTTATTTACTGCAAAATTAAACACATCATCCCGTTGATAGTGTCCACTAACGGCTAAACTCATTCTCTCTTTTATCAATTGCTTCGCTTCAGGGATTTCGATATAAATAATCTCCTCATCATAGAATTGCTCTGTCAAAAGCGTACCATCTGGACCAATAAGACAGGACCCCCCTTTTAAAACTAATTCTTGTTTTTCCAATGCTGCTGGCACAGGTAGACTGTCTGGGAAATTATTTACGCGTAAAATCTGTCCAACGGCGACTACAAAACATCTGCCTTCAAAAGCATAGTGCCTACTTGCTAAAAGATGTCTATCTATTACGTGAGGCCAAAGGGCAAAATGAATATCCTCCGCTTGATCATGCATGGCTTGCCTACTTAAGGGCATCCAATGTTCCCAACATATGAGTGATCCTATTCTTCCTATTTCTGTTTCCACCACGTTTAATCCTGCACCATCACCCATTGTATGAATTAACTTTTCATTGAAGGTGGGCATCAGTTTTCTGTGATGATTTGCTATCTCACCGTTTTTGTCTATAGTGAAAATGCTATTGTACAATGAACTATTCCCTTTCCCAGATACTATTTTTTCATTAGATCCAAATACAAGTGTTACGCCATGCTCTTTTGCGGAGCTCCTTATTTTATCTAAGAGCGGATCAGGCAATGAAATTGCATTTTGGTACATTTCTGCCCATGCCTCTTTGACATTCTCATTATCCCACAACGCGACTCCCTCACAGTAGTCAATCCATGCAGGGTAGCCACATAACCACGATTCTCCAAACACAACGACTCTGGCGCTTGCTTCTGCAGATTCTTGAATGGCATTGAGCATAATATCTACGCTTGCCTCAATTGAATTTCTAACTGCTTCTTTCTGCACGATGGCAATTCTGTTCATCCTTTTCTTTTTAGTGAATACACTTTTGAAATGTTAATTTCTTTAAGTGTTTTAATGATCTAATTATACAAATTGCATTTTCCAATTTAAATTAAAATAAGTACTTTTGTACTAATTCCTCAAATAGTCCCCCTGATCATTCCTGAGTTTCATTAAACCAATTAACTAGACGTATATAATTTTTTATTATGTGTACTCGATTAAAGCAATTTTCTACTCTCATAATCGTATTCTTATTTACTTTCTCACTTTCTGCACAGAATGCAGCGGGTCATTTTTTAGTAGAACTAGAAAATAGAGCTCCTTCCGTTCAAGATCTTGTTAAAGGTTATGAAGGATTTCCATCTATTCCTTTTCAGGCGAATGATATAAAAGGAAATCAATATGCTCTTCAAGATTTAAAAGGCAAAACTGTATTCTTATACTTTTGGAATCTGAACAATGGTAACTCTTTAGCACAATTAGATGCTTTAAACTTAATGCAAAGCAGATATAGAGATAATCTTCAAATAATATCTTTTGCAGATGATGATAAAGAAAGTCTAATTTCATATTTGAAGTCAAGACCTATTGACTTTCCTATTATACCAAAAAGTAAAACACTTTCTGATGGTCCTTATGGAGGCGACCTAGGAACTCCAAAATTATTTATCATTGACGAATATGGAATTATCAAATGGGTATTCCCAGAAAGCTCATTCAACAATGCAGATTTTAACTTGTACAATGTTATGGAAACTCTGTACAAACAACTCAATATGTAGTATCATTTGAAGAAAACATTCACGTCTGGAGCTCCGTGGGAAGAAACTGTAGGATATTCTCGTGCTGTGCGCATTCATAATACAATTGAAGTCTCAGGAACAACTGCAATAGAAAAGGGAACAGTAATGTTTCTAAAAGATCCATATCTTCAGACCAAGCATATATTACACTCTATTCAGAATATTTTAATACAAGCAGGCGCAAAGATGGAAGATGTGATAAGGACACGTATTTACGTAACTGATATAAACAATTGGGAATTAGTAGGGAAAGCACATGGTGAATGCTTTTCTGACATAAAGCCAGCATGCACACTTGTAGAGGTTTCCGCTCTTATTGATCCTGAAATTTTAGTAGAAATCGAAGTGACAGCAATTCTATCATAGTGTACGCAATCAAAGAAATATATTATACAATTCAAGGAGAAGGCTTCCACACAGGAAAACCTGCAATATTCTGCAGATTCGCAGGTTGTAATCTGTGGTCAGGACTTGAGAAAGACAGAGCCGGAGCTATTTGCAAATTTTGCGATACAGAGTTTCATGGAATGGACGGAATGCATGGCGGCAAATATACGGCAGAAGATCTTTGCAAGATGATACTCAGTTTGTGGCCAGATACCACAACAGCTCCTTTTGTTGTGTTTACTGGTGGAGAACCTGCTCTTCAATTAACGAGCGAAGTTTGTTCAATTCTCCACAAAGACAATTTCACTATTGCCATTGAGACAAATGGCACCCTAGATTTATGTTCAGGAATAGACTGGATATGTGTAAGCCCAAAAGCAAACACAAAGATAATTGTTACAACCGGAAACGAATTAAAACTCGTGCATCCGCAAGATTCCATGGATCCCGTTAAGTTTGAGGGTTTTGATTTTCAACACTTTTATTTACAACCCATGGATTCCCCTGAATTGGAGGATAACACAATTATTTGCCTAAACTATTGTAAAGAAAATCCAAAATGGAATTTAAGTCTGCAAACGCATAAAATTCTGAACATCCCCTGATTTAAATCCTAAAGAGGACCAATTTTCAGCTACATTTTATGCATTTAGTCTAGTAAAAGAGAATTCTTATCTATATTTAAAGAGCTTGTGAGAGCTTTTAAAGAATATTCGTGTTATACACATAAATCAAAACTCGACTACTATGCTAATATCATTGCCTTTTTATGTGCCTCTAGTAATCTTCCTTGGGGTTATTACCATATTTTCTGGACTTTTTATTGTAAAGCAACAAACATCTGTTGTTGTAGAAAGATTTGGTCGTTTCCTAAATGTTAGAAATTCTGGCCTACAATTTAAAATTCCATTCTTTGATAGAGTTGCTGGAAAAGTAAATTTAAAAATCCAACAATTAGATGTTCCAGTAGAAACAAAGACTAAGGATGATGTTTTTGTAAAATTGAAAGTATCTGTTCAATTTAAAGTCCTTGTAGAAAGTATTTACGATGCATTCTACAAATTAGAAAACCCACATGAGCAGATTACTTCTTATGTATTTGATGTGGTACGTGCAGAAGTGCCAAAAATGAAATTGGATGATGTTTTTGTTCGCAAGGACGACATTGCTTTGGCGATCAAGAATGAATTACAAGAAGCAATGACTGATTATGGATACCATATCGTAAAAGCATTGGTTACAGACATTGATCCAGATATGCAAGTTAAAATGGCGATGAATAGAATTAATGCTGCGGAACGTGAAAAACTTGCTGCGGAATATGAAGCAGAAGCTGAGCGTATCAAAATTGTTGCAAAAGCAAAAGCAGAAGCAGAAAGCAAAAGGCTGCAGGGTCAAGGAATCGCAGATCAACGGCGAGAGATTGCACGTGGCTTAGAAGAGTCCGTGGAGGTTTTAAATAAAGTGGGAATAAATTCTCAAGAAGCCTCAGCATTGATCGTTGTAACACAACACTATGACACCTTGCAAGCTATGGGTGAAAATTCAAACTCAAACCTGATTATGTTACCGAATGCACCAGCATCTGCAAGCAATATGCTTACTGATATGACTGCATCCTTCGTTGCCTCTCAGCAGATAGGTGAAGACATGAAAAAGGCAAACAGTTTGAAGTTAAGGAAATAAGAAATTTGAATGGGTATACTAGGGAAAGCAAATAAAGAACCACGATCGGGTATTTTTTCTGAATGGCTAGAAACGCTGCAACAAGAAAGCTGGCAGCTAGAATTACTGATATCAGGTTTTGCTCTATTAGGCGTTTGGGAAAGTCAGCGATTTATTAATAAACTTGATTTATTCAATACCCTTCATATGTCTTCCAACATATTAGAAGGCTTATTGACTCTATTGATCTTCGTATTGAATATCGGATGGATAATATTTCTTACTAATCTACTGGGCCATATAATTTTGCGAGGCTTTTGGATTGGTGCTATTGGACTTAGGTATGTTTCAGGAGAAATAGACTATGATGAGCTTGGATATTCAGAATATTTCACAAAATATCTCAAGAAAAAAATTGGGAAATACGATGACTTCATTGAGCGTTTAGAAAAACTTTGCAGTATAATATTTGCATTTACCTTTCTCTTGTTTTTTCTATTTATTTCAATCCTGATCTATTTTGCAGGAATTACAGTAATTCTTTCCATTCTCGATAAATTCATTGAAGTAAACGATCAAAGCCTGATTACTATTTTTGTTGTGTTTGCTTATCTTGGATGTGGTTTGATCATGTTTATTGATTTTATCAGCTTGGGAGGTTTAAAAAAATTAAACCCAGGCTTAGGCGAAAAAATCTTTGCTGTCATTTTTAAATTCATGAGTCTCATTACGCTCTCCTTTCTTTATAGACCCCTCTTGTACAATTTTCTTGATGACAAATACACCCGTAGGTTAATAGTATTGAGCA
>CALCMJ010000085.1 GCA_937967615.1 uncultured Saprospiraceae bacterium
GCCTTTGTACTCACACGCAAAACAGGTGCTGTCTGATAGCGTTTAAACTCACTCATATTCACAAGACGTAATATGCGCTTTACTAAAGCTTCATCATAACCCATCGCAATAATTTCTTGTGGCCCTTTTCTTTTCTCAATATATTGATAAAGGATAGTGTCTAATATTTCGTAATCAGGAAGACTGTCAGAATCTTTTTGATCTGGCCTTAGCTCCGCTGAAGGAGGTTTTGTAATTGTATTATTTGGTATAAGTTCACCGTCTTTGTTCATGTATTTTGCAAGAGCAAACACTTCCATTTTATAGATATCACCAATTACAGAAATGCCACCCGCTAAGTCACCATACAGGGTTCCATACCCCACTGCCATTTCGCTTTTGTTTGACGTGTTGAGCAGGATGTTTCCAAATTTATTTGAAAGCGCCATTAAGAGTACACCTCTACTTCTTGCTTGAATGTTTTCTTCTGTCACATTAAAATCCAAACCAGAAAACATGGGATCAAGCTTTCCCATAAAGCCGTCATAAATATCTTTTATAGCAATCACATCGTATTGGATTCCTAAATTTTCAGCTAAGGTTCTTGCATCGTTCACTGAGTGTTCAGATGAAAACTGTGACGGCATAAGAAGGACACGCACATTTTCAGAACCCAATGCACGTTGTGCTAAGACAGCCGTAACTGCAGAATCAATACCTCCTGATAAACCAAGAATTGCTTTACTAAAGCCAAGCTTGCCAAAATAATCTTTAATGCCCAGAACAAGTGCATCATGGATCTTCTCAATCTTTTCCATAGTTTGTTCCTGGTGCTTTTCACCCAGCATAACTGATTCAAGATCGAAAGTTTGAAAGTCTTCTTTAAAGTAAGCGAGTTCTTCATAAATATTTCCATTCGGGGAAATCACTACTGACCCTCCGTCAAAAATAATCTCTGTCTGTGCACCTACATGATTAATATAAAACATGGGAATTTTATACCTAGACACATTTGCCTTAATGATCCCCTTTCGTTCTTCCGCCTGTGAATAACTGAAGGGAGAAGCGGAAGTATTTATAATAAAATCTGGTTTATGCGGCATCATTTCATCCAGGGGGCATATTGTGTACAATGGATTTTCATTTGCAATATTCCAAATATCTTCGCAGACAGTAAGCGCAATTTTTTTTCCTTTAAATTCTACTACACCAAATTCTGAAGCAGGCTCAAAATATCTGTATTCATCAAAGATGTCATACGTTGGTAGTAAAGTTTTGTGTTGGACAAATTGTATTTCTTTTTGGTAAAGAAAGTATGCTGAATTATAAAGGTCCTTTCCTTCAGGGACTGGATTTCTGCTAGGAGCACCCACAACGATTGCAATATCTTCCGTGAGCAATTTTAGCTTGTTGATAGTTGCTTCTGATAACTGAATAAAGTCTTCAAACTCTAAGAAGTCTCTGGGAGGATAACCACAGGTAGCGAGTTCACTAAAACAAACAATGTCCGCATTGTCCTTCTTAGCCCGTTCCACGGCATCCTTCATTTTGTTGAAGTTCCCTTCAAAATTTCCTATATGATAATTGATTTGTGCTATTGATATCTTCATAATTCTCATTATTCTATGCTTATCCAATTAATTACAAAGGATATGCGCTAAATACAATTGGTAGAGCTTGAATATTTGTTAATTTTGAATAATTCAATCACTTTACGTATTCATGGGTAAATATATAGTTTCCGCAAGAAAATACCGGCCTCAAAGGTTTCAAGATGTTGTAGGCCAGAGTCATGTTGCTAAGACTATTACTAATGCAATAGAAAATGATCAACTAGCACAGGCATTTTTATTTTGTGGTCCCAGGGGTGTGGGAAAGACTTCTTGCGCACGTATTCTCGCCAAAATTCTAAATTGCTCTGATAAAAAAGAAAAAGCTGTTCCCTGTGAACAGTGTGAGGCATGCAAAAGTTTTACGGATAATACCTCGTTCAATATTATTGAATTGGATGCTGCGTCCCACAACAGTGTTGAACATATCCGCACATTAAATGAACAGGTAAGATTTAGGCCACAGCAAGGAGAATATAAGATATTCATAATTGATGAGGTGCACATGCTATCTGCATCAGCATTCAATGCCTTTTTGAAAACACTGGAAGAGCCACCACCATATGCAATCTTTATATTGGCAACTACAGAGAAGCATAAAATAATCCCTACTATACTTTCTAGATGTCAGATCTTTAATTTTAAAAGAATATCAGTACCAGATATTGTGAATTCTTTAAAAGAGATTGCAAGTAAGGAGTCTGTGGAAATAGATGATGAGAGTCTGCATTTAATCGCACAGAAATCTGATGGAGCCTTACGGGACGCCCTTTCTATATTTGATAAAATCGCGAGTGCCTCTCAAGGGAAGGTAAGCTATAAGGAAACTGTAGAAAACCTAAACGTCTTAGATCACGATCACTACTTTAAATTAGTAGATCATTTTCTTAAAGAAGATATTACTTCAGTATTGCACGCATATAATGAAATATTGAAAAGTGGATTTGAGCCAGAACTTTTAATCCAAGGACTGAGCGATCATTTTAGAAATTTAATGCTGGCAAAAAATGCAAGCACATTAAAAATTTTAGATTCTAGCGAGAGTCTCATTGATAGATATAAGAATCAAGCTGAATTATTAGACCTTGATTATATTTTGAATGCGTTAAATATTCTGAACGATACAGATCTTAGTCTACCTAGATCAAATCAAAAGAACTTACATGTTGAAATTGCTCTCAGTAAGATCGTCTTCCAAAAGCATTTAAAAAAAAAGATAGTACGGAGGACTAGCCAAAAACTAGCCTCTGCAAATGGAGCAAATACATTAAATGCAGAACTTGCCGAAACATCTAAAACTCCATCAGTATCCAAAACTCCTAAAGCTCCCAAAGCTCCTCAAATCAAAACTGCTCAAACAGAAAAGGAAACAATAGACCTGACATCCGTCAGCACACAATCAGCTCCCAAAATATCTACCAATCTTAACTCAATTATTAAGCAAATAAAGGAAGAAGAGGCAGAGAAAAAGAAAGCTAAGATTACTTTTGACTTAAAAAATTTACAGCTTATATGGGATGAGCACAAGGCAAATCATGGATCGGCTTCTGTGAGAAGCTCACTGGAATGCGCAATATTTGAGATATATCCTAAAAGCCTTACAGTGTTTGTGCCGACGTCTGTAGCGAAAAGTATGATCCAACAAGAAAAGGATTTGCTAAATTCACTGAGAACAAAGTTCAACATTGTAGATTTGGAGATTAATATTCATGTTGATCTGGCAAAATTTCCAGATTATAAAACAATAGAATCAAGAAAAGTGTTAAGTGAAAGGGAAGTTTTTGATCTTATGGAAAAAAAGAACCCAAAACTGAGATTATTAATTGATAGATTTGAAATGAAGCCAGTTAAATAAAGTAAAGACAAATGAGCGATCAGGCACTTTGGTACTTAGATAACATAAACGTGAATGGGATTTTTTGCCCGAAAAAGATGAGTGACTCACTCCATTCAGATCATGTCAAAGTTTATAAGAAGAACGAGTACGTTTATTTACCTGCCCAAAGCAGCGACAAAATTTATTTTATTACTAAAGGCAGGGTCAAAATAGGAACTTATAGTGATACAGGAAAAGAGATAACAAAAGCAATATTAGATGAGGGACAGGTATTTGGAGAACTTGCACTTATAGGCGAGGACAAAAGAAGAGATTTTGCTATAGCTATGGAAAAGTCTGAAATCTGTTCAGTTACAACAGATGAGATGAAACATCTAATTAAAGATCATTCTGGATTGTCCTTATTTCTAATGAAGATTGTAGGATCACGAGTTTTAGAAGTAGAGCAAAGATTAGAGTCTCTTGTGTTTAAAGATTCCAGAAGTAGAATTGTTGAGTACTTGGTAGATATGGTAAAAAAGAAAGGAGAACGTGTAGGTTACGAATGGGTAGTAAGAAATTTTATAACACATCAAGAAATAGCCAACCTCACAGCCACATCTAGACAAACTGTCACTACAGTCTTAAACGAACTGCGTACTAATAACTTATTGACGTTTAATCGTAAACGGCTTTTAGTGAGAGACCTGGACGCTCTTATGGCGGAAATTAAATCATAATGTATAAGTCTGTTTTTAAACCCCTTCTCTTTCTGCTTTCTCCAGAAAAAGCACATAATTTTTCTACTACAAGTTTTGGGATACTTTCTCAAATTCCTATTCTGAGTGCACTTATAAAAAAATCATTATCCTATGAGAATGCAAACTTACGCACCTCACTCTTTGGAATAGAATTTCCTAATCCAGTAGGCTTGGCAGCAGGTTTTGATAAAGACGGAACGTACATTAATTCCTTTTCTAAACTTGGATTTGGTTTCTATGAGGTAGGTACAGTCACGCCACTTGCCCAAATAGGGAATGATAAACCAAGACTTTTTAGATTGCCCAAGGATGAGGCACTGATTAACCGAATGGGTTTTAATAACGGTGGGGTAGATACACTAGTGCGCGAGTTAAAAAAAGTCAGAAATCGCAAAAACATTATCATAGGTGGAAATATAGGAAAGAACAAACTAACACCAAATGATAAGGCGGTAGATGATTATCTAATATGTTTTAGAAAGCTATTTGATTATGTAGACTATTTTGTTGTGAATGTCAGTTCGCCTAATACACCAGGACTTAGATCGTTGCAAGAAAAAGGGCCACTCAGTCACATCCTTAAAACACTCCAGGAAGAGAACTATAGAAAAGAAACGGCAAAGCCTATCTTATTAAAAATCGCACCAGATTTGACGGAAGGACAATTGGACGATATTATTGATATAGTAAAAGAGACAAATCTTGCAGGTATCATTGCAACAAACACGACTATTGACAGGAATCTAAAGGAAACATCAGAAAAAGACGTGGAATCTATAGGCAACGGAGGCTTAAGCGGGAAACCAATAGCTGATAAATCCACTAAGGTGATTTCCTATATATATAAACATAGCAAAGGAGAAATTCCAATTATAGGAGTGGGCGGAATAAATTCTGCAGAAGAAGCATTGAGAAAACTAGAAGCTGGAGCCTCTTTGATCCAGATATACAGTGGGCTGATTTATGAGGGCCCTTTTCTGATTAAACGTATTAAGAAAGCGCTTTCTGCTCGTTAGGCCTGTGCTTCCTAGTCTAAAGTTTTGCGGTATTTTTTCTATCTCCAATCTCAATACATTATACGTATAGAATATATGACTATAGTGTAATCAACTGCATTTCAAGCTTCAATATCTAGAAATAAAATAACATCAGATTTATGCTGCTTATTCAGCTATGAGCATTGGGTAGCTCTCATATGTACTATTTTTCATATGGTATCAAATTGGCATTAAGGGTGGTAAGACGATGATTTAATAAAGATTAGATCGTAAATACTCAGAACACAAAAATAGACTTTAACCAAAACTTCGAAAGATGTCTTCAAGTAAAGACGTGACAATCTTTTCAGATATACGATTCTGGATAATTGTTGCAAGCACTATGGTGTTACTCATTTTTTTGATCGGAACATATCCGGGATAAACACAAAAAGGCTGTCAAGATTTATAATACAATGTGTTTAAATTTTGTCAGTCTTCTTTTACAACCTTTAAACTCATATCTAGTGTTCCTGCAGAATGGGTAAGAGCACCCACAGAAATAAAATTTACTCCTGTTGCAGCAATGTTTCTTACTGTATCAAGAGTCACTCCACCAGACGCTTCAGATTCAAATCTTCCATCAATTGTTGCTACGGCTTCTCGTAGTAAAGGAAGTTCAAAATTATCAAGCATAATTCTTGAAACATTCCCTACTTCTAATACCTTATGTAACTCAACAAGATTTCTTACTTCTACTGTTATTCCTAGACTTAAATCGTTTTTATCCAAATATTGATTTACCTCTTTAATTGCTTCTTGGATTCCACCACATGCATCAATATGATTATCCTTTATCATTATCCAGTCATATAGACCATCGCGATAATTATGGCAACCTCCTACACGCACAGCCCATTTTTCAAGAAAACGCATAAGTGGAGTTGTTTTTCTTGTATCCAATATCTTCACGTCGTGACCTTCTATTTCTACAGCAAAGCGACTACTCAGGGTTGCAACACCACTTAAACGTTGCATTGTATTCAGCACAAGTCGTTCTGCCTTAAGAAGAGCCTGTGAATTGCATTCTATGTAAAATGCTACATCGCCATATTTAATATCAGTTCCATCTTCTATTTCAACTGTTATTGTAGATGATGGATCCACTTTAGAGAAAACTCGTT
Source organism: uncultured Saprospiraceae bacterium (assembly GCA_937967615.1). Lineage (GTDB taxonomy): Bacteria > Bacteroidota > Bacteroidia > Chitinophagales > Saprospiraceae > CALCMJ01. Next base: position 6,328 of record CALCMJ010000085.1, read on the forward strand.
TTGCAAAATCGATTCCTGCAAGTACTCCTGTATCCTTAATGAGCAATTTAGCTTTAGATCTTGCGTTGGGTTCAATGCACGCCTGAGAAGTGTGATCTCCAGTTTGAATATCTTCGTATAGTGCTTGGTCAATAAATTGGTCGAGTAGCTGTTGGTCTAAGCCTTTCATAGCAATCTTTTTAAAGAGGGCGCAAGATGGTAAAAATCTCCATTTCTGCACAAAGGATGTTCAAAAATGGTGATATATTCTGCATATTAGACAAAAACTGCTTGCTTATGAGCATTTTATTGAGAATTGAACGTTTTGAATAATATTTTTGCAAACAAATTAGGAGAATGCGCAACACGTTTATTTTATGCTTATTGATTACAAGTCTGGTTTTTATTTCTTCTTGTAAAGAAGAAAAGACAGTCCCTCAAATACCGGGACTTTCTGAAATCCCTTTGGATTATGAGATTTATAGATTCGAAGATAAATTGTATGCATTGGATACAATGGATATGCTGAACTCCATAGGTGAGATAGAAAGAGTACATCCTGCATTCAGTCAAATATTTTTCACACAGGTTTTGCCTACGCAAAATGCAGATTCGCAATTTGGTTTCTACAATGAAGTAAAACGAATTATTGATTACGATCCTTTGAAAAAGATCTATGATACAATTCAAAGGGTATTTCCTGATGAAGCGTTTTTCAAAAATGATCTTGACGATGCATTTAGAAGGTATAAGCACTATTTTCCTGGAGAACAAGAACCAAACGTATATACCTTCGTTTCTAATTTTAGATTCCAGTCTTTTATATTCCAGGAGAACAATAGGGATGGAGTAGCCCTAGGATTGGATTTATTTCTTGCACCAGGATTTAACTATAGACGCATTGACCCCACAAACCCTGTTTTTTCTGATTATACGATTCCGAGTTACATGAAAGAACAGATTCCTAAACGTGTCATTGAACAACTCCTAGAAGATAAGATGGGTCAGCTTAAACCAGGAATCAAATTAATAGATCACATGTTGTATTTTGGGAAAAAGACATATATGTTAAATCAAATTCTTCCAAGGACAGATATGGCTATTTTGAATGAATACAAAGAATCAGCAATGGCATGGTGTGAGGATAACGAAAAAGAGATATGGGCATTTTTACTAGAAAAGGAACTCTTATATAAATCAGACAATTCCACGATATCTTGGTATGCAAGACCTGCGCCTACATCTAGAAATATGCCAGCGGATTCTCCTGGAAGGGCAGCAAACTATATAGGATATAAAATTGTTAAAGCATATATGGAGAGGTTCCCAGAAACGAGTCTTACAGATCTTATTAATATGGGGAATGGTACTGAATTTTTAAAAAATTCAAAGTATAAACCTCCTCGAAAGTAAACTAAGCCTTATTTTTAAAGTCTTAGGAATAATTATTGCTTAACATTAATAAAAAGCGTTGAATTATGGCTAAAAGAGCAATACCAGTTGTTGATTTGGCAAAGTTTGTAAACGGTAGCCAGGTTGAAAGAGAAGAATTTGTACAAAAATTAGGAAATGCATTCCACACTGTAGGATTTGTGGGCGTAGTAAATCATGGCGTACCTCAAGATGTAGTAGATGGATATTATCATGCATCAAAAGAATTCTTTTCCTTACCCAAATCATTAAAAAGTAAATATGAGGTTCCCGGGCTTGCTGGCCAAAGAGGGTATACTTCATTTGGTAAAGAACATGCAAAGCAATCCAAAGTTGCTGATCTAAAAGAATTTTTCCAAACCGGACAATTTGTAGGGCCAGAAGATGCGTTAAAAGCGGAATATCCAGATAATGTGAAAGTAGATGAAGTTCCAGCGTTCTTTGATAAAGGGAAACAACTTTATAAGGCATTTGAAAATTCTGGGTCTGAACTTCTTAAGGCAATCGCTATCTATCTAGATATAGGTGAAAACTATTTTGAGGATAAAATTGAAAAGGGGAATAGCATTTTAAGATCAATACATTATCCACCGATAACTGAAGAGCCTAGATCTGCAATACGTGCAGAACAGCATGAAGATATTAATCTGATTACCTTACTTGTAGGAGCATCAGCTGGCGGCCTGCAGTTATTAACAAATGACGGAGATTGGTTGGATGTTGTGCCAGAAGAAAACGAAATAGTTATTAACGTAGGTGACATGTTACAAAGATTGACGAACAACTATCTTAAATCAACAACACATAGAGTTGTAAATCCTCCAAAGGAGTTATGGCATGTCCCAAGACTGTCTATTCCGTTTTTCTTACACCCAAAAGGGGACATGGATTTAAGCTGTTTGGACAGTTGTATAACAGAAGAAAGGCCATTAGGATATGACCCAATTACAGCTGGAGGCTATCTAGATGAGCGTTTAAGAGAGATAGGGCTTAAGAAATAGAGCTAAAACGTGGCAAAAGGCATAAAAAGGCCTTAACTTTAGATTTTTAAATATAAGAAGCTATGTTAAATTTAATTTTTGGTTTAGGTCCGCAAGAGTTGATGGCAATTATGCTAATTATTCTTGTTCTTTTTGGAGGTAAAAAAATTCCAGAACTTATGCGAGGTATGGGAAAAGGAATTAAAGAATTCAATAATGCTAAAAACAGTATAGAAAATGAGGTGAAGGATAGCATGAAAGAATTGGACGATAAGGCATAGAAAAAATAATCGCTATATAGAAGCCAATACAGTTTGTATTGGCTTTTTTTTTGGCTATTTGTGGCCATAAAAAAGACTATCAATTCGATAGTCTTTTTTTAAACATTCTTTAGGCGTAATTCAAATAATGATTAAGTCTCAATTAAAAAATTATTTAGTTTGAAATCATTCAAAGAAATTTAATCAATTGGAAGTTGCTATAAATCTCTTTTAATACTCCTTATAAAAATACCTTGATTTTCTCAAAAAGTAAAATAACGCTAGGGTGAAAAAAAGGTGATTTTAACCCTAAACGACATTCCCGTCTAAATACTTGGCAATAGCCTCAGTTTTATTGTTAACCTTGAGAACTTTGTACAATTTCTTTATATGTGATCTTACAGTTTCGACGGAAATAAAAAGAACGTCAGCAATTTCGCTATAAGATTTTCTATCCACGAGAAGCTCCAATATTTCTTTTTGCCTGGATGTAAGAATGTTTTTTTTTTATTGGAATCGCGCATCATAAGGTTAAACATCTCACGGGCGACCATAGGAGACATATATGATCCTCCTAGACTTACCACACGTATAGCTTCCAAGATATTTTCTAAGCTAGCTCGTTTAGAGACATAGGCAACAGCACCCAGAGCCATTGCGGTTAATATTTTCTTTTCTTCCTCATAGGTTGTGAGCATGATGACATCTAAATCTGGCTGGTGCTTTAAAATTTTAGGAAGGGCTTCAAGACCAGTGATACCAGGTAAACCAATATCAAGCAGTAAGATGTCAATTTTAAAATCTTGAAATTCTTTGATATGTTCAAAATAAGACTCTGCAGATCCAAAACTATGCACAACTTCCATGTCCTCATGGAAGCCTAGGTATTTTATGACACTATCTCGGACTTTTTTATTGTCCTCAATCATGGCAATGGATTTTTTCTTCCTCTCAATATCTTTGTGCGGTACTTGAATCATGTTATACGATTAATAAGATTCTTAAAGATAGATGAGAGTTTTGCAATTCCCTGATTTTTAAGGGTGAAAAAAGGGTGATTTTGCGTTTCATACAACTTAGGAAGGGCTCATAAGGATACCTACTTCAAAACCATCATTGGTTTTTAAAAAGAATTGTGCTCCTATACGTTCTGCTCGCATTTTCATATTACTCAGCCCAAGACCTTCACTCTTAGCAATCTCAGTATTGTTACCATTATCTTTTATACTAAATAATATGTTTTTTCCTTGTTTAAGCAGCTTCACCGTTACCAGATCTCCATTTGAATGTTTCATAATGTTGGTTAATGCTTCTTTGAAGATTAAATATATATTCTGCCTAACATCCGGATTTATCATCTGCCCCCCGGGGATATCATTCAAGTCAAAATTGAATTTGAATTGTGACCCATGAACTTTGTTTTCTGCATATGACATCATTTTATCAATAAGATTCTCGTATTTGTCTTTTCTAGAATCAAGAGCCCAAACAATATCCCGCATCTTTTCCATTGCATCTCTGGTATCTGTAGTCAAGGAGATTAATTCCTCTCTATCAGGATTGTTTGCGTTAAGGGATAACATTTCTGCCTGCATAGCTATTCCTGATAAGATGGTACCTACATCATCATGGAGGTCTGAAGAGATTTTTGTTCGTATTATTTCCAGTTCTTTAATCTTTCTAAGTGCTTTAGCGATACGTTTACGCACAAAGAAAATAAGTGCTGATAAGAAAATTAAAGAATATATAAAATACGCTAGCCAAGTACGATACCAGGGGGGATGTACCTCAAAGTCTACTGAAGATATCTTTTCACTTGCAACACCAGCACTTGAAATTACCTGGACTTCAAAACTGTAATCCCCTGGATCTAAATTGGTAAAATAGATATTACGTTCTTGTCCCACATTTTTCCACGCATCCTCATAGCCAATAAGTCTATACGCATAATTTGCATTGGCATCTTTTCCTGTTACGGATACAAATTTAAACCCAACATTCCTCTGATTCCAATTTAAGTCAAAACTCTTTTGGTAGAGGAGGGAAGAATCTAAAATTGCAGTAGAGTCCTGCACATACACTTTATTCCTATCAACATAGATGTCTGTAATCAATGGATCACTTGGCGGAGATTGTTTTTGAAGTATTTTAGTATCTAATTCTACAATACCGTGTATTCCTGCATATAGAATCTTACTACCCTTAGTATAAATTGAAGTTTGAAAACCGGACATTTTTGTAATTTTTGCTCTATACTCCTTAGGGAGAGGATATGCTTTTAATTTTTTTGAATTCAATTCATATGAGTATAATTGATTTGCACTTATAAACCAAAGAACAGAATCTTCATCTTCCACAAAACCAATTATCTCATGTACATTTAATCCATCTTCCAAACCTACGTAACTAAATTTTTCAGCTTTTGCATCCCAGATATTAATTCCCTTTGGAGTATAACAAAGAATGTTGCCACTTTTACTGAGATGTAAAAATTTTACTATTTCATTAGAAAGTTTTCCGTTTCCTTCAGGATCATGTTCTATCCGTTCGAGTTTAGTAAGATTATCCGTTATTTTATATAGGCCTTTAGTAAAAGAAGCAAACCAGATGTCATTGTTTTCTAATACTATAAAATCAGCAATACCTTTTTCATCAAAAGGAGTTGGAGATAATTTATCATAGATGTCTCCAATGAATTCTAACTCTTCATCTGGATCATGTTTTTTAGTATCTATTAAGACTTTGCCATTGGAATAGGGAACGTATTTCTGAATTAATCTAGAATTTACAGTTTTAATTGTTCGCGCTTTTTCGTCATACTTAATTGTCTTAGTGTGTATAGCCTCAAAATCTTGTATGTTAAAGAAAGCACTCTCATCATTAAGAAAAGACACATTCTTTAGATATGTTTTTGCTGGTATCCTGTGGGGCAGCTCCTTGACTATGGTATTTTTTAAAGAATATAACCTGTCCCAGGTCCAGAAGTATACTCCCTCATCTAAAAGCCCAAAACCGTCATAGAAGCCTTTATACATGAAATTAAAGGCTTCGTTCTTTTCCTTTATTTTACCAACACCACTCATCATAGAATGATAAAATAAATCCCCCGTTGAATGTTCAATCATATCCAAAACATAAAAGGAATTCTGTTCATCTATGTTTTCCCTTTTCCCATTGTATTCCAACTCATTATTATCATTAAAAGGTGCCATCCAAAATTTTGCATCGGCATTTGATATCCAAAGATTATCTTTACTGTCCAGAAAATGATGATAGGTAAATATTTCGTTCTCTGACTCAAATTTCGTTGTACCTCCCGTTTCTAAATCTAAGAGGAGTGTTAGTTTTCTTTTCCGTGAGTTTATAAGGACCTTATTATTATTTACTTCTGTAAAAGTATTTGGTTCATATTCAAATGGGATAGGATGATGTAGGATCTCATTCGTTTTTTCCACATAGACACCGTCAGTAGCAATCATTATTATTTCACCTTTAGATGATCGTGAAAAATTAAAGATGTCTATGCGAGTTTCTTTTACTTCTTGCGATATATTTAACTGCTCTGCAATATTGGTTTCCAAATTTACTTTGAAAACACCTTCCCAAGGCGCACTAATATAGAGATAGTTTTTGTCTGTAAATAAGGCATTGATTTGAGTGGTTTTTAACTCCGTCCCTGCATAACTAAATTTTGGCGTTTCTATGCAATCAAGCTTAGAATTGTATTTGAAAATTCCTTTATGCTGAGAACCTGCCCAGATGTTTCCTTCAGCATCTTCCGCAATAGAGGAAATTCCTTGAAAAGGAGCAGAATATCGTTCATTATCTGCAGAGCTGAGATACTGTTTTACTTCGTAACCGTCATACCTGTTAAGACCGTTGAGCGTTGCAATCCAAACATAACCAAATCTGTCTTCTAAAATACTTCTTCTTCCCCATTGACCATTATAGCTCAAACCTTCTTCTTTGGAAATAGCTTCAGTTGAAAAGTATTGTGCATCCGTGTGAATGCTAAAACACATACTAAAGCAAAACATGCTTAAAAGTTGCAAGTACGTCTTAAAATGTTTTAAGCAAACCACGGGATTGAGTTCTATTTCAATGATTTAGTTGTTCAACTAGATAGAAGTAAACTTAATAAGATTAAAACTACAAAAGCCAAAGTCAAAGGGTGAATTAAGGGTGATTTTAACACATGAAAGCATAATATCATTCAGATGGTTTTATCTTTAGAGTGAACAATCTTCAAATATTATGAAAACTTTCTTCTCCTTGCTGAGTTTATGCTTCATTAATTTATGCCTTCTGACTGGGCAAACACCTGAGGAATACATTGCCACATTAGAAATAGATACGCTTATTAATTCTGGGATTAAAGACAATAGGATTAACATGGCTTTTGCAAACTGTGATCATGCTTCAGCGAATATCTATACAAGTAGAGAGAATTTTGTAAATGATCTTGAGACCGATATCATGAGTAGGTTTGATGCTATATCTCCCAATAAAATTAATGGGTTTTCCCAGTATAGAAATTTCTTTAACCTCTATAGTGTTTGGTTTCCTGCTCCTATAGAATTTGAACCAGTACCTGCGTACTATCAACTCACCCAAGCTATCATTGATAAACTCTTTCTTCCATGGAGTGATGATGAGCACGGATGGATCACTATGATGTACAGCTTAAAAGGCGGCGGTGGCGGCGGCGCAGGAAGAAGAGATGATTTAAGAAGAGGCGATGCCTTAATATGGGGGCTTGATTGGCAAACCGTATTTCATGAATTTAATCACACCATGCCAGGGGTAGGAGATGAATATACAGCAAGTGGTGAATGGTCAAATTTTGCTTGCGGAGAAAATGCAAACCAAACACCACATCTTTTGAAAGAGGATATTTCTTGGAGAAATTGGATCGATGATGACACACCAATTCCTACACCTTATATAGAAGAGTATTTTGACAAGATAGGCGCGTTTGAAGGAACAATCGCGGGGTATTTTGGCTGCCATAGACCTACCGCAAAGAATTGTTACATGGGAGCAGGAGGATTTGGTGAAGGCTTTGGACAAGATATGTGCTCCATTTGTTTACAACGGTTTGTTTGTAGACTGTATAAATACGTTGATGCGATTGAAAATAAATTTCCAGTGGACCAGACGCTAACAGTAACATCAAATAGCACACTTAATTTTTCAGTTGACGCGATAAAACCTTTCCCCAATACACAGAAATATGAATGGTTCTTAAACGGGAAGCGGATTGATGAGGGTTCTGAAAATATAAATATTCAATTTGGAGATTGTGCGACTTATGAGGTGAGTTTTGTTTTAACAGATACTACAGACTTTGTACGTTATGATGAAAAGTTTAAAAGCCTTTACCCGGAACCTAAACAAACCCATACTTGGTTTGTAAATAATACAGATGTGACTCAGCATGATTTCAATGCTGAAATAATTAAGGTGAATGCAAGTTGTACCGGAGAATCAGATGGCAGTATTGAGGTGATTGCATCTGGAGGCACGGCACCCTATACGTACATTTTAAGTGATACTGAATATACTGGTAAGATTGAGAACTTACAGGCAGGAATCTATGAGATCATAATTGTGGATGCAAATGCTTGCGATATTGTTAAAACTATTGAAATAGAGCAAGAAGAGATACTGGACTTTGAAATAATTACAGAATTTAACTCTGGTGTATGGACTCTATATCCTAGGTTCTTTAATGAAGTAATGTCAACAAATTTAAATTATAAATGGAGCAACGGAGAAACAAATGAAAGCTTGATAGTTACTTCTATAGGTTTTTTAGAATTAGAAATTAATAATGACAATGGGTGTTCAGTAAAGGAGGAAATTCTGTTAACTACACCCTGTGCTCAATTGGAAGTAAGCCACGATGCAAAACATCCTAATAAGGAAGAGAAAGGAGCAATATACTTAGATATAAAATATGGAAATGCCCCATATCAAATTAGATGGTTTGGAGTTTCTGGCGATGACTTGACTACAGATGATCCTGCTAGAGCATTCTCGAGTTCCAATGATCAATTCGATATTCATAAAGTGAGATTTTTATTCGACGATATTGTGACACAGGAAATAAACTTCTGGGCGGAAACTTTTACGGGAGACAATTATGCAGGATTTGATTTTGTAGTACCACAAGCGATTAATTTTTACTCCATTACCTCTAATGTAGACGTCAAAGGTAGAGATGCAAAGGATTGGTTAATAGAGGCTTCCAATGATTTAGCGACTTGGACAGTTTTAGATGCGCGGTTAGGAGAGAACTTTGAAGACAGGTTGGAAAAACAGGAATTCGATTTTCAGAACGAGGAAGAATTCAGATATTATAGAATTCGCGTTGTAGCAAATAATGGGGATTCTTGGTTAGCAATCCAAGAGATGGAGTTTGGACAGCAGTCACAAAAGGAAAATAAATTAGCAAAAAATAAAACATATCAGAAGAACCTTGGAGTGGGAACGTATTCATTTGAGGTTTTAGATGCGAATAATAATTTAGTCACAGGTGTGGTGCTTTTGGAAGAAAAGAATTTAACAATTCCATTTGGTATAAAAATCATTCAAGATGGCTCCTTCCAGGTGAAAGTTGAAAATCCAAATCCTCAATATGACTACTATTGGTTTGCTGACTCTAAGGCTACAATACTCTTACACATAGGGACAGATTTTCAACCTCTCATAGCAGGAAATTATTTTGTACGTGCTGCAGATAATTCAGCTGAATCTTTCGGTAAAGAAATTAAAGGATTTACAGTGACTATGCCTGATGCTCCTATTGTAGAAACACTGGATTCTTTGTTTACAATTGTAAACCCTATAGCTGATGTGGAATATTTATGGTATAGCACGGCGGAAGGAAATTCTTTGTTACACACAGGCACAAGTTATATAGCCCAAACGAAGGGGAAATATTATGTCAGTGCTCGTATTCCTAAAGTAAGTCAGGAGGCGACAGATCCTCAAAATATAAATGGAATTAACTTATGGGCAGATGCCTCAGATCTTGACGGGGATGGCATTGAAGACATAGGACGAGAAAATAGCTCAGCCTATGACTGGAAATTTAAAGTGAATGGAGAGTGGAAACCTGACAATTGGTTTGCATACAGAGTAAATTATGCAAATGGCTTAGGTGTTGTGGAATTTGGAACCGTCTGGTACCAAAGCGTATTAAACAATCCTGTAAATTTACAAACCGTTATGATTGTGTATGAAGAAAATGGTTTTTCTAGGGACGGGACAGCACCATTCTATGGCCTAAAAAACCTGATGGGAAAAAACGAAGATACGAGTAAGTTATTTTTTGATGGCGTTGACCAGGCAGTTCTCAATGGTAAAACATTTATTAATGGTGAAGAGGTGAATCCAATGTTCACTGAAAATAAATACGAATTAAAAACCTTAACGGTGGTCTTATCAGATTCACGAATAATAAACCTTTTTGCTTCTGATGAATATTGGGAAGGTAAGGTGGCTGAACTCATAACTTGGGACAGAAAGTTGACCGATGAAGAAGTAAAAGAAGCCAGTGAATTTATGCGAAAAAAATGGCTAAGTACCGCGGACTTAGATGGGGCTCGCGCAGAGGTAAGATGGGTATCAAGTGCGTATGAAATCGAAGAAGATATTGTGATATGTCCAGGAGACAATTTTCACGGATTGACAGAATCTGGTATCTATGTCAGAGAGTTGAAAACAGTGGACGGTTTAGATAGTATTGTTACATCTAATCTTACCGTGCTTACAGAAGAAGAACTCACTCCTATTATTGACATGGATCATAATTTATTGAGTACAAACTTTGTCGCAGAAACATACCAATGGTATCTGAATGGAGTCCTAATTCCTGGAGCCAATGCCTCTGAATGGTTTGCGACGGAAGATGGATTGTATACTCTTAAGGTGACAAACTCTATTGGATGTTCCGGGGAATCTGAACTATCTCATGTATTTGTAACATCCACTATAAATAAAGCTGCAGACATAGGTTTAGAAATCTCTCCAAATCCGAGTGCTAGTATTATAAGGATTACGTCTGATCTGAATGAATTGCTTAGTGTCAGAATATTAAATTCTGATGGAAGAGTAGTGATGGTAGATAAGACAAAAGAAGACATTGACATAAGAGAACTTCCTAGTGGGGTTTATCTTATAGAATTACAAAATGACGATAAGACAATCCGAATAATTGAAAAGTTGATTAAGATTTAAGAAAGATCAGCATTCTTCTTTTTAATTAATGACAAACAGGTCTTTTTTTAAACTAGAAGTCAAAAAATTATAGGAAATTGAGCTGTGATAAAAATCGCTCATATTTGTATTGCACTTTTATTTGCTCTAGTAGGTTTTTCTCAGGGCAATTTACCTTGCTTTACCGTAGTTGCAGATTTAGATGAAAATGCGACTTCCCGCATTGGATTAAATGTGTATTCTGGTGAAGACGAAATGTGGTTGGATGATGAAAATTATGACCTAGAATCACATGGAAAATATTTCTTTGAAGAAAAAACAAAACTTCATAGCTTTTTTAGATGTGTTTATGACTTTGCCGTTTTTGAGGAATTAGGTCTGCATAGAGTAGATAAGTTTGTTCCGTTAAACATGGACGACTTTGCAGTAATTTATTTAGTGCACTCTAGCAGCTCAGACCTGTCCTATTTGATTATGGAAGGCAGTTTGTATCTAGTCTATCCATGTGGAGATGAGCATACATGTTTCCATCCTTTTTATTACCCAGCTACATTTGAAGTAACACAGGAAACGATACTCCTTGAGCCAGCAAGAGTAGATTTGGGACTGGGACATACACTCTTTGATACTTTGATAGAACAGGTTCTCGTGCATGATGCATATAATCTCTTAATTGTGCATCCAGCAGTTTTTGATACAGTTTTCATGGAAGTCTTAGTAGAAGAAAAATTGCTTTGTTCGGATTTGCCAGTAAGCTATGATACCTTAAACGAATTTATATTAATCAAAGATGCATATAGCGTTCTTGATACGGTAGATGTAGTTTTTGAGACAGTGACTGAGCAGGTCCTCCATACCTATGAGCACATAGGATTAGATTCGTTTGCATTAGAAACAAAAGATTCCTTAGTTGAGATTCAAACCAAGGAAGCATATTTTGACTGGGCAATTTTAGATACGATACCTGCATGTGTTTCCCAAGATCCGTTTAGCTGTGTAGAAATAGAATTAGAAGAACAGGATGCAGATAGTATCATAGCAATAATAGAAATATTAGCAGAGACTTGCCCAGAAGACTATACCACTGTAGGATCCCTTTGTGTAAAAGAAACGTTTATTCCGCACAGCTATGTAACAAGGTCATATGAAAAACTAGTAAGTCCTTCTGTTATTATCGAGGATTCAGTTCCTGGAGAATATATGGAATTGGAAAAGATATTTTTTGAAAGTTCGGTTACAGTTCCAGATAGTTGCGTTGAAGAAATATATGAGATTATTCCTGTGTACAAACTTGCAACACCTGCTTGGTCTGAGACTCTAGAAGTTCCAGCTGTTTACGAGACAAGAGAGTTTTATAGGGTTTTAGAAAATGCGAATATTGATAGTGTAGAACTTGAGGATGTGCTGCTGGAAATTGAGATATGTACTCTGACAGAAGAAGCAAGTTTGATGTATGGTCCTTACAGGTGTGAGTCATTTATTTCAGAAGCGTATAAAGAGATGATCCTAGAAAAACTCGTGGAAGAAAATTATTTGGGCAGCGTAAATACCGTTTTCAATAGTGCAAAATTCTGGCGCGCTTTTCTGCAATATCAGTTAGATAGAAATTTGCCTGCAGGGAAGATTGATACGATTACTTTAGAAGAAATGGGAATAGAATGAGGATGGATAGGGTAAGATATAAATTTAGGGCGTGTCCCCACATATGGGGTCGGGTCATTCAGGGGTTCCGTCCCTCGCTGCGCTCACGACAGCTGCGCTCCCTTACTGTCCCTCACGCAAATAAGAGTATGCACCGTTTTATAACTACTTGCATGCTACTGATTTGCAGTTTCTGTTTTATGCAAGCACAAGAAGGTGTTTTAGACCAATGGGCATTCACATCAGAAACGGATTCCGTGCAACTAAAAAATCATATAGACGAGAATACAAACTATGTGTTTTCTATCTATGGTGACTGGTGTTATCCTTGTAAGCAAGAGTTGAAAGCATGGAAGTCGCAGTATGCAAAATGGAAAGCTGATTATAATCTTGAGATTGTGGTATTAGATGATTTTAATGAGGATAATATTTTAGCAGCTTTAGACAGTTTAGAAAAAGAGTATCCGTATAAGGCCTTTGTTACTAAAAGGATACATCCGGCTATAGATGTAAATAGCTTTCCCACAAATATCTTTGTCACAGGGAAGAGTGTTGTTTATATGGAGTCAGGCCAGAAAGACCCATCAGAAATGGAAACACTTTTTGTAGAACTGTTTACAAAAGTAAAAACACCTATTCTAGATGCTGCGCTGAGTCAGAAACAATTGTTCATGGAAAATTGTGCAGAAGCCTACAAAGGTGTGCAGTCTGAAGAAAGTGATACAGTCATCATCAACTCGCAGCGTTACAGAGAATTGTATTCAGAAGAATTTGGAGAAAGTTATTTTCTGCGCGAGTCAGAAGATTTGAATTATGTATACCTCTATGACAGGGACTCAGAAGAGGAGCATGTTTTATTTGATTACACCAAAGGAATTTGTGAAGAGATAGAATTGTATAGCCCCTTGCTGAAAAGGAATGTGAAGACTATTGTTGTAGATGTGTATTGTATAGGCCAACGGACGTATTACGAACTAGACATTCCGTATTCTGAATGTTTCGGCGTGAGTAAATATTACACCTTAGTTACAGGATTAGGTTCTAACGCTGGCATCATTCCAGTCTTTGATGAATTCATCTGTTACTCAAGTTTAATTTGTCAATTTGAAGATGATCTATTAAGCTATGAGCATCCTGAAAGTGAGGATTGTGCCATTCTGAGCAGTACTGATCAGGGAGAGTTTAAGTCTGACTTGGAAATCTATCCTAATCCAACACAGGGAGAAATTACAATAAAACACCCAAGTAAAAAAATAGAAAAAATTAAGGTGTACGGCCTGCTTGGTCATTGTGTTTATACCTATGAAAATGCATCTCAGACTATAGTGCTATCACTAAATGGAATAGAGCGTGGGGTGTATTTCTTAGAGTTGTCCATTGACAATAGGACTGTTGTCAAGAAGGTTCAGTTAATTGACTAAGAGCGCTTGCATATGTAAAGCGTCAGCATTCTCTCGTCCTTTATTGTTAATAAATTTTACTGCACAAGAAATTTTTTAACCCCTATTGTTTTCCCATCATATACTCTTATAAAGTAGCTACCAGCAGGTATATTAGGAATAAGAATCGAGAAATTATTTACCCCAGTAATTAGTTGCATTACCCCTTGTTGCAGGGTTCTCCCATACATATCAAGAATAGATATTTTTACAGGGTGGTTCTTATAAGAATCCAAAACCAGATGCAGTTGTTTCTCTGTTATGGGATTGTTTAATATTGCAAACTTATCAATGGCGTTTTCTTGCGTTGTAGATGATAGTATAGATTGATTTAGGTAAAGCTTTGCTATGCCAACACCCTCATTAGTCCATCCAGTTATTAAAACATCTTGGTCGCTGTCCCCATCTACATCATTAAAGCCAAGTGCACTAAAGCTAACATCTTCAAAGGGCGTATTGAATACAATGTCAAAATTGCCATTGCCATCATTTGTATACAATCTCGTGCTTCTTGTAATAGCACTAGGATTATTTTTGCCTGAGATAATAAGGTCTTGATCATTATCTCCGTCGATGTCTGCAAAATCTACGGAGCTTAGACTCACACCCTCAAAAGGTGTGTTTTCTATAAGGGTGAAATTACCAGCACCATCATTTCTGTACAAGTCAGCAATATATTCTACGGGATTTTGTTTACTACCAGTAATCAATACGTCTTTGTCATTATCATTGTCGATATCCAAAAATGAAATACTACCGCCCAAAGAGGGTGGGAAGGCTGTGTTTTCCATTAGACTAAAATTTCCCACTCCATCATTTAGATAAATATGGCTAAAAATAAAGGGGGGAGAACCTGGGCTATGTGATCCATTCAAGAGTAAATCTTGATCATTGTCGCCGTCTATATCTGCAAAAGAAACTGCTGGATCTACTGCACCATAGAAAGTGGAATCGTCTTGCACAGAAAAATTTCCGTTTCCATCGTTTATATAGAGCTTAGCAATTCCAAAGAAATCTTCTCTTATTCCAGCTAGAAAAAAATCTTGGTCCCCATCCCCATCTACGTCCACAAAAGTAGAAGCACAGCCTTTTACCTTATCAAATACATCCACATTCGTTTCGCTAAAATTACCGTTACCATCATTGATAAATAAACGAGCACTTGCTGCAGTTGGATTTGTCTTTCCTGCAATATGCACATCTTGGTCCCCATCCCCATCTACGTCAGCAATAGCTATGGACCCAAACTGGACTCCTTGAAACGGTGTGCCAAAGACCTTTGTATAATTTCCTTTTCCATCATTTACAAACAAGCTTGTTTCTTTAGTGAATCCATCCTCATTAATCCACCCCGCAACAATAAGATCTTGATCGTTATCACCTTCTACATCTATGAATGCAATTGCACTTCCACGCACGCCATCAAAAGGAGAGTTTTGTTGTTCAATAAATTCTTGTGATAGACATGCGTAACTGATGAGAGAAAACAGAATAAGAAGTGTGGTTTTCATATGCATTGTTTTAAAAATGGTTCTTTTCTGTAAGGACAATCTTGCGCTAGTAAAATGTATAAGGTACGTGATAATTTTTGCTTTCTCTGTGGTTTTTGTGTCGGGAAAAAGTACTAGCGCTTCTTACTTAGGTATATAAGGGAGGGAATGTGGCAAGTAGATTTGGAATCAGAAGAAGGAGAAGAGAAAAGGCCTTTATCTGATAGAACTGAAAGCATACAAATTAGTCCTAATCCTAGCTCTAATTATATTTCAGTAGACCTTAATAGTGTAAGAACAGAAAGTATTCCAAAAGTAATTAACATTATGAGCAGTAAGGGCCGAAAGATGTTTACCCAACAGATAGAGTTTGAAAATGGATCTGAAATTAAAGTCCTAATTGCTGATTGGCCTAATGGACAATATGCAGTTCAAGTTATAGATGAAAACGGAAATTTTGTTGCGAGTAGCTTTTATAAAATGTAATAAGCTTTAATTATTTAAAAATGGGATACATACAGTCATTGTGCATCCCATTTTTTATTCTCTTCTCTAAAGATAGACGAGTAAAAATTTAAGTTTTCTTATGACTGTTTCCTTAATGCTGCTTAGTTATGATGGTCATATAACTCATCTGCGATAAGGATAGTAAGGGCCCGCAGGGGTCACGGTGCTGAGCAGCAGCACTGGGACGGAACCCCTGTATAGCCTGACCAGACCGACAAGGACTGGGATCGCCCAAATCAAGAATGTTAATAAATGTGTATGGTAAAAAAATATGATTTGAAAAAGACTTAGCTTATCTTCGCCGCTGATGATGATACAGAACTATAAAATACGATTAGAACAATTTGAGGGACCCTTTGACTTGCTTCTGTTTTTTATAGAGAGAGATGAGATAGATATTTATGATATTCCTATCGCTAAGATTACACAGGATTTTCTTGATTATATACGTTCGCTAGAGAATAGAAATCTGGATGTTGCGAGTGAGTTTATCCTAATGGCTGCCACATTGATGAAGATTAAGGCGCGCTCACTGATTCCGAGAAAGGCTGTAGATGAGGAAGGAAATGAGATAGATCCTAGGAAGGAGCTTGTACAAAAACTTCTTGAGTACAAGCGGTATAAGGATATCATTGATGACATACAAGAGCTGGAGAACACGCGAAAAACAATCCATGATAGAGGAGGTGTGGGAGATGAGTTAAAGGAAATCGCAAATAAGGCGATGGTGGATCTTGAGCTGGAATCATTGACCATGTTTAAGCTTTTGAAGGCCTTTGATAATGTGATTTCTAGATTTGCAGAACGTAAAGACAGGACCTTCCATGAGGTTGTTAAGTTTCCATATACGATAGAATCTCAGACTGAGATGATCTTTTTCAAGCTAAGACAGGGGCCCAAAAGGACCTTTGAAGGACTATTTGAGGGTATTACGAATAGGGTAGAGGCAATTACTACTTTTCTTGCTTTGCTGGAGCTATGTAACAATCAAACTCTGGAAATGGTGATAGGAGATGGAAATAATAATTTTTGGATAAGTCATAAAGAACAAGCTGTCCATTCAAGCGAGGAAGAGTAAGACTGCTCAAATATTCCATAATAGCTCAGAAACACCTTATTTTCTTTGGCAGGAGCTTCATTAAAAAAACTTCAAAATTGCTTGTATTTAGGCTATTCTAAGGGCTCTAAAAGTCTCTTAAAAAACTATCTTTGCAGCGAATTAAGGGTATGAGGCAAAAACAGCGGTTTTCTGTCGCTTCCAGAATTCAAGAAAGCTACATTAAAACAAAATAAATAATTACAATTCGATGGCAAATATTGGAGAAGTAAAGCAAATAATTGGACCAGTTGTAGACGTAAGTTTTACACGAGAAGGATCCAAGTTACCAGAAATCTTAAACGCATTAGAAATTAAAAGAGAAGGCATGGAGCCTTTAGTTCTTGAAGTGCAAAAGCACCTAGGGGAAGATAGTGTACGTGCGATTGCGATGGATGCAACAGATGGTCTTACAAGAGGTACTGATGTTGAGGATACGGGGATTGCAATCGCAATGCCTACAGGAGAGGCGATCAAAGGAAGATTGTTTAATGTGGTAGGAGAGCCAATTGATGGTCTGGGAAGAGTGTCTAAAGAAAAAAATGCGTATCCAATACACAGAAAGCCACCAAGATTTGAAGATTTGTCTACAGAGTCAGAAATACTTTTGACGGGGATTAAAGTGATAGATCTTATTGAGCCTTACTCAAAGGGAGGAAAGATTGGATTGTTTGGAGGAGCCGGGGTAGGTAAAACTGTACTTATTCAGGAGCTGATTAATAACATTGCGAAAGGGTATGATGGTATTTCTGTATTTGCAGGAGTAGGGGAAAGAACGAGAGAGGGGAATGATCTTCTAAGAGAGATGTTAGAATCAGGGATTATTAACTACGGTGAAGACTTCATGCATTCTATGGAAGAAGGCGGATGGGATTTATCCAAAGTGAATATGGAAAGTTTAAAAGAATCCAAAGCGACATTCGTTTTTGGACAGATGAATGAGCCTCCGGGTGCAAGAGCAAGAGTTGCACTATCAGGACTTACTCTAGCAGAATATTATAGAGATGGAGATATGAATGATCCATCAGGAGGAAAAGATATCTTATTCTTTATAGATAATATCTTCCGATTTACACAAGCGGGTTCTGAGGTGTCAGCACTTCTAGGAAGGATGCCATCAGCGGTGGGATACCAACCAACACTTGCAACAGAGATGGGTGTGATGCAGGAAAGAATTACATCAACGAAGAGAGGATCTATTACATCAGTGCAGGCGGTGTATGTACCTGCAGATGATCTTACAGATCCAGCACCAGCAACAACGTTTGCCCACTTGGATGCAACAACAGTATTAAGTAGAAAGCTTGCATCATTGGGTATTTATCCAGCGGTGGATCCATTGGATTCTACATCAAGAATTCTAGAGCCATCCATCGTAGGAGACTTGCATTACAACACAGCTCAGAAAGTGATCATGATCTTACAGAGATATAAAGAGCTCCAAGATATTATTGCGATTCTAGGATTGGAGGAATTATCAGAAGAAGACAGACAGGTTGTGCACAGAGCGAGAAGGGTGCAGAGATTCTTATCTCAGCCGTTCCACGTTGCAGAGCAGTTTACAGGTCTTGAAGGAGTACTTGTACCTCTTGAAGAAACGATCAGAGGTTTTAACATGATTATGGATGGCGAGGTAGATGAGTATCCAGAAGCGGCATTTAACCTTGTAGGTTCAATAGATGATGCCATTGCGAAGGGTAAGAAAATAATAGAAGAGGCAAACGCATAGTATGAACTTAATAGTACTTACACCGGAGAAAGAAATATTTAATGGTCCTATTACTTCAGTAAAGGTACCAGGAACTACTGGACAGTTTGAGATCCTCAAGGGTCACGCATCTATTGTGTCTTCATTAGGAGAAGGCGAGGTGCGAGTGATCAAAGAAAATGGGGAGAATATGAGCTTCAAAATTGACAAAGGCTTTGTAGAGGTCTTACAACAAGAGGTTGCGTTGCTCGTTACTCGAATTCAGGAATAAGACTAAATCTTAACGGATATATCAACTTAAGCCTTCAATGTATTGAGGGCTTTTTTTATAGAATGACGTCAGAGTGTTTTGAAAATCACTTTAACTGCTTAGACTAAAAATAGCTGCTTTAGATACATCATTCATCCTTCCATAATTTTACTTAATTTTGCCTTAGATTAATATCAATATGGACGAGTTATTTCGCAAAGATAATTTTCAACAGTATTCCCGCAGATTGGATGAAGCAAAACAGTCTGTTGCTGACGAGATGTATTTAAAGTCAGTGGATGAAAAAACAAAGGTAGTAGAAACCAAGCTTTCAGATATTTCAGACGCTAAAAATCATTTGTCGCACCTGGGCTTGCTCTTAGGCTTATTGTCATCTATTCTTGTAATAATTTTTGTCAAATTAGGATTTGATCTGAAGTGGTTGATCGTTCTCATTATGATTATTGGCTATTTGCTTTTTTATAAGTTTAGCATGAAGACTGCAGAGACGAAAAGTAAGATGCTTGAGGATTTTAAAGAGGAAGGGGATGTACATTCTAGCTTTTATGCTAAAGCAAATTATCTCTCCTCTTTAATAGCATTACGTAAGACTAGGGTTAACCTTACACGTTTTTTCTATGTTATTTTTTTTCCATTATTTCTTTTGTTGCTTAAGGTGAGTAGGAATGCTGAAGGACTTGCATCACCTCTAAATGCAGTACTTCTTGCAGTTGTTCTAGGAAGTACATTTTGGTATTTCTATTTCAGGGATGAACTGATGGAATTAGATATGACTGCAAATGATCTTGAAGAGATCAAATCAAAGTTTGCAGAACAAAAGATTTAGAGAAGAAAGGAGCGACTGCATGACTGGGCGTAGGAGAGAGAGCGGCGAAGGGTAGTTTTCTTTTTTATGTTTTTCCCCGTTGACAACATGATGAATAAAATTCTGGTTGAAAAACTATAAAGCAGCATCCACTTCAGCTAATATCTCTCTGTCAAAATCTTTAAACCATTTATGAAGCTGGGCAATCGCATTTTCTCGCACTGTGTCATTAATATAACATGCTATAGTAACAAGTCCAAAGAGCATGATGCCAAAGTCATCTGTGAATCCTAAAAATGGGGTCAAATCAGGGATTGCATCAATAGGAGCTAATAAGTAACCCAAGGCCCCTATTATTATATTCTTAGCCCATTTTGGAGTATCAGAGCGTTTGTAGGCAAAGAAGAGGAGCAAAGCAGCATAAACTGTCTTGATTCCAGCCTCTTTTACGAGTTTTTGGAGTCTATCCTTAAAGATATTAGGCTTAAACTGCTTCTTATATTTATTAAAATCGCCCATTATAGAATAAACAGCAATTCAGAGCCTAAAGTTTCCTATGCCATATTTAGATAATACAAAACAAAGAAGTAGCCTTTCCGTTTAACTATCGTCTCATATAATATACTTTCTTATTTTTGCGACGAAATTATCAGAAAAACATGAATGAAGCACAACAAAGGTCAGATGTAGAAGCAGTAGATTCTCTGGCACGCGCATATCAAGATTTAAAGGCAGAGATTGGTAAAGTGATCATAGGGCAAGAAGAAGTTGTCAAGGCAGTGATCATTTCTCTCTTCGCAAATGGCCACAGTCTCTTAGTAGGAGTTCCAGGTCTGGCAAAGACCTTGCTAGTGAGTACTATTTCTGAAGTATTGGATTTAGATTTTAAACGTATTCAGTTTACTCCGGATCTTATGCCTTCTGATATTATGGGATCAGAAATCCTTGACGAGAACAGAAGTTTTAAATTTAATAAGGGTCCATTATTTACTAACATCGTTTTAGCTGATGAGATTAATAGAACACCTCCTAAAACGCAAGCGGCCTTATTGGAAGCAATGCAAGAGCGCTCTGTTACTGTTGCTGGTACAAGACATAAGTTAGAACAACCATTTTTTGTTTTAGCAACACAGAATCCTATTGAGCAAGAAGGAACATATCCTTTACCAGAAGCACAGCTAGATAGATTTATGTTCAACATAACATTAGATTATCCAAGTTATGAAGAAGAGTTACAGGTAGTGAAAAACACGACAACTGTTCAAAAGCATGATTTGAAAAGCATATTAACAGGCGCGCAAATTATGGAGTTCCAAGATCTAGTGCGTAAAATTCCTATTGCAGATAATGTTCTTGAATATGGTGTCTCTCTTGCTTCAAAGACAAGGCCAAACACACCCTTAGCAACAGATTCCGTAAATAATTATATTTCTTGGGGAGCAGGCCCTAGAGCATCACAATATTTGATCCTAGGTGCTAAAACACATGCTGCAATTAATGGAAAATATTCTCCGGATATTGAAGACATCCATGCAATTGCAAATTACGTACTGAGACATCGAGTGGTTAGGAACTATAAAGCAGAGGCGGAAGGAATCAGTATAGAAGAAATTATAAGTGGTCTTTTATAGAAAACAGCTATTTTGATATTTACGAGTGGTTTTCCTAGATGGAATTAAATAATGCTTAGTTCTTTCCTTTGTCATACACCAAACTTGGAAGAATATACATCAGCATAGTACAGGAAACATTAGATTTACACTATGTCTAAAGCCATAACATATTATACAGTCAGTTGCCTTCTCATAGTTTTGAGCATGCTCGCTTGTAATAGTGAGGTATCAAACAGTCTAGAGGCGAAAGCGGTTGCCCTAGGAAAGATGAATGAGATTGTGGTTATTGCTGATGATACTGTATGGGAAAGTATGGTAGGTGATACATTCAGGTATTATTTTGAAAGCCCATATCCACTTATGCCTACGCCAGAAGCAATGTTTGACCTAAGACATTATTCAGGCGAGGAAATAAATGCAGAGCCTTTGAGAAAGGAGCTCAGAACGTATGCAATACTCGTAGACCTCAATGATCTAGATTCTCCTGTAACTAAAATGGCGCGCAAGGACATGGGTGAGGAGAAATTTACAAGAGCTCTAAAAGAAAACAAACCAGGAAATTCTATTGGAAAAAATAAATGGGCTCAGGGTCAGATGCTTATTTATTTATATGCAAATGGGCATGATAGTCTAGCTGAACTTATACGAGCTAGTTATCCGGCAATTGCTAAAAAGGTACATAAACACGACAGAAATCAATTAGAGGCGCAAGTGTATGGCGTACCAGTAAACCACGGTCTAAGTGAAAAGATAAAAGAGGATTACGGTATGGAAATGAAGATCCCAGTAAATTATAAGATTGCAAAGGAGGAGCTAGATGGAAATTTTATTTGGTTGCGCAAAGATGGTAAGAAGGGTGTTATGAATATCGTTCTAAAGAAACTTCCTTACTCTGGGAAAGAACAATTTGATAAAGACTATATCAAGGGTGTAAAAAATGAGTTCGGAAAATCCTATGTTACTTCAGACACTGAGGGCTCTTATCTAAGAGTACACGAAGAGCAGGTACCCATTTATGAATACACACAAGATATAAACGGAATGTATACTAAGGAGCTGAGAGGTGTTTGGGAAATGACTGGTGACTTTATGGGTGGCCCCTTTGTAAGCTATATGATACACAATAGTGCAAATGAAGAATTGCTTTTTGTAGACGCATTTGTCTTTGCTCCTGGACAGGCTAAGCGTAATATGATTCAGGAACTAGATTTTATAGTAAAAAACATGAAAATCTAATTTTAGAGTTCCAAAGCCCTCCACATTAACCGTTTAGCCTCAAGAAACTTCCACTTATCCTCCAAATCATAGCATTTTTGTTAAATAACTGCCAATAGCTTCCGTCTAAAGTGCCTTTTACGCATTGTGCCGTCTTAAGAATGTAATTAGGATGAATGATTTATTTGGATAATACCGATGGTCAAGATTACATTACAAGAGCAAGAATTGAGAAACTTGTTTTATTGAGAATGAACCAACACCCTTTGACATAGCGACTTGAGAAATCGCTATTTGACACCCTTAACGCGTTTGAGAAGCGCACACCCTTATTAGCATTACCAGCGGAAGATTTTCTTCCGTTTTTTTTTGCCCATAAGTCAATCCAGAAATTTATTAGCTGTTGGAATTTGTCCACTGCCTTACTCTTTTTGTGCTTATCCCTTGTTACTTTGTAATCTTCTTTACAATCCATTCATCATTTAAATTAAAAACTGTGACTCTTAAATTGAACCTCGTCTTAAGGGTGTATTGAGATTGAAACATTGGATTTTTTTACACCCTTATAATAACGACACCCTTACACCCTTTTTGAGAATTGAAACACCCTTAACATAGCGACTTGAGAAATCGCTAACTAATAACACCTTTAGCACCTTTTACGCGTTTAATCAACGCACACCCTTATAAGCATTACCAGCGGAAGATATTTTCTTCCGTTTTTTTTTTGCCCATAACTGAATGGATTTTGTCAGGTATTTTAAGACAGAGAATTGTAACCGATTTTGGACAAAAAAAATAAATTATAATACAATGTATAATTGCGCCTAGACCTAAGTTTATATAATGCAGACCCAAGGTGTCAGGACACCTTGGATCGTGGGAATCATATACTGTTCAATGGGCCCGGCCCCATTGTGGTAACTCACTTGGTTTTGTAAGTTATATCATCTAGAACATTGTAGGGTTTGTATAATGTAGGCACAAGGTGTCGGGACACCTTGGATCGTGGGAATCATATACTGTTCAATGGGGCCTGCCCCATTGTGGTAACTTACATGATTTTGCAAGTTATATCATCTAGAACATAGTGGGGTTTGTATAATGTAGGCACAAGGTGTCGGGACACCTTGGATCGTGGATTTTTGTTTACTCGCATACAAATTGCTTTCATTATCCGAATAATAAGTGTCTAAATAAGTGTCTTTTTGAGTTCATCGCGTCTTAAAGATGTATCGAGATTGAAACACCTTTATGGTCGAGATTACACCTTTAGAACAATTGAGAA
Source organism: uncultured Saprospiraceae bacterium (assembly GCA_937967615.1). GTDB lineage: Bacteria > Bacteroidota > Bacteroidia > Chitinophagales > Saprospiraceae > CALCMJ01. Next base: position 30,274 of record CALCMJ010000085.1, read on the forward strand.
ACACCTTTATTGAGAATTGAAACACCTTTAGATTAGCGACTTGAGAAATCGCTACTTTTACACCCTTATTGCGTTTGAGAAGCGCACACCCTTATAAGCATTACCAGCGGAAGATATTTTCTTCCGTTTTTTTTTGCCCAATACTAAGGGTTTGTACTAATTGATTTTATACATGAGACCTACATCCACCAATCGCCCGAGGAGCTTACTTGTGGCATCTACTTTATAACGCACAGAGAAGAGATCTAAATCTTCTTCAAGATGCACAACCTTAAGTTTAAAATCATGTTCACCCGGATTCTCTCTACAAATAGATTCTAACTTATCCAGAAGCTCATCATTAATGGATTCTAAATCCAGCTTAATGGTTATACTTCTTGTGAGTTGTTTTCCTACACTCTCTAGGAGCATTAATCTGCTAATCTTAAAGTAATAGTTACCAGTTTTTGTTTGTATGTTCTTTGCCTCCAGATAAATCACTTTGCCTTTAGTAATAAGCGACTGCCATCTTGAATAATTTTCTCTAAAAATTGCAAGATCAATTGAGCCATGATAATCTTGCAAAGTGAAACGTGCATACCCATTCCCATTTCCTGAAACGCCATGCATGCATGATGTGATTAAGCCTGCAATTTTTACTGTTTGGTTTTTGACACTATCCACACTGTCTAAAGGAACGTTAATATAGTTTTCAATCTCTATTCTGTATTCATCAAGGGGATGTCCAGAAATGTAAATTCCTGTTACTTCTTTTTCATATTCTAATTTCTCTATAGGTAGCCATTCTTCAACAGGCTTAATTTTTGGTTCCACCAATTCCATGTCTTTCGTGTTCTGAAAAAGTGAAACAGACATGTCATTGTTCTGATCTTGATAGCTGTTACCATAACGTAAGGAATGTTCTAGCAGTGTTTCAAATTTATCAGAGCTAGATAAATATTGAGCACGTGGATATCCAAAGCTATCAAAGGCACCACCTTTCGCAAGACCCTCAAGACATTTTTTATTTACGGCCCTTAGACTTACTCGCTTTGTTAAATCAAAGATGCCTGTATAATTTCCATTCTCCTCGCGTTCTCTAATAATCTCTGTAACAGGTCCTTCTCCAACGCCTTTCAATGCTGAAAGGCCGAAGCGGATTTTTGTTTCTTCATTTACAGAGAATGTTAGATCACTTTCATTCACATCAGGTCCTAATACTTTGATGCGCATTCGTTTACATTCTCGCAAAAAGAAATTCATTTTACTGATATCACTTTTATTCCTATTGAGAACAGCAGCCATAAATTCAGAAGGATAGTGAGCCTTTAGATATGCTGTTTGGAAACCTATTAAAGCATAACAAGTAGAATGCGATTTATTGAAGGCGTAAGAGGCAAATGCCTCCCAATCCTTCCAGACCTTTTTAACGATCTCCTCATCATGTCCATTTGCCTTGCAACCTGCTAGAAACTTTGGCCATAACTCATCAATAATGGATTTCTTCTTCTTTCCCATTCCCTTTCGCAGGACATCTGCTTCACCCTTGGTAAATCCGGCTAAAGATTGTGAAAGCAACATGACCTGTTCTTGGTACACCGTAATGCCATAAGTTTCACCTAGATACTCTTCCATGACATCTAGGTCGTATGCTATCTCTTCCTTACCATGTTTTCTGTTAATGAAGTTGGGGATATACTGCATGGGCCCTGGTCTATACAGGGCATTCATTGCAATGAGATCTTCAAACTTATTTGGTTTTAACTCCCGCAGATTTTTTTGCATACCTACGGACTCATATTGGAAGATGCCTACTGTATCTCCTTCTTGGAAGAGTTTATAGGTCTTCTCATCTTCCAGTGAGATTTCATCAATATCGATTATCTTATTGTAATTCTTTTTTACAAGTCTTACGGCGTCTTTGATAATACTAAGAGTCTTTAATCCCAGGAAGTCCATTTTAAGGAGTCCAGCATCTTCAACCACACTATTATCAAACTGACTTATGAGTAATTCTGAATCTTTAGCGAGAGCTACAGGCACATAATTTCTTATATCGTCAGGTGTGATAATAACGCCACAGGCATGTACACCAGTATTCCGCACTGACCCTTCGATCTTTTTTGCAGTGCGTATCATTTGCCCTATTTCATTCTTCTCCTCTGATTTCTTTCTAAAGGCATAAGCACGCGCAACATCATCCGAGTTCATATCGCTTTTGAGCTTAGAATCAATATCTTTTTCTTTTAGGACTCCATTCAGACTAGCGGACAAGTGTGTTGGAAATGATTTAGCCACTTTGTCCACCTCGTTGAGAGGAATATCCATTACCCTACCCACATCGCGTAATGACATTTTTGCTTTCATGGCTCCGTAGGTAATTATTTGAGCTACCTGATTTTTTCCATATTTATCAATTACATAGTCTATGACTTTACTACGGCCCTCATCGTCAAAGTCAATATCAATATCGGGCATGGATATACGTTCCGGATTTAGGAAACGCTCAAAAAGTAAATCATACTTGATGGGATCTACATTTGTAATACCCAGACTGTAAGCAACGGCGGATCCTGCTGCAGATCCCCGTCCAGGCCCTACTGCAACGCCCATTTCCCTAGCCTTATTCGTAAAATCTTGTGTGATAAGAAAATAACCGGGGTAGCCTGACTGGTTTATGACCCCGAGTTCAAAATTCAGACGGTCTTCTACTTCTTTAGTAATATTTCCGTATTTCTTTTTTGCCCCTTCAAAACTTAAATGCTGGAGATAACTGGATTGGTCCTTAAACTGATCAGGTACAACAAACTCGGGTAAAATAACATCACGCGCCAGCTCTAATTGTTCCACCTTACTCACAATTTCCATTGTGTTGTCTATTGCTTCTGGCAGATCTTTAAACAAAGCACGCATTTCATCTTTGGTTTTGAAGAAATAGTCAGAACTAGAGAATTTGAATCGCTTTTCATCCTTTATGACAGTTCCAGTATTTACACAAAGCAATATATCATGTGGTTCAGAATCCTCCTCTTCTAAATAATGGGAATCATTGGTCGCTATTATTTTGACATTGTACTTTTTGGCTAATAGAATGAGGTCTTGATTAATATCTTCCTGACTTCTACCAGTACCATCAATATTGTCTAATCCTTTATGGCGCATGAGCTCTATGTAGAAGTCTTCGCCAAAGAGATCAAGCCACCATTTTAATTTCTTTTCTGCTTCTTCAAAACTTCCTCGCAAAAGGGCTTGTGGAACTTCAGCAGCAAGACAACAGCTAGTAGCAATTAGGCCTTTATTATATTGAAGAAGAAGCTCTTTGTCTATCCTTGGAAATTTGCCGTATAATCCTTCCGTATAACCAAGTGAACAAAGTTTTGACAAGTTCTGATAACCTGCTGCATTCTTTGCAAGAAGTACTTGGTGAAAACGTTTATCTTTTTCTCCACGCGTACGCGAAAAGGATTTTATATGACGGTCAGCTACTAAATAAAATTCACAACCAACGATAGGTTTTATGCCTTGCTTTTTTGCGGCTTGTACAAACTTAAAAGCACCAAACATATTTCCGTGGTCTGTCATTGCCACAGCCTTATGCCCATCCGATTTCGCCTTAATCATCATTTTATTAATATCAGATGCCCCATCTAATAATGAAAACTGTGTATGATTATGGAGATGACAAAAATCTGGCATAGGTATCTCGTTGGTTTATGATTTTACGGGGAAGATAAAGTTAAAAATAAGGGCTTAGAATAGACCATAATAGAGCTAGAAATAGAGAGAAGTTTTCCACACCTAGCAATTCAAAATAAACAGTTTAAACAACTAATTGTTTATGAACTAAGCGTTCTTCATCTACATTTCTCCGAGTCTCAACGTCCTTCGCCCCTCCTCCCTCCTTTTCCCCGTCTTTCTATAAAAAAAAAGCCTCTGCGTTAACAGAAGCTTTATAAGTGCCCAAGAAAGGAATCGAACCTTCACGCCCATAAGGACACATGGCCCTCAACCATGCCTGTCTACCAGTTCCAGCACTTGGGCTTGTAGAGCGGACAAAGTAAATAAAATCTTAACTCTTATCGAAATATCGCTCAAACACTATTCATATGAATAGAACTTTAATTTATTATTTCCACCTTTTCTATGCATTCATAATCAATAATGGGCCGAATAGCTCAAAAAAGCGCTAATAATGCAGTTATACATTAGTTTTAATCATATACTTAGTCATAACTAGCTGTTATAAACCACTTTATACATAGGAAAGATTTTTATAAGTTATTTCTAATTTTGTTGAATATATAGGAAAAGTGTATTACATTTACCTCAATTCTGAGATGGTAATGCTTACATATCTAATGTATCCACTCCGGATTAAGTGAATTTAAACAGCATCATTTTAATATATATAAAGGGCTTCAAAATCAAGAAGTAGTTTTCTTATTTTGAGACCTTAGTCGAAAGAGCCTGAGTTTGCGTAAGTAAACTTGGGCTTATTTTTTTTAGTTAGGCAACGATTGCTGGACATCCTTTTTTGGGCGCACTAAATACATCAATAATAGTGCTATACACACTAGAAGGAAACAGCTTACCCATAATATGTTAAAACCAAAGAACTCAGTGATCTGCATTCCCCCTAGCGGTGATACAATACTGGCAATCGCAAAGGTCATAGTAAATAAGCCCATATACTTCCCTCTGTTTTTATCATTGGAAAAGCTTAAAGCAAACATATTTGCAAAAGGGAAACATATCATCTCGCCTGTAGTTATTAACAAAGTAAAGACAATGGCTGCAAGATGTGGGTTGGGAATAATAGCAAGAGATAGAAATGCTAAACCTACAAGAAAACTTCCAATTAAAACCATAGGCAGAGCCTTATACTTTTTTTCCAAAGTATAAATAAGTGGCATCTCAACAAGGAAAATAATAATCCCATTCAAGGCCATATAAATGCCAATGACAGATTCATTGAAAAGAAAATCTAATTTTAGAGCTAAAGGATATGTATAAATAAGTTGTAAGAATACAAATGCAATAAATGTATACGATAGAAGGAATAACATATAGTCCTTGTCAAACCAAGGAAGACGATCTGCCTTCTCTTCTTTACTATCTTTTACAACTACCCGATGTTGTTTATCCCTAAACAGAAAGTAGAATAAAACAAAGGCAATAAAAATAGAACCACCGTTCAAAATAAAAAGCCAATCATAATCCAAAAACGCAATCGCAAGTCCCCCAATAAAAGGCCCAAAAGAGAAACCTAGATTTATTGCCAAACGCACCAACGTAATAGACCGCACTAAATTTTCTTTACTAGAAAACGTCTCGATCGCAGTGATATTCGCTGGACGAAAATGATCAGCAAAGAATGAGATTAAAAAGAACCCGCCACAGAGTAGAAGAAAAGTCTTACAGTACATTACAGCAAAGAATGTCAATGATGTAAGTAACAAACTAAAGAGCTGAACTTTATAAAAGCCAAGCTTATCTGTAAGAAATCCTCCTGACATCACTCCTAATACTGCACCCATTCCATAGCATGCCATTATAAGTCCACAATCCCCCAGAGAATAACCTAATTTTTGATTGAGATAGATACTTAGAAAAGGAACAACCATAGCGCCACTCCTGTTGATAAGCATAACAAAAGAAAGTAGCCAGATATCTCTACTAAGGCCTGATAAAGAATTTTTGTATAAGGAAAATAGGGAGTTGTTCATCGCGTTTCATATCATGATGGATTGGCCAATGCCCGGTTGCGTAATTTTTTAAGAAATGGTGATGCAAAGATGAAATTTTCCAAGGTTTTATTATCCGTGTTTAAAACTTCAGACATATGCCCTCTCCATGCTACCAGCCCTTTATCCAAAAGACAAATATTCTCACCAATTTCCATCACAGAATTCATGTCGTGGGTGTTTATAACAGTGGTGATATTATATTCATCTGTTATACCTTTGATGAGCTCATCAATTTTAATCGCTGTTTTAGGATCCAATCCTGAATTGGGTTCATCTACAAATAAATACTTAGGATTGAGGACTATGGAACGCGCTATACCAACACGCTTTTGCATCCCACCAGATATCTCTGAAGGGAATTTATCATTGATTCCAGCTAATTCAACTCGCTCCAAACAATGGTCAACGACTTTTCTTTTATCTTTTATACTGTCCTTGGTAAACATATCCAATGGAAATCGAATATTTTCTTCAATTGTCAAAGAATCAAATAGGGCATTACCTTGAAATAGCATACCTACATCCATTCTTAATTCTCTTAATTGGTTTTTATTTAGGGACAAAAAGTTAGTGTCGCTATACCATATTTCTCCACTGGTAGGTTTAAAAAGACCTACCAACAATTTTAATAAAACAGTTTTCCCCGCACCACTTTTACCAATGATTAAATTTGTCTTTCCGGCTTCAAAAAGAAAATCGATACCTTTCAAAACTTCAGTATCTGCAAACGATTTGTATATATTTTTTACTCTGATCATTAGACTGCTGTTAAGAGAACTGCAATTAGATAATCTGCAACAATAATTGCTATACAACTGAATACAACTGCTCTAGTACTCGCTGCACCTAATTCTATACTTCCCCCAGTAACAAAATATCCCTGATAGCAAGATATAGAAGTAAGCAAGTAGGCAAAACTAAATGCTTTAACGTACATCATAAAAACATAGTAGGGAATAAAGAAAGAACGTAAACCTCTTATATAATCTGCGTGTAAGAATATGCCAGTAGGGACTGTTGAAAGATAACCACCACCTATATTTACAAGCATCGCAGTACTGACTAAGATGGGAATCATAAAAAATCCAGCAACTATTTTTGGCATTACTAAATACGCTGCTGTATTTACCCCCATGATTTCCATGGCGTCAATGTGTTCCTTTTGGCGCATTCCTCCAATTTCCGCGGCCATGTTAGATCCTATTTTTCCAGCAAGAACAATACATGTAAACGTTGAAGCTAATTCTATTATAGCCATGTCTCTTACTATGTATCCTATGTAATATGGTGGAATAAATGTTCCGCTTAGCTGATAATAGAATTGCACAGCAGTAACAGCACCTATGAATATTGAAATGATGAATACAAGCGGAAAGGATCCTATTCCTATATCATACATTTGGCGAACCGTCTCTTTATAATACATTTTCCAGTTTTCCGGTTTGCGGAAAATCTGACCATGCCATGAAACAAAGCGACCAAGATGAAATAATAGATTTTTTACCATTGAAATTATGAGCCCTTTATGTTGTACTTTTGTGCTGCAAAAATACTCTAAAAAAAGGAATAGCACTAAAAATTAGACTAAAGCTAAATTTATGAATACGATTATAACAGGTGGTACTAAAGGGATAGGCTTTGCGATAGCTGAAGAACTTGCTAAAAAAGGACATAATTTGTGCGTTTGCGCAAGATCATCGGATGACCTTAAAGAAATGGAACAAGCATTTAAGGCGAATTATCCGAAGCAAGAGTTTTACACTATGGTCGCAGATCTAGGAAATAAAGTAGAGGTCCTGTCTTTTGCAGACTTTTGTTTAGAAAACTTTGAAAGAATTGACATTTTAGTAAATAATGCAGGCGTCTTTTTGCCAGGAGAGATATTACAAGAAGAAGATGGCGCACTGGAAAAAATGATAGAAACAAATTTGTATTCAGCGTATTATCTTTCAAAAAGAATTGTACCACGTCTCAAAGAAAACAAGTCTGGATTCGTTATAAACATGTGTTCCGTTGCCAGTAAAATTGCCTATCCAAACGGAGGCTCTTATAGTATTTCCAAATTTGCATTATTAGGCTTTTCAAAAGTCTTAAGAGAAGAACTCAAGCAAACAGGGATTAAAGTGACATCCATTTTACCTGGAGCGACATGGTCTAATTCTTGGGCAGGGGTAGACCTTCCAAAGGAACGATTGATGGAGGCAACAGATATTGCTCGAGTTGTTTCTAACTTAATTGATTTAGGAGACTCTGCAGTTATGGAAGAAGTAATTTTAAGACCTCAGTTAGGAGATTTATAAAAATCAAGCGCCAATAATATTATAGCTTTACAAAAGGGAAACTTTTTAATTTTTTGTTTTGAACAACTTGAACAAAGTATAATCCTGTTGCAAGACCTTTTAAAGCAACTCTGTTCCCAATGCCTGAAAACTTCTTTTTTCCTAGTTGGTCTATGACAACAAATTCAGCTCTGTCTGTATAGTTGGATAAGAATAAATATTCTTGCGCGGGTATAGGAAATACAAAATGATTTTCTACCATTTGATCTTCAATGGCAGTATAAATATTCAGATCTTCTACAACATGAACTGTCGTGTTTATTGCAGGGTCAATAATTGTCTGCTTAGCACCTCCTGGCCAAAACACATTTATACTGTCTACTTGGGAATTATCTGCAAGACCAAAATGAAGCACGCTACTGTTTTGAGATACATGACTGCTGCCACCATTCAACTCTCGAATAAGAACGTTTCCTCCACTGTATAGTTTAACGACTGAACCGAGCGCATCTCTATTGCTCTTCACGCCTTCAAGACTTAGTTTTACCCAATTGTGATTTGAACTAAGTGTGTTTTCATATAAAGCAACTCTGATTTCTTCCCCTGGTAGTATTAGTGCATTTACATGGACGACCATTACATCAACATCTCCATCATTATCAATATCAGCAGCAGCTAATCCGCGCGCTTTAGATTTATCAGAAAAGCCAGTTGCCGTTGAAGCATCTTCAAAAGTACCATCTTGATTGTTTAAGTATAACTTATTAGGATTATTAGGATTGGAGGCCAACCAATCTAAACTTCCTCCTCCGGCAGGAATATATCCATTTGCTACTAAGAGGTCTGGATACATATCTAGATCCATATCTTGAAAACTTGTACCCCAACCTACTGTATTTAGGTCTTGGAACTTTATATCTTCAACACCTGCGTATTCTGTTTTATCTAAAAACAAGCCATCATCATTATTGAGCAACACATTTCTTCCAAGGTTAGTCACGTAGTAATCTAGATCTTCATCAAGATCGTAATCACCAATCGCGATTCCCATAGCATATATACCCACATTCATTCCCAGTGCAGTTGACATTTCACTAAGACTATTTTCTGGGTAATTATTGTTGAACAATTTATTTGGGGTAATCCACTCACCAAAGTCGTTTGCGATCATAAGATCCTGATCACCATCTAAATCATAGTCAGTAAACGTTGAAGCAAGAACACAACCTTCTTGGTTTTCCCAAAAATCCGCACCTAGTTTTTGGAACGTATTATCTTGATTATTTAAATACAAATAATCTTCTGAGCATGTATGGTCAAAGCCAATTGCTACACCATTATTATCATATAATAAATTAATTTCTGAAATATAATTACCAACATAGATATCTAAATAACCGTCAAGGTTAATATCTGCGAAAGAGGCAGACATACTGAAGGAAGTGTCTTGTAGAATGCCTGCTTCTAAACTTATGTCTGTAAAACTTCCGTCTCCATTATTATACAATAAGTAATTATGAGTACCTGCAGAGCTTATGAGAAAAACATCTCTATGACCATCGTTATTTATATCACCAACAATAACACCAGTTGTACCACTTATGGACATTGCATCTATTCCTGCATCCATACTCATGTCTATGAAAGATCCAGTACCGTCATTGATATATAACTTTTCATTTTGACTACCGCCATTTATCCAGACATCTTGCCAACCATCGTTGTTTATATCTGCAAATGCAGAGCCACCTCCCATCTCTTGAAGATTTTGAAAATAATGGATTATTCCTTTTTCTTCAGATTTGCGAATAAGCTGGAATTGAGCAAATGCGGTTTGCAAACTAATGGCTAGAAAAATGATACTGATAGTAATTCTCTTGAACATGGGTATAAAAATACTTGAATTCGAATATTTTCTTGTTCAAGTTATGCCCTAAATCTTTGGGAATTGTAAAAAAATACGACGAAAATTACTTCAAAGGAGGCTAAATGCTGGTTTAACTGTTAAAACCAGCGATTTTGTGTTACTTATGCTATTAAACATGGTCAAAACTAAAAGGTCGTGATAACTCACGACCTCGACGATACTAACACCCATATAGATTCGGGATTTACACCCGATCCTCCGGTCAATCAGTCAAACGGCCGGAGGCTTTTAAAAACACACTTAATTAACTAAAAATCTTATTTAGGAGTAATACTTATTATTTCAAAGCAACCATCGCAATCTTCTGAATATTCGATTGCATACCGTTCTTCCATTTGCTTAAGTATTATACTTAGTGGTGCAGAAACAGAAACATTGACAGTATCGGTCTTACTATATTTTAAGTCTCCCTTTGTTTTAAAATTATCTTTTTCTGGGTGGTTCTTTTTTAGATAGTCTATGAAAGTATGCAATAAGAACTCACTTCTTTTATATTCAGGTTTTTCAATTTCAGGTTCTGGCTCGGGAATAACTTCAGGTTCTGGCTCAGGCTCAGGAACAACTTCTGGTTCAGGTTCTGGCTCAGGAACAACTTCTGGCTCAGGCGGTGGTGGCGGATTCTTAAAGTCAACTCCACCTATCATTAATGTATCAAATCCAGCAGATGTGTAAGCAATTACATCGCCCGTATTTAGTACAATAGCATTGTTTTTGTCTTCAGCGGGGAACATAGTTACTTTGCCCTCGACTACGCCTAATTTTGAAGACTCTTTAGAAGCTTCTAAATCAACGACAGTCCCAAGGACATCAACTCCAGTTATAGGAGAATTAATCGTAAATGGTCTTGAAGGATCTGAGAAAATGTCAAGTTTGGCGATTCCGTCAATGAAAATCTCTCTGACTTTACCATCAAACTTTATAGGATATTTAATAAAGCTGTTGGCTGCCAGATTGATCTGAGAGCCATCATCAAGAGTTATAGCCATAGGCGTATCTCCTGTGTGTATTTCTTTGTATTTGTCAGGGAACATGAAAATAGCCCCTAAAATTAAAATAACTGAGGCAGCTGCAGCTAGAGCAAATCTTCTCCTAAATACGTTGCTAGACAGATTTTTGACCTTTCCTCTTTCATGAAGATCAACGACTTTGGCTGATTCTGAGGAATTGACTTTGTTCAAAAATTTGCTCCACTCTGCATCTGTATCAATAAGGGATGTATTGCTAAGATTGTTAGACTGCTCATCTAAGGATTTAATATCTTCAAACAAGGACTTATTACCTTGAGACGCTGAAATCCAGGTTTCCATAGCCTCTCTATCATCTTGGGAGGCCTTGCCGGCTAGATATTGTAATATGAGCTGTATAGTTTTCATTTCTACTGCTTATACGTTAGTTTGTTATCTACCCACATAATTTTAACTAAATATTTCATTTTTCTTTAATTCTTCCCTTAAAAGCGAAAATGCTCGGGACATATTATCTTCAACAGTTCTTACAGAAATGTCCAAATGTTGGGCTATTTCATCATAAGTGTACCCTTGAAGCTTATTTAGCTTGAATATTTTTCTTGTTTTCGGCTTTAACACTTCCAAAGACTTCATAATCTCAGATCTGATGATATATGGGTCCAATTGACCATTATCATCCTCAGCTATGCTTCCAGCGTCTAGATTATCAATATCTACATCACTTTGGTCCTTTCTCTTACGTATGGCATCAATCATGGTATTTCTTGCCATAGTATATAAGTAGCTCTTAATTGTAGGGGAATTTAGATCAATTTTCTCTTTTGCATTCCAGAGCTTAACAAACACATCTTGTACGACTTCCTTGGCGTCCTCGGAATTATTGATTTTGCTATTCACAAAATTATAAAGTGGGTTGTAATACTGCTTGAATAGAGATTCTACAGTATTGTTTTCGTTGGTATTTCTTAAAGACATTTGAAGTCTAAAGCCTTAAATTGAGCTAATTAAATTCTTGATCTATAAAATTTCTTGCTTAAATGAACAAGATACGATGATTTTTGTAATTATACTCCCAAATTACTGCACATATAATCTTTATCACTCATGTGTTTAGTCAGTTATTCTCCTACACCTGATGGTTATATTATTTGTTCCAATAGGGATGAATCTCCATCAAGAGCCCTTTCGCCACTAAAGGTTGTTAAAACGCAGTCTGTTAACTTACTGTGTCCACTTGATCATAAAGGTGGCTCTTGGATTATTTGTTCAGACTCAGGTGTATCAATTTGCATATTAAATGGTGCTTTCCAAAATCACAAAAGAAGATTAGATTATAGAATGAGTAGAGGCTTGATGATGAAACAGTTTTTTGAACACAGCTCTACAAGTCAATTTTTATTTCAATTTGACTTTGAAAAAATTGAGCCCTTTACAATGCTCATCAGAGATAAAAAAGGCTTGTACGAATTTAGATGGGATGGACGCCACAAATTCATTAAACATTTAGATGAAAATAAACTCCACGTTTGGTCCTCCTGCACATTATATACTCCTGGAATCCAGAAACAAAGAGAAGAGGCCTTTAGAAATTTGTATTCTAAGACGAATGACTACGTACAAGAAATTCTGAGAATCCATTCATCGGAGCCCCTGGGAGATAGTTTGAATGACTTTGTGATGAATCGGGATGATAGGGTAGCAACAATTAGTATCAGCTTATTAGAAAATACTGAAGATGGGAGTAAAATAAGTCATCATGATTTACGCAACGGTGGAACAGTCAAAAAAAGCTTAAAAACTAAGCATTGAGTTTTTTCTATAAACTTAATAGTCTAAAACCTTCCACTCACCTCCATGAGGATACAAGAGTAAGGGCTTATCGCTCAAATCTTTAAATGTCACTAGGTAATACCATCCTTTATTTTCCACAGTGTAGTTTTCTGTTTCATAATCTGATAAACCTATTCCATCTTTCCAAAACCAAGTTCCGTTCTGTCCTATAAATACGCGCACTCTATTTTCTGTCTCAAAATATGCATTGAAAATATCAGAAGGATATTGAAAATTATATTGTGCAACAGTTCTGTACTCTATGTTTTCACAAGGACGGTCTTGCAAAAGGTCTATAGATTCTTTAAAACTGGTAGTGTTCTCACCAAAATCACGATACATATACATCCCATTAAAGTTATCTGGAATAGCTAAAAAATAAACAACTTTGCCCTCAGCTTGCTCACACGGAAAATTTTCAAGCATAGCCTTACATCCATCACCAGCATGTTTTGCATTTGTTAGCATTGAGCTAAGTAAGACGATATTGATAATTAGGTAAATCCACAATATAGTATACCGCGGAATAAACTTAAGCGTATAAATAAGACACACTACAGAAATGCAAAAAAATGGTGTCGCAAAATAACTGTATCTATCGTTTTCATGCTGAATAACATACATGAAATACAAATTGACGATTGGGAATATTCCCATAAAAAACATCAACATACTCGTAGAAGAGATTTGAACTTTAGGGGATAAAGTTTTATAGTTCTTTATAACATAGACAAGTACGCCAAGCAAAAACAAAAACAAAGGAAGTATAAATTTTAGTTTACCAAGCGAGACATAAATAAACTCTTTGATTTCAAATGGGAAATAATGTAACAATAAAAGGTGTTTGACAAAGTGCTTTAATCCATTCCCCAAAACAAGATCAGGACTAAAACGCAAATGTCTCTCTTCTCCATAATGTCCTACCCATTCCCCAAAACTCAATTTATTCAAGATAAAATAAATAACAATAAACACCAGTTGAACTAAAAATACTTGGATACATTTCTTTTTAAAATCACCATCTGGATTTCTATAATGGTCCACTGCAATGAATAATAAAAAGATAAATGGAGTTGCTAAATTAATCTCCAATGTAAATAAAGAGCACAGAAATAGAACATGACAGAATAGAAGTGCCTTGAGATTGTTCTTTTCCAAATAGCTTATCAAATACATAAAGGAAGATAGACATAGACCCACTGACATGATGTAATGAAAGCACGCCTTCCACGTCAGAGTTTCTACTTGGTAGGGGGACAAAAGAAAAAGCAAAGCAATAAAAATGCTTGCATAAGGAAGATCCAGCTTCCATCTCTTAAACCACATGGCTGAAAAACACTGGAGGAGAAAACTGTTTATACCATGAAACAAAGCAAAAACAAAATACCAGCCAAAGTGACTTAAGCCAATTATCTTATATATACTATAGTTGATTAAATGAAAAAACTGATGATGTCCTATGTAATCAAAGCAATGGATCACATCTGCATAAGAACCATCTCTGTATTTATATAACCAACTTAGAAAGTCTGTAACAATTCCTGCATTCCTCGTAGGGTAATACACCAGCAAGGAAATTATGCAGAAAAAACAAAAAAGAAAATATTTATTCTTTAATAGGGTCAAGTACGTTCTCGATTTTTACATCGCCAATATACTCAACTATGCCTGAATTATTCCCTGCTTGTATAATTTCTATACCTAACCAGCTGTCATTACAGGAATTATGAAGCCAGGCGTTATCTAGAATTAATTTTCCTCCTGGCTCTACAGTTATTTTAGCATCCCTTGGAAAGGATATTCTGCAAGCGATGGTGAGTTGGGCATTTTTCTTGACTACTACATTATGATGTAAATCTTTGGCGCCATTCCAGATTTTATTTCCTTTGATCATAATATCTTGGGAGGCATCAAGCTTACACCAAGTAGGAATAACTAATTTTCTGTACTTCCCATCAATCTTAGCGATGTTCTTTCTTACGAGTCCCATTTGACAGGGGGTAATAGCCATTTGGCTACTGTTGTAATCCATCATATTATTGGAGGCAAGTGTTCCTTTTGATTTACATTTTGGATGGCCTTTATCCCAGCAGTTTGGATGTTTAGGTGTATCATCACAGCCATCATTCCCAGTCCATGAATGCCTTAAGCCAAAAATGTGACCTATTTCATGGTTTACTAGGGTGGCATAGGTCCACGACTTTCTATCATTTTCGTACAATCCAGCAACTTTAAGAGAGGTACCTAAGGCGATTCCAGACCCATGGGGTTTGTAAGTCTTAGATTTTGTGCTGTCAGGATGATGAGGAAGAATAAATATATTTAATATGGAGTCTTCCCCTATGCTGTATTTTCTAATAACGTCCCTGCTGTAATTATTTCTATGTTTCCCTTTATTGATAAAATAGAATAGCTCATCGTCCTTATGAAAATAGAATCCATCGTCAGAAGGATCATCTGTCGCAGGGGTGACGACATATTTCATTTGGGCGGGGAAAGTAGGCGTGTTATTTCCTTCCGGCAAATTCATAGCATGTACCTTGCTTAAGCGTGTATTTGCATTGAACAACAATTCACGCATAAATTTCTTGCCCTCTGCTTTGCCAAAATTATGTTTACCATTCCCATCATACATAAAATGAACATTCACCTTTACCTCTCGCATTT
This sequence comes from uncultured Saprospiraceae bacterium, assembly GCA_937967615.1. Taxonomy (GTDB): domain Bacteria; phylum Bacteroidota; class Bacteroidia; order Chitinophagales; family Saprospiraceae; genus CALCMJ01. The sequence continues at coordinate 45,671 of CALCMJ010000085.1, forward strand.
TGTGAAGAAGAGGTTCTCCTACCTCTGGAGCATAAGCCATATTGTCATCACAGCGCTCAGCCAAACTTTCTGCGCTTGATACTCTTGCCTGCGATTCCAAATCTGCAATTGATGAGATATAGTAATAATTTGATTTCTTACTGCAAGAGAGTAAGTAAACACAAAGAATTAATGAATAAAATACTATGTATTGAGTCCTCCACATATACTTAAAACTTGTCCTGTTATATATTTGGACATATCTGAACCTAAAAAGACACATCCATCCGCAACATCTGTTCCCGTGCCCAATCTTTTAATGGGTATGTTGTCAATGTAAGCTTGTTTGGTTTTTTCATCTAACTCATCTGTCATGTCCGTTTCTATAAAGCCGGGAGCAATCGCATTACAACGAATTCCTCTTGATCCTATTTCTTTTGCTATTGATTTTGTAAATCCTATAATACCTGCTTTCGACGCTGCATAATTTGCCTGTCCTGCATTTCCAAATACTCCTACGACTGAACTCATATTAATAATGGATCCACTTCGCGCCTTAAGCATTGGGCGCATAATTTGCTTTGTTAAGTTAAAAACGGACTTGAGGTTTATCTCAATAACCCTGTCCCATTGCTCTTCACTCATCCTAAGCATAAGCGTATCATCTGTTATGCCAGCATTGTTTATTAATATATCAATGCGTTCGTGTTTTGCAATGACTTCATTTATAAGCAGTCCAGCCGCTTCAAAATTACTTGCGTCAGATTGCAATGCAGTGACTCTGGAGCCCAAATCAGCAACTAAAGCATCTGCTTTTTCAGAGGATGATCTATAGGTAAAGATTATTTCTGCTCCTTCAGAATGAAATCTTCTTACAATTGCTTCACCTATTCCGCGAGAACCGCCAGTGATCAAACATATCTTATTGTCTAATAATCCCATAATTAATAATATACTCAAATGTAAATAAACAAAACGAGCAAGTATTAAAATCTTACAATACCTTTGTGGAATAAATTATATCCATGCAAACTAGCCAAGAAATAGGGGCAAAATTTTCACCAGGTGTTTTGACGCTTTTACCTATGTTTTATGTAGGATGGTCTGATAGTGTTCTCAGCCCTACTGAAATAAAAGTAATTCAGGATACTATTAATGACTTTCCCTTCCTTACGGAAGAAGATAAAACTTACCTGATAAAATGGACAGATCCGTCACAGCCACCCAGCAGAACACTTTTTAAATCTTGGGCAATAGCCATTCAAGAATATGCTGAAGAAATTCCGTATCAAAAAAAGAGATCTCTTGCTGATCTAGGTCTTGAAATTGCGCAAGCGAGTACAGGATATAAAAACAAGGAAATATTTAATGCACCAGAGACAAGAAATGCATTGAATGAAGTAGAAAAAGCCCTTGGACTGGATAATATGTTGAGTAGGAATCTGATTCTAGCCAAAGGAGAAAATAGCAAAGTAGAAAACAAACTTGGCTATAGCTTTTCGCCGCAAAAACTGGGATTGATTTTGGATGGAAAGTATAGAGTAACAAAAGAACGCATGAGGAAACTTATGCGAGATCCATTCTTTGCGTATCAGACAATAAGAGATAAAGATGACTACCGGAATCATGTGCTTAAACAATTAAAAGCATTAGCAGATCAAGGCTTAAGCGGTTATGCATTCCCCAAAGAATTTGGCGGGGCGGATAAAAGAGGTGACCACCTGACAGTTTTTGAGATGTTAGGTTACCATGATTTAAGTCTTACTATAAAGTTTGGAGTGCAATACGGACTTTTCGGCGGCGCTGTTCTAGGCTTAGGTACACAACGACACCATGTAAAATATATTGAACCTCTGATAAAAGCTGATCTGCTAGGTTGTTTTGCAATGACAGAAACAGGACATGGTTCTAATGTTAAAGGATTAGAAACAACAGCAATCTTTGATAAAGCAAGTGATTCTTTAATCATAAATTCCCCAACTAGAGATGCCGGAAAAGAATACATCGGGAATGCCATGCATTGTACAATGGCAGCCGTGTTTGCTCAGCTCCATGTTGACGGAGATGTACATGGAGTCCATTGTATTTTAGTTCCAGTAAGAGATAGTAAAGGCAACTTATTGGATGGTGTAGAAATAGAAGACTGTGGATACAAAATGGGCCTGAATGGTGTGGATAATGGAAGGCTTTGGTTTCATGATGTGCAAGTCCCTAGAGAAAATCTCTTAGATAAATATGGAACAATCACATCAGAGGGAAAATATGAGAGTAAGATAAAGGATGCTAACAAACGCTTCTTTACTATGTTGGGGGCTCTTGTAGCGGGGCGAGTTTGTGTAGGTCTCGCAGGATTGAATGCATCAAAGATTGCACTCACAATTGCAATCAAGTATGGATTAAAACGAAGACAATTTGCTCCAAAGGACGGTGAAGAAGAAACCATCTTAATGGACTATCCTACGCATCAGAGAAGACTTATTCCTTTAGTTGCAAAAACGTATGCGCTCTATTTTGCTCTTAGTGATCTTAGTGTAGAATACTCAGAACTAAATGCTGATTCAGATATGCGCAGGGTAGAAACTCTAGCGGCAGGACTTAAGGCAATCGCAACTTGGCACACTACAAATACCATTCAAGAATGCAGAGAGGCATGTGGCGGAAAAGGTTATCTAGCTGAAAACAGATTTACAGACCTCAAGGCAGATACTGATATTTTTACAACGTTTGAAGGAGACAATACAGTTTTACTACAGTTGGTAGCAAAAGGATTGCTTACAGAGTTTAAAAAATCCTTTAACGATGACGGCTTTAGAGCAGTAATACGCATTTTAGGAAGTAAAATATCTCAAACAGCAACAGAGTATAATCCTGTGTTCAGAAGAAACACAAGTGTTGAACATCTTACAAGTGGAGAATTTATCAAAGAAGCATTTGAATATAGAGAACAAAAACTTCTACTCTCCGTATCACAGCGCATGCGTGATTATTTGAAAAAGGGTATTGGGGCACACTCTGCATATTTAAAATGCCAAAATCATATGATAGAATTGTCCAAGGCATACGTAGATAGGCTGGCATTAAAATCCATGTATAGAAAAATAGATGCGCTTGATAATTCTCCAGAAAAAGAAATTCTGATAAAACTTTATCAGCTTTTTGGTCTTCATACCATTGAAGAAAATAAAGGTTGGTTTTTAGAAAATGATTTTATGGAAGGAAGTAAGTCCAAGGCAATACGCAGAGTGGTAAACAAATTGTGTCAGGAACTCAGGTATGAGGCTGATGGTCTCGTAGACGCCTTTCTTATCCCGGAAGAAATGTTAGGCGCTAAGATCATTTTGTATAACTAGCTAGCAAAAGTTTTGTATACAATTTTGCAATTAATCACATATATGAACTTCTAAACTTAAAAAAGAATAGTTTTAGTTTATCACTTCTATTACATAGTATTACGCGGCTATACGACTTCTGTATGTAAACTATTGCATTTAAAAGAAATTGCAGAAATGGGAAACATTATCTATCAGGAATGGTCACAGATAATTAAACCCCACTAAACTTTTTGTACTGATAATTACACCTCCTGTGAGATTGCTTACGGGAGGTCTTTTTTTTGGACGATTCCCTTCTTCGCAAAGCTCAGAAGGGACCAGGCTATCCATGACTCCACATCCGTTGCGGTCCTACGGACTCCCTAAGGGATCATTCCTATCCTTATCGCGAATGGAAAGAACCTAAGGCATATAGATAAAAGTTTAATTTTTTATAGTATTTTAATGATGCCAATAATTTCTTTGCTTACACAAATCTATAACTATGATCCATAGAACTGAACTCAATTGCATTTTATGTTTTTTACTTTTATCTACAATAACATTCGGGCAAACACCCTACTTAATTTCAGATTTTAACCCTGGAAATAGTTCTAGTTTTCAGCTTTCTAATTATGAAGGGGTAGCACTAGGAGAGAAATTTATAATGCCAGTTGTTGCAGAAGGTCTTGGATCTGAAATAGGAATGTTATATAATAATGAGGTGACTCTTCTTAAAGATATATATACAGGAGAACAAGCTTCTGACCCAAGGCATTTTGTTGAGTATAAAGGAGAAGTGTATTTTTCAGCAACCTCTCAAGATGATTTAGGTGCGATTTGGGTAACAGATGGCACAGTAGAGGGAACACGTTTGTTTTTTGATCCATCAAGCAGTACAATTCAGCAAGCGCCTGACGGCCTTATTGTATCCAATTCTAATCACCTATACTTTACGTATCGAAAATTAATTTTTATGTCTGACGGTGTGACAACTAAAGATATATTTGACGCAGTAGATTTTACCACAGACACCAAATTTCAAGCAGATAATTATGTAAGATACAAGGATGGAATTGCATTTGTAGGCAAAGTTTCAAATCAAAATCGTCTATATGAAATCCAAGGAGACGCTGTAGAAGAATTAGGAATTATTCCTGGAATTTCAAACTTCGGTAGATTTTATGGACTGAGTGAACTTGATAAAGGTTTGGTGTTTAGTGTAGAAGATGGTTTTGATGACACAGCTAGTGGGACGTTTACATATAACAGCGAAACAACCATATTAGAGAAGATGGACATCGGTACAAGCTACGCAATACGATTGCACCCCATTGAAGGAAACAAGGCGTTTGGATATGTGAGAGGGGAAGGTTACTATCTGATTCATGATGTTGATGAGCCAGCGGAATTAGTTTTAGAGAATACCAATACTATAGTTGCAAATACAGAATCAATGATATTCACAAGCATTCCAGATAAATTTGCATTCACACATCAGTATCATCAAGATCTATTTTATCATGATGAAAGTAACTCGGATGCAACAATGCTTTTGGACGATTTAAATTTCCCGTCAGAATTTGTTACCATTGGACACCATGCTTTTATAGCATTTGGTATCTTTAATGGTTGGGAGCCAGTCCTGTATTATGTTAATTTAAAAACAGGAGAAACCATAAATTTGCACGAATTTAATCAACCCTCCCTAAACTTTGCTACCGTGCTTCCTGTGACCGTACAAAATAATACTCTGTACTTTTTAAGTAATCTGAACCAAGACATAGGTAGAGAAATGTATGCACTCGATCTTGATTTTATTGTCGCTTCTGCTAAAAAAACAGAAGAAGACGCTTCCATGACTGTTCAAGTAGCGGGTGATTATTTTAAAGTAATGGCAGAAGAGAATAAAGAATTTGAAGCACGGTTTATTTCGTTAAATGGAGAATTGCTACGAGTCGTAAAAGGACAAAGCAATACAAGTATAGAATTACCAAAAATACAGGGCGTATTTTTTATTCAAGCAAAACTTGGGGATAAAGTAGCAACAACAAAGAGTATCCAATTTTAAAAAAAAATTCAAGAGTGGCACACAAAGGCAAATATGGTCGCGCGTAGCCTAACATCTATCCCCTCCAAGGCAACCCCTAAGCCATATCTCCCGTATATAGGTGTAAATTCAAAAAATGAAGTACCTATCCATCTTATTTGCATGTATTCTCTTATTTTCCTGCTCTAAGGATCAAGAGATTATGGACCTACCTGTCCAAATTGAAAGTCCGGATTATTATATGAACTTTGATATTGTAGGATCTTCATATGCTTCAGAAGATCAGACACTGTATTCCATTGAAAGTGATCAGGATCTTACTATAAAAGCAAGCATAACAGAAGCACCAGGAGGATACCCCTACCATAATAGCCCATATTATAATCCCGTAGAGGAGGGGAAGATCAGACTTCTCATTTCTTTAAAATTCAGGTCAGAAACGCAAGAGAATTTTGAAAACACAGATTGGTTTTTTGAGTTCTTAGTGGTAGAAGATCTTGAAAATATCAACAAACTTGATGATGAGCTATTTGAATATAAGTCAAACAGCCTACTCTTTGAAAAAATGAAATTGTATAAAGAAGAAAATAATTTCCCTTTATTGTTGACAATGCCTGATTTTCAAGAACTCAGCATGGGATGGGAATTAGGAGTATTATCTAATGTGGATTTCTATTTTGACGAAGAGAGTTATGACATAATAGAATTAAATTATCAGTCCTCAGAAGATAAAATAAACATGAGCGGCACATTTGATGTAAATTTGAAAGTTATGTCGTGTGGGTATTATACATTTTACGAAGTGAGAAAGGCAAATTTCAACTTACTAATTGAATAAGCATTTAAACGATATTGGAGGATAAAGAACTCAACATATTAATTACCAAATGCCAAAAGCAGCATGCTGCTAGCCAAAGGAAATTGTATGATCTCTATTACAATTATGGGATGACTATTGCCTCTAGGTATAGTAACAATAAACAGGAAACAGAAGAGATCGCAAATGATGGCTTTGTGAAATTATTTCGAGGAATAGATAAATATAAAAAAGAGATTCCATTCAAAGCCTGGTTAAGAACAATCTTTATCTCTTGTGGAATAGATCATTACAGAAAATTTAAAAACCAGAAAGTAAAGTATCTACATCCACAAGAAACAAGAAGGAACACTGGAGCTGATAGTTTAGACTCAGAATATCTTCTCCAGATGATTAGAAAACTGTCCGCCCAATATAGAATGGTATTTGTGCTTCATGTAATGGAAGGCTATACACATGAGGAAATCGCAAAAGAATTAAATATAAGTAGAGGTACTTCAAAATCTAACTTATCAAAAGCAAGGAATAATTTGAAGAATATGGTAAAACAACACGCATTAGAAACAGTAAAGTATGGAAGATAAGCAACTAGACAAATTATTTAAGTCTGGATTGGAACGTCCTTTATCATATGATGGAAGAGATAGACAATGGACGGAGATAAACAATACATTGCGCCAAGTTAAAAAATCTACTTTAAGAAAGTATTTACTCTTATGTATTCCATTGGTATTTCTTTTAGGTAGTTCATGGTTCTTAATTTCAAAATACGAGATTAATATTCAAGAGAAGTCACAAGTTATTTCTCAAGAACTCAGCACTACAAAAACTGAAATAGAAACCATAACACCAGAAACAACTTCTGAAGAAGGAAGCTCTGTATTTACCAAAATTGAAAATACGAATGATGATATAAAACATGAACTTGTTGCCAGATCTGAAAACTTACAAGGAAACGCGTCTAGTGTAAATTTTAATAATGAGATAGGAACATCCAATACAAACATTTTAGCAACACCAGTTCTTTTGGAAGAGGAATGCCAACCCTGTGAAGAAGAAGAGAGAGCCAAGAATGAAAAAATATTAGCAGTTGACCATGTAACATATTTAAGCAATGCAGAACTACCAGAAAATCAAAAAACAAGTCTGCCTGTAAAGATCCATATTGACCTAATAGAGTCTCTAGGATTAATACACTTAAATGCAGAGCATTTAATTTTGCCAAGAACAGCAATGGGAATTGCAGCGACACCTATTCTCATAAACAAAAAGGAAAAGAAATTTAATCTAAGAATAGGAGCAGAAAAAGAAAGTACACTTTCTAGTACATCTGCTCTAAGGCCTTATATTGGAATAGGATTTAATATCACAAATAGACATAGATTAAATCTACATTTTAATAAAGTGGATATACAGAATACAGTTTTGCAAGATTGGGACTATTATAATATACCGCTCGCAGAACCAATAGACCCTATTAATGAATTAGATACAGTCTTTATAAGTTATAAAAGAATGGCTTTAGATTTCCATCTAGAATCTTTTCTTTGGAAACAAGGAGTTTTATCTCTTGGATTAAACACCGGAGTAAGAATAAACAGAGCAGGAGAATCTAAACTCAACTATATTTATCAATCAGTTTACGGCTTTGAGTCATTAGAGAAAATTCAAGAAGCTAAATTGTTCATGTCAGAAATCTATGCTGGACCCTTTGTACAATTGGACCTAGGCGCATTTGCTTTAATAGGGAATTATAATTATAACAAAAATTTAAAGCACAACTCATATCGATGGCATAACAAGCATCGTTATAAGCTAGGCATAAACTATAAGTTTTAAATTATGAGTAATCACAGAAGACAGTTTTTAAAAAACACAGTATTGGCAGGAATAGGAGCAAGCTTAGTAAGTCCTGCAAAGAAATCTAAATCCAAAAACTTAAAAGATATTTCTGAATGTGATGAAACCACAGTGGATTACTATGGAGAGGGTCCTTTTTATACAGACAATCCTCCCATGATAGATAACAATATCTTAGCACCAGTGGGCGAACCAGGTGATCGTATGATCATCAGTGGTAGAGTATTGAACCTTGACTGTAATGAATTTATTCCCAACACCATCGTGGATGTCTGGCACGCGTCCAATGCAGGACAGTATGATAATTCAGGATACCATCTGCGAGGATATACAACAAGTAATGACCAGGGTTTTTATTTGTTTGAAACGATAAGACCAGGTAAGTATTTAAATGGATCAAAGTATAGGCCCTCACATATCCATTATAAGATTACTCCTCCTGGATTTCCACAACTTACTACGCAACTTTATTTTGCAGGAGACACGGACATTGCAGCAGACAGTGCTGCGTCTATCACGAAGGGTGTATACGATGCAAGCAACAGAATTATTCCTTTGACTGAAAATGCAGATGGCGTATTGGAAGGTGTGTTTGATGTAATAATAAATGGAGAAGGGATAAGTGTGGCTACCTCTGACCTGCATATCAACAAAGGAATGATATATAATCTCAGCCCTAATCCATTTAATGAAGCACTTACCATCAATTATGGCGTATTTAAAAAATCTAAAGTTGGCTTAAGTGTTTTTGATCTTCAGGGCAAACAAGTTGCTGTTCTAGAAAACAGAGTATTGGCTCCAGAAAAATATAATGC
>CALCMJ010000086.1 GCA_937967615.1 uncultured Saprospiraceae bacterium
GAGAGAAAACGGTCGTGAAGTAGAGGACTGGAGAATCGTTGAGTATAGGGCAAAAAAAAGCCTCCCAGGCGGGAGACTTAATCATTATAGAACAACTTCCACCATTAAGACACATTTTTTAGGTTATGTCACAGATTTTGAGAGAAAAATTTTACATATTTTTTTCATATATTACATAATACCCTAATAATCAGTATTTTATAAAAGAAAATAATTTTAAAAAAATAATTCTCAAAGTTCCAATTCTGTAGGGTTTTGGTAAATATCCTGGAAAAGCAGGCTAAAATGAGACCGCTTTTTCGTTGATATCCCGCTTCCAAGAGAAGATATTTTCGTTTTCTTCAGTACACAGAAAACGTTTGAGCTAAAATTTAGATATACCAATTAGATATTGCAATCTATTTGAAAATTATCTCTACTAAAAAAAAATGAAATTATTGAAATCTCTAATAATTGGAATGATAATCTGCCTGACAACGTTTTCTTGTGAAAAGGCAGAAATGAACCCAAATAACATTACAATAACAGGGACAATCCAAGTTCAAGGAATTACGACATATCAATATGGAACACACACCATATCAGGATACGCATTGCGCAGCAATGCTATTAATTTAGATAACTATGTCAATCAAAACGTTACTATCGTGGGATCAAAGCTTGCTGGATATCCGGTAGATGGTGGTCCTGATTACATTGAGGTGAATGAAATTAAATAAGCTTGGCAATAGCCAGAATCTATTCTTTAGTGAAGATTGCTACTTCCTCCTTTAACTCAAAAGATCTCTCGCGGGCTCGAGATGGAAAAAAGGGATTGCCAATTGGGGCATCAGAATAAAAACTAATTCCATTAACCGTTGCTGTTAGAAACGAATCACTTTTAGCCTGTTCAATTTCATTCCCGTTTTCAATTTTATTTTGATTTGCATTAGAGCAACAAAGAGCGACTACGAATACTAATAGTAATGCCATATGTCTTTCCCTTATTTTAGTAATTTTTCTACATTTAGTTTTTCAATATAAACCCATAAATCTTCGCCGTTAATATTTACAGCTGAAGCCTCTACAAACATACTATCTCCCACTTTGTATAATAGCATGGTCACATTTTCTGCTTCATTGTATTGCGTTATGTAAGGTTTTATATCCTTTTCCTCTTTACCATCATTTTCCATTGCATATGCAAAATCTACCATCTCTAGATCGACAGGGCTTTTAGAACAATCAACTACATAGAGGTCTATTTCTCTTTTCTGAGTTTCGTTAACATAGCTTAAATGAATATTGTTTTTGTTTGTCTGTCCTTTAGCTGGAATGCCATACTCTTTGGTCTCTATTGATAAATCACCTAATGTGTTTGGTGCCCATTTTTCAAATTGTTCTTTTGTTATTGGCGTTAAACCGTATTCTTTTTTTGCAGCTAATATTTTTTCATCATCCATTACCCTCGTCAAATACCATTTCACATCTTTAGATTCGGGAGAACTTAGTGTATATAGAAATGTTTTTGCCATGGTATGCTCATTCTTTTCACCATAATTTTGAATCTCAACAAGATTGGCTTTTATAAAATTCCACCCTTTTTTTAATTGAATATCTGCACTCCGCTCAATTTCATGCTCAGTACTTTTAAATGACTCTCGTATACAGGTAGCTTTATAATCAAGGGCTCTGTCTATATACATCCAATAGTATTTATTACCTATAACCTTGTCCCAGCTTTCTTTGAGTAGCATTTTTTCGTCGGAAACGGGAGAGATATAGGCTATGTTAACCCCATATTTTTTTATGTACATGGGCGCATATAACTGTGAGTATACATCATCGTAAGGCGTTTTAAATTTAGGATTCCCAACCATGTCAAAATCACCTCTACCCTTACATCTTAGCATATTAAATCCACTTTCAAAATGATTGGGCATGTGGTTTTTACCGAGCGCTTTAATATCATATTCTGGCAAACTGAAATGAATCTCACCCGTTTCATCAATTCTACCAAGTGTAATTTCATCTCCACTATTTTGCCATTGTACAAGTTCAAATCCTCCATTGGCATAATCTAACTCCCCTTTAAGCTGGTTTTCAACTTTAGGTAAAGACGTTTTAGTTAGCAATTGTTGTGTCTTGCACGATTGAAATAAAATTATCGCGAGAAGCATTATTAGTTTCGTATTTATATTTATTGCTAAATATTTATAAAGAGGCTTAATCATATTATTTATAAGCTGTGCGTTCGTTGTTTTAATAGTATTTATAAAACAGCTAGTCTGCATTCTTGGATTGTTCATTCTATAACTCTTTTTGATAATCAATAATTTATCTATATACTCTTAGTATCTAGAATAGGATTGATGTTAACATTAGAATTAAATTTTGTTACTTTCATCACGGTAGCCTACTCCTTCTATCAAAATGGAAAAACAAGATATAAACGCCTTAATAGATGGTGATTCTAAAGAGATCTCTAAATTGTATAATAGCAATAGAGCTACGTTTATGAGTTTCGGCAAAAAGTATGGATTGCATGATGATGACCTTTCAGACATTTATCAGGAAGCCTTTATTGCTCTTAGAAAAAATGCCATTAATGGGAAATTGGAAACAGTAAAAAGCACCTTAAAAACCTACTTATTTGGCATTGGGAAGTTCATGATTTATGACCTTTTAAAAGAAAAGCAAAAAACCGTTAGCTATGAACCCGCTATTCACATTGCACACGATCAAATAGAAACAATAGCAATTGAAACAGAAAAAGAGGAACTTACTCTAGAGCAAAGATTGTTACATAGCTATTTTAAAAAGCTAGGAAAAAAATGCCAGCTGATGTTAACTTTATTCTATTCTAGAGGACTAACAATTGATGAGATAGTAGAATGTACAGATTATTCTGATAGCAGTGTAGTACGCAGTCAGAAATCTAGATGCATTAAAACATTAAAGGAAATGATGAAATCATAGCTTATGGATTATACATTACTCATAGAAAAGTATATTCAAAACAGGCTTAGTTCTGAAGAAGAAGTCCTATTTAATGAATTGCTAAAGACGAATAGTAATTTTAAAGATGAAGTGGCTTTACATACCAAAATAAAAAAAGTCGTAAAACATGAAGAGGATACCAATTTTAGAAATTTAATATCTGAAATAGAAAGCAAATCTAAAAGTCCTAGCAAAAAGTCTTCCTATAAAAAATGGCTGGTCGCTGCGAGCATCCTACTCATATCTGCTCTTGGCTATATTTCACTAAATAAGAACACGTACACAAGCCAAGAATTGTTTGCTTCCTATTTTGAGCCATATAGAAATGTTGTACACCCCATTGCACGTAATGATGAACAACAAAACGACAAAGCTATTGCTTTTAGCGCCTATGAAAAAGGAGATTACAATACGGCGATTACTCTTTTTACCCAGTTATATAACTCTTCTAAAGAACCCTATTATTTGTTCTATAAAGCAAATGCCTTATTAAAATTAGAACAAGCAGATGAAGCCATTCCTCTATTATTAGAGCATTTAAAAACACAGGATACTTTGACTAAGAGAACCAATTGGTACCTGGCCCTTGCTTATTTAAAAACTGAGGATATACAAAAAGCTAAAGAATTGCTGAATACAATAATTTCTGAAGGGTCTTATAAAAACAAGGAGGCCAAAGAGTTGTTGGATAAGTTTGAGTGAAATGTATACCTCATTTGTTTTGCTTTCTTTTCTTCCTAAAAAAATACATCCCAAAAATCAAAAGCAAAGTTCCTAAAATGGCAAATACTAAATAAGGGATTGGAGATACTATTGGACTAATATCACCAGTAACTATAAAGCCCGCCCAATAATATGGATGTTGTAAATTTTCATCATCGTTGTTCAGGTAATCTAGTTTCGCGTTTTGAAGAGCTTCATTTTTAGCCATTCCTGCTTTTAAATAGGAATAGAAAGACACCATAATTTCTGCAGTTTCTTTGTCGGGCACACTCCAAAGGCTCGTCACCAAACTTGGTACTCCAGCATAGGTAAATGCTTTGGAGACATTGACCAGGCCCTCTCCTTTTCTTAGGACTCCAGCTCCAGTATTACAGGCACTTAATACAGCCAAATCCGCATTTAGAGCTATATTATAAAGCTCAGAAATATACAATTTACTGTCACTTATATCTGGCGAAAAATTTAAACTAGAAAATTCAAGATCTGTGTTATTTAGGGTAGAATGCATCGCTAAATGCAAAATACTATATTCATCTGCCTTATTCACAAACATTTCTTTATTTGCTTCTGTTCCGCTGTAAACATCAGACTTGAATATTTTTGCTATTTGCATCGCTTCAGAAAAAGCACCTAGCAATGCAGTACTATCATTTCGCTTAGGATTTTGTTTATAGAAATCTTTATACGTAGGTGCAAAGATCCCCAATTTATTTTTTCTTGATTTCTTCACTTTAAGTTGCTCGTTCCATAACAATAGAGAAGGTGCATAACTCACGGCATGTACTTGTATCAGGTATTCACTTTTAGGACTCAACAATACTTCCATTGGCAAGAAATTCAATATATCATCTTGAATGAAAATTAGTTCTTGTTTTTCAGTGATCTTCAAAAGATCTTCTGGTAATAAATGCATCCAAAGATCTTGAGCCAACTTTTTATATCCTTGTGCATTCGGATTACTAAGTCCTTTAATAAAAGACGCTACTTTTTTAATTAATACTTCCTTTGGTCCAAGTTGAATTAAAGCTACATCTCCTTTTGTGACAGAAAATGCATAGATCTGTTTTTCTGCAACAACATATTTAATTATTCTCTGGTTCTTTTTAAGTTGTTGTGTCAGCTCTTTTAAATTGAAAGGTTTCTGTGTTTGTTCGTAATAGCTAGGATAGTTATTTTGGTACCATTCTTCAAGTTCTTCGATCTTGGTTTCAACTTCAAACATGCTTGCCTTAAACGCTTTCACCTTTGCTTCATTACTTTCATCACTTGTGAATAAGGCTTTTTTATAAAAATAAAGCTCAGATTTTAGATCATTTTCTCGTTCTGTAATAGAATCAGGAATATTCAAAAAAGTCCTTTGATCACTAGCCAGGAATTTTTTCCAACTCAATTTAGATTCTGTAATCTCTATGTTTTCAAGAACATCTTCAACATCCACATTCTCTTTTAACAATAAAGCGGTATTGAGTAATTGTTCCTTGATTTCGATGGCAGTCTTGTATGTCTTTTCATTGTAAGGTAAATAGCTGAAATTTTCTGAAAAAATGTTAGATGCCAAAGTGCTTAAATTATGTGCCTTATTTAAATAGTCAACTACATTCGTTTTTTCATATGCATTGGAATAGTACTTGGTAGCATCTAGAATCATATCTACAATACGACCATCTCCATAGGGTTTACAATCATTACTTTTTAAACTTTGGATTGGTATCGCTTTTATAGTGTCGCGTTGTAATTTTTTGAAGACGTCTTTATATAGTATATCAATTTGGTCAAGGCGATAGTTCTCAGCTATAAAAACATCTGCATTTTTAGCAGATAAAAGCATGAGTGCGTAATCACTTCTTTTCCCTTTGCTTGTACTTCTATAGTGTTTTAACTTCTTCCTTACAATTGAAAACTCTTTTTTATCAATGTGGAAATCTAAAACAGCCAACTTTTCAGGCAATGTTACTGACGCTTCTTCACCCCCTAATTTGATTATTTTTTCATTGAGTACATAGGCTTCATCAGGTTTAGAATTTTTTAGCATACTCGCCTTTTGTCGTAATGCCCCCATATGAGCCAAATTGACAAAAACTTTAAAATAGGATAAATTATGTGGGTTATTGCTTTTATCATTTTCATCAAAATTTGCAATGAAATCTAATGTACTATCAATGTAGAAAGCAGCAGTAAGCGTATCTTTTTTATTCAGTGCTATGTCCGCACGATTGTACCAAATATAAAGCTGAGTTCTGCCTTTGAACGTTTCATTATACCAATATTTTAAGTCGGTTTTACGTGTCTTTACTAATGTTTCTTGTTTTAAAAGGTACTGTTCTGCGGTTTGGACATCTCCAAGCTGTAAATACCATGTACATAAGGATCCATAAGCTATACTCAAATAGCTCATGTCCTTATGATCTTTAATTCCTTCCCATCGCTTAATTACTTTTTTATAACTCTCAAGTTCTTTTGTATAGAATCCTATACCTCCATATACTAATGCCAGATTATGTTCTTGAAAAGCGGCGTCAGTAGTAAACTCTCCTTTATGGGCAATATTCATTGCAATTGCCTTTTTATAATATTCGATATTTTTTTTGCTGTCCCCTTTGCGCCCATATGCCTTTCCCATATCAAATACAGCCTCTGCAATAAGTTTATGATTTGTTCCTAAGGTATCTGTAAATATTTGCTCCGCTTTTTTTGCATAATAAATCGATGAATCAATCTCGCTTAAATTCCACCACTGTTTGTAAAGACGTCTATAGCTATGTCCTTTTAGATAAAGATTCTGCTTATTGAAAGTATTTTGAAGTTGTATAGATTTATTTGAATATATAACTGCGGAATCATTTTGAAGGTTTTTTTCAAAATATGTTGCCTTGGTGGCATATTTTTTTGCCAAAATAGTACTATACTCAATGCTATTGCGATCATCAATAGAACTAAGAACCTGATT
>CALCMJ010000087.1 GCA_937967615.1 uncultured Saprospiraceae bacterium
GAGATGCAGCGTGAGAAAACTGCTCCTGCGATTGCTCATTGGTGGGCTCTTCGCCATCTTTGGCATGATCAATTACTACGGTAATACCGATATAAACCCAGTCACCGGGGAAAAGCAGCGCGTTCAGCTCAGCCCCCAACAAGAACAGGTCCTCGGTGTTCAGGCTCGGGGCGAAATGGCCCAGCAGCATGGCGGCCTCTATCCCGACGAACAGCTCCAGGCCTATGTGGATGCCGTTGGGGCAGAACTCATTGATCAAACGGCCGCTCGGCAATCTCCCTACAACTTCGAGTTTCATCTGCTGCGCGATGCCCAGACCATCAATGCCTTTGCCCTCCCCGGTGGTCAGGTCTTTCTCACGGCGGGTCTAATGCGCCAGTTTGACAGTGAAGCCCAGCTAGCTGGGGTGCTAGGCCATGAAATCGGCCATGTGATTGGTCGCCATGGTGCGGAGCATATTGCCAAGCAGCAGCTCGGTGTATCTCTAGTGAATGCAGTGGGTGTGGCCGCTAGCGATGGCAGCTATGGCGCCGGGCGTAATGCGGCGGCGATCGCCCAAGCCGTCAACCAGCTTGTCAGCCTCAAATACGGTCGAGCAGATGAGCTAGAAAGCGATCGCCTCGGCCTCCAGTTCATGGTGGAAGATTTGAAGGAACAGTATATATTGGATCGCTACTGTTTACATCTATATATGCAAATATAGAATTTGGCACCCATACCTGGTTATGACTTTCGGGGCAATGTATTTGGTCTGTTCCTCCTCCAGTATTTGAACTAGTAGGTCTAGGGTTTTGAAGTGGTCCATTTCCTCCTGGAGCAGGTGCGTTCTGCGCGATAAGTGATATTCCAAAAAATAATAAAATTGGAATGGCTAAATATCGAAGAGTGTTTTTCATTTTAATTTTCATGTTATTAGTTTGTATTTCAGTTTATAGGAGTTGGAATTTTACTCTGTATTTTATTCTGCTTTTATAAATTTCTCGGATTTCCAAGATGTCCCATCATATGATTGGATTATAAATATACCTGGCGTCCATAATTCAGTATTAATAGAATTACATGTTCCCTTATGATCAAATACAATTTCACCGCTAGAATTTAGAATTCTCAACTCCTGAATTTGTTCATCTATAATTAGGTGATTTAAAAAAGGATTAGGAGTTATCTTGTATTGTTTTGATTCAGTTGAAGTTCTGTTCTTTACTTCTTGATTTCCAGCTTCAGGTAAAAAAGGAAAACTTAACACATTATTACCTACTTCACAACAATACCTGAAAATGTTTGAAAGTTCAGAAGTGATTTGAGATTCATTACCTATTGAAGGATAATCACAGCCAAATAATTCAGGATGATTTTCTATTGGATATTCAATAAGTGTTTCTTCTTCATCATAAGTTGTCAAGGTAAATTGTAACCTGCCAGTTATAAGGCCATCAAAATTAAGATTATCTAAACACATTTGTGCAAGAATAGATTGCATTTGCTCTTCTAGTAAATCAATTGGTACTTCGAAAGCGACGTAATAGTAAAATTCACTAGGGTCAGCTTTGCATTGGTATTTTGAAATTGTAAAAACATTTATTCCCTCAGATATATAAAGATTAGAATCTATGTTGTAATAGGAATGCAAAAAATCAATAGAAAGATAAAATGGAGGAATATCTCCTGGTAATGTGTATGTCGGTGTACTGCTTTCAATATCAATATATGCAAATATAAATTCAGGAACCACAGCGGGATGTGTGTAGGGACATGGTATAGTGCCTCCACCACCATCTGCATTAGCATTATTAGGTCTTGGATTCTGCAAAGGACCTCCATTTGGACTTGGAGCATTTTGGCTAAATATTGATAAGCTTAGTACACAAAATATAAATGTTGGGATAAATCGTTGAAGGAATGCCATATAAGGTGTTATTATTTAATTAGTAAAATCGTTCATCATCTATAAGTACCAGATGAATCAATTAGGTGAGCAAAATAATTAAATTTTTTTCCCAAATCCAGTAAAATAGAGCATTCATAAGCGTATTTCATGCATTTTGTCAGCTTAGAGGCTTAATATATTTTAAATATCTTGCAATTGATTAACATCATAGTATATATGATATATTTTCATAATATGTTACAATTGACGACTTAATGGACTCTCTCTTCTTACTTGCTATATTATTTACGCTCATTCTTCTATTTCACCTCTTTCTACGCCTCAAAGTTCTGAAGGATTATAGGGAACTTACTAAGCATAGAGTAGACTTCTCTATGAAACAAATGTTGAACGAAAAGCTTCTAAAAAAGGAAGTTTTACCTAAATATCCAGCGCATAGCCAAACCATCCTGAGTTTCAGCCGCAATGTCAAGAGATCCATGTGGATAGCAAGCATTATCCTAATATTTATCATATTTTTCGCCCTTCAATTATTTAGAAATACATAGTATGTTGAAAATTGCAGTGGTAGGAGTTGGGCATTTGGGAAAAATTCATCTAAAGTGTTTAGAAGAAACTCCCTTTGTGTTAGCTGGGGTCTATGATATTGATCAAGAAAAATCAAGGAAAGCAGCTGAGAAATGGAACACAAAGAGCTATCAGAATTTAGAGGACCTCATCCAAGATTGTGATGTGGTAGATATAGTTGCTAGCACTGACGCACATTTTGATATTGCAAAGCAAGCACTGCAAGCAGGTAAACATGTCTTTATAGAAAAACCTATAAGCTCAAATTCTAAACAAGCAGAGGAATTAAAAAAGCTGTACAAACCAGATACTGGTATCAAATTGCAGGTAGGACATGTGGAACGGTATAATCCTGCCTTGCAAGCATTAGAAGGACTAGATATTAAACCCCAATTTATTGAGATTCATAGGCTATCAACTTACAATATGCGAGGCACGGACGTATCTGTTGTGCACGATCTGATGATTCATGATTTGGACGTGCTGGCCAAAATTGTGAATAGTCCACTAGAGCGAATAGATGCAAAGGGGGTAAGTATTGTAAGTGAGAGTTTTGACATTTGCAATGCGAGACTGGTCTTTAAGAATAACTGCGTTGCGAATATAACTGCATCGCGTATAAGTATGAAAGAGATGCGTAAGTTCAGGATCTTTCAAGAAGATGCCTATATAAACATTGACTTTTTGAAGAAGAAGAGCCAAATAATAAGGCTAACAGATAAGGCTGCAGAAAATGTAATTAGCCTGAATACTCCAAAAGGAGAGAAATTTATCTCATTTTCGTCCCCCGAGACACAAGAAACGAATGCAATCAGGACTGAATTACAAGATTTTCACGATGCAATCGTTAATAATACAGAGGTGCTCGTAGGTATAGACGACGCTATGCGCGCTCTGGACCTTGCTGAAAAAATTGAAAGAACTGCTAAAGAATCATAATGCGTTACATTCCTGTTTTATTACTAGTGCTATTTACATCGTGCAGTCTTCTTGACAATGATGATGTGACTCCTAGTTTTTTAGATATTTCAAACGTTACTCTAGCCGCTGAGCCAAATCAAGGCTCCTCAAGTCACAAGATTGAAGACCTGTGGATTGCGGAGAACTTTAAGATTGTGGGCTTGCACCAGGTGCCTAGTCTTATTCCCATTCTCAAGGATGGAACAGCTGATCTAATTTTCTTTGGAGGAATTCGGAGAAATGGGACGAATACAGATGCAATCCAATATCCATTTTATGAACAGATAGACCTTTCATTAGATCTTGTTGCTGGAGAGACAAGAGATGTAGATCTAGAATTTAAATATAGACCAGATACAAAGTTTGCCTTTATAGAATCTTTTGATAATTCTAATAATTTCAGCTTTGATGAAGATGGGGATCCAATGACCAGTTTTGGTACAACAAATGATGAGCCCTTTGAAGGTCTCAGATCAGGTCTTGGTATTGTAAATGCAGAGCACCCAATCTTAGAACTTGCGACTGATGCATCCTTTACAGATCTGCCAAAAGACGGATCTGCTATTTACATTGAAATGGATTACAGGTCAAATTTGACACTCAATGTAGGATTATTAGGTTCCTTTGGGACGACATTGCAAAAGGCATATTTTTTATTTTTGAAACCTACGGGAGATGAGTGGAACAAGATCTACATTGAAATTACAAATGAAATTCTGCTTTCAAATTTAGATTTTTACAAATTGGCTTTTGGAATAGAATATAATGCGCAAGACGCTGCAGGGCAGGATGGATATTTGTATTTAGACAATGTAAAACTCATCCACTTCTAAGTTTACATGCAGAACCAACGAAAACTTGAAATAATTTTCTATAGAATAGTAGACTACCTATCTGCTATGCTTGCTTGGTTTTTGTTTTTTATGTATCGCAAAAAATTAGAGGATCCAGGTCTATCTATAAATGACATTGTTGCAGATCCCAAACTCATGCAAGGATTATTTCTTATCCCAATAGGATGGATTATCCTTTATGAGGTCTTTGGTAAGTACAAGGATATCTATAGATACTCAAGACTCAGTACTATACAAAGAACCTTCGTCATTACATTGATAGGCGTTACAACACTGTTTTTCACTGTGATGCTAGACGACCAAGTATTTAATTACACGGAGTATGTCTATCCTTTTTTGAGACTGTTTTCACTTCATTTTTTGATTACTGCGATTGCACGTGTTATCTTTTTGACAATTGCTAAGAATAGATTAAAAGAGGGCAAGGTATTTTATAACACACTTATTGTAGGTGGTGACGATAATGCAGTGGATTTATATAACGAAATTACAATCAAAGAAAATAACTTTGGCCATAAGTTTCTAGGGTTCATAGATGCGAATGGTAAGTCAAAAAATAAACTTAAAAACGCACTTCCCATTCTAGGCAGTATTGATGAACTAGGAGCAATCATTCAAGAAAAGAATATTGAAGAAGTTATAATTGCAATTGAAACTTCTGACCATGATAAGATCAAATCTATTTTGGACATTCTCTTTGATTTTGATGATAAGTTACTCATCAAAATAATTCCAGACATGTATGATATCATGTTAGGAAGTGTCAAGATGAATCATGTCTATGGCGCCATTCTTTTAGAGATTGATAATTCCCTGATGCCTAAGTGGGAGAGAATTGTAAAACGTGCGATGGATATATTCGTTGCTCTCCTCATTCCCATTTTATTTTTCCCTTTATTGTTGTACGCATGGATACGCGTAAAAACAAGTTCCACAGGACCAGTCTTGTTCAGACAGGAGCGGATAGGAAAAAATTCTAAACCTTTTGATATTTTGAAGTTTAGGTCAATGTATTTGGATGCAGAAGATGCAGGCCCGCAACTTTCTAGCGATGATGATTCCAGAATTACACCCTATGGTAAAATAATGCGTAAATGGCGTATAGATGAGCTACCGCAATTTATCAATGTTCTACGAGGTGACATGTCCTTAGTAGGTCCTAGACCTGAACGTCAGTATTTTATTGATAAGATAATGAAGTCAGCTCCACACTACAGGCACCTACTCAAAGTAAGACCTGGAATTACTTCCTGGGGACAGGTAAAATATGGCTATGCTTCAAGTGTAGATCAGATGTTGCAACGCTTAAAATATGATATGATCTATATAGAAAATATGTCTATTGCACTGGATATAAAAATATTAATTCATACGCTTTTGGTTTTGGTGCAGGGGAAAGGGAAATAGCTATGTAATTAAAATGAAAATGAAAATAGAAATGAAAATTAAAATGAAAATGAAAATGAAAAAGGGAAGGAGCGATTGAGAGACGAGTTGTTTATGGTCAATTTATATAACCGCAGAGTGGCGACATTTTTATGGAAAGAATTGAACGTTTCAAAGGGTTAATTGGTAAAACAAACATCTAACATCTAAAAACAATGCATAACAAAATATACGGCCTGATTGGCTACCCAATAAGTCATAGTTTTTCTCCGGATTATTTTGCTGACAAGTTTAAGAAAATGGGTTTAACAGATTCAAAATATCTGGCATTTCCCATTGCTTCAATTGCCGGCTTCAAGAATCTACCTTTTGAGAGTTTGGTAGGGCTAAATGTAACTATACCATATAAAGAATCTGTTATTGCACATTTGGATAGTCTTACTGAAGAGGCGTCAGCAATAGGGGCGGTGAACACAATTTTATTTAGGGATGGGAAAAAGATAGGACACAATACAGATGTATACGGTTTTGAAGAATCTTTAAAGCCCTTTTTTAAAGATCAAGAACATAAGCATGCATTGGTTTTGGGGAGTGGAGGCGCGAGTAAGGCAGTGAAATTTGTCTTAGAA
>CALCMJ010000088.1 GCA_937967615.1 uncultured Saprospiraceae bacterium
ATGGGACTGGATTCCATGGATGATCTTATTGACAAAACAATTCCATCGAAAATCAGGATGGAAGGGGAATTGGACATTCCAGAGGCTTTGACAGAAAAGGATTATCTGGACCACCTCCAAAAGATTGCAGATAAGAACAAGGTATTCAAAAACTTTATTGGCCAGGGTTACTACGGGACGATTACGCCTTCTGTCATTCTCCGTAATATTTTTCAGAATCCAGGATGGTATACGCAGTATACTCCATACCAGGCTGAGATATCCCAGGGACGTCTGGAAGCGCTTTTAAATTTCCAAACGGTTGTGTCTGATCTTACTGGATTAGCAATTGCAAATGCTTCTCTATTGGACGAAGGAACAGCTGCGGCAGAAGCAATGGCAATGTTCCAGAGTTTGCGTAACAAAAAAAGAAAAGATAATCCAGCGAAGAAGTTCTTTGTTGAGGATGCTGTCTTTGAATCAACAGTAGACATCCTAGAAACAAGAGCTCTTCCTATAGGGATTGAAATAGTAAGAGGATCATGGAAAGACATAGAGATCACTGACGATTTTATAGGAGTGCTTTTGCAATACCCGAATAGTGATGGAAGTGTTGAAGATTACTCTGCGTTTGCATCTTCTTGTAAAGAACAGGGACTCTTTGTAACTGTAGCGGCAGATATACTAAGCCTCGCCTTACTAAAGCCACCAGGAGAATGGGGAGCAGATGCTGTAGTAGGAACAACACAACGTTTTGGTGTGCCAATGGGCTATGGTGGACCGCATGCCGCTTACTTTGCAACCCATGAAGATTTTAAAAGACAGATTCCCGGAAGAATAATAGGACTCTCGCAGGACAGCCAAGGTAACACTGCTTTGAGGATGGCATTGCAAACAAGGGAACAACATATAAAAAGAGAAAAAGCAACGTCTAATATCTGTACTGCCCAAGCGCTGCTAGCAATCATGGCAGGTATGTATTGTGTGTACCATGGTCCTAAAGGAATTAAGAATATTTCAGAAAGGATTCATCACTTGTGCTTTTTACTTTCTAGTAACCTGAGAGAGATGGGTGTGAAAGTTACAAATACACATTTCTTTGACTCAATAACAGTGGAGGGAGTTGATCTTGAAAAACTCAAAGCACTTTCTGAAAAAAACAAAGTAAATCTGTTTTATAGAAAGCGTGCAGTCACAATTTCTGTAGACGAACTTACAACAGAGAAAGAAATTAAATTACTGGTAGATATTTTTTCTGAATTACAGAATGCAAAACACGTGTTCAATAATGCAAATGGTGTTCAGGCGATTCCAGATAATTTAAGAAGAGAGACGCTGTATTTACAACATCCTGTGTTTCATAGAAATCAATCAGAAACAAGAATGATGCGATATATTAAATCTTTAGAAAATAAAGATTTGAGTCTAGTGCATTCTATGATTCCTCTGGGTTCATGCACGATGAAGCTGAATGCGGCAACGGAATTGATTCCTGTGAGTTGGCCTCAGTTTGCCTACATGCATCCCTTTGCGCCTGCTGATCAGGCAACTGGGTATAAGCAAATTTTTGATGAACTAGAATCCTATCTTTCTGAGATCACTGGATTCACCGCGTGTTCTTTACAGCCTAATTCTGGAGCACAAGGCGAGTATGCAGGCTTGCTTACAATAGCAGCTTACCATAAATCTAGAAATGACCTTGATAGAAATATAGCATTGATACCTTCCTCAGCACATGGAACAAATCCAGCCAGCGCTGTTATGGCAGGAATGAAAGTGATTGTAACGAAATGTGATGATGCAGGGAATATAGATTTGGCGGATTTAGAAGAAAAGGCATTGCAGTATAAAGATCGACTAGCAGCCTTGATGGTTACCTATCCTTCAACACATGGCGTTTTTGAAACAGAGATCCAAAAAATATGTCAGATCATTCATGACAATGGAGGACTTGTGTATATGGATGGTGCAAATATGAATGCACAGGTAGGCTTGACAAATCCAGGAATAATAGGTGCGGATGTTTGCCACCTAAATCTGCATAAGACATTTGCCATCCCACATGGAGGAGGAGGGCCGGGCATGGGGCCAATCTGCGTAAACGATAAATTAAAAGAATTTTTACCAGGTCACCCTCTAGTAGACACTGGAGGAGTGAATGCTATAAAAGCGGTATCTTCTGCGGCGTGGGGGAGTGCAAGCATATTACTTATTTCCTATGCATATATTAGACTGCTAGGAAAAGACGGTCTTGTGAACGCAACGAAATACGCCATCTTAAATGCTAACTACATACGTGCTAAATTGAGTAGTGCGTATCCAGTGCTTTATAATGGAGAGCATGGAATGGTAGGGCATGAACTTATCTTAGACTTAAGGCAGTTTAAGGCATTGGGTGTTACCGCTGAGGACGTTGCGAAGCGCTTGATTGATTATGGTTTTCACGCACCTACCTTATCCTTTCCAGTGGCAGGAACGATAATGATAGAGCCTACAGAGAGTGAGGATTTAGAAGAAATGGATCGCTTCTGCGATGCTATGTTAGAAATCAAGAACGAGATTGATGAAATTGCGAGTGGTGCAGCGGATAAAGAAAA
The DNA here is from genome assembly GCA_937967615.1 of uncultured Saprospiraceae bacterium. Lineage (GTDB taxonomy): Bacteria > Bacteroidota > Bacteroidia > Chitinophagales > Saprospiraceae > CALCMJ01. Next base: position 2,577 of record CALCMJ010000088.1, read on the forward strand.
TAATGTCTTAAAAAATGCTCCACATACGGTAGGCATGATTACAGCAGATGAGTTTGCTTATCCATATAGTAGAACTAAAGCTGCCTTTCCATTAGACTATGTGCGCGATGGAAAATTCTGGTCTACAGTAGGAAGAGTAGACAATGCTTACGGAGATAGAAATCTTATTTGTACTTGTCCGCCTATTGAAGATTATCAGGAAGAATTGGAAGCTTAGAATTTACATTCAAAAATAACATATGCAATTAAGAGACTATCGATTTACTATTTTGAGAAAGCCTCTTATGTTACTTTTATGCATTGGATGTTTTAGTCTAAATCTCTTCAGCCAATATGACCATATAGATGTTTTTCCAGGATTAGAAGGGAGTGCACTATTAAATAATGTGCAGGCTGGTTTCACGCCATTAGATCTTCTAACGTGGAGTGATACGAGAGATACCATGTTTTCTGAGGTTTGGGGAGTCAATGATAGTTTGTCCTGTATTTACTCTGGTCACACACTGTATATGAATCCAAACGAAGACCCTACACAAACTGTTTTCTTAAATGGAATCAATTCTGGGATTAACACAGAACATGTCTATCCTCAAAGTAAGGGAGCAAGCGAAGGGAATGCACGCATCAATATGCATAATTTATTTCCTAGCAGAGTGGATGTCAATTCAACAAGAGGGAGTTTTCCATATGGAGAAGTAAATGATAATGTAACTACGAGTTGGTTCTATCAGGGTATAAACCAGAATTCAATTCCACAAAATAATATAGATGCGTATAGTGAATTTGGAAATGGAGTCTTTGAGCCAAGAGAATCCGTCAAGGGAGATATAGCTAGAACAGTGATGTACTTTTATACCATTTATAGAGATAAGGCAGATGCTGCGGATCCAGAATTTTTTGGTTTACAGCAGGAGTATATGTGTGATTGGCATTTTGCTGACCCAGTAGATCAGAAAGAGTGGGAAGGGAATCTGAAGATTGCAAGTTATCAAGATGGGCTATCAAATCCATTTGTTCTTGACTGTTCTTTAGCAGCAAGAATGTACTGTGATAAAATAAGTGAAGCATGTCAATCTACTTCAGTAAACGAGAATTATCTAGATATCTCTCAGATAAAAATTTATCCAAACCCTGCTTATCAAAAATTGCAAATTGAAATTAATTCAAGTCTAGACATCAAAAGTATTTTACTTTTTGATACACATTCTAGACTTTTAAGAAACATAGAAAAGAGTACTCAGAGTGTAGATCTTTCAGATTTTAAATCTGGTATTTATCTCTTAAGATTTGAAGATGAGGGTGGACATGTTGCCTATCATAAATTTGTCATTCAGTAGGGCCACACGAGTGTGAGTTAAGTATTAGGAAACCGTCCTACACTTGATATAGCCTATCAGATTTTTTCATAAACAGAAAGGGGATATAAACTAAGCCCATTAGGATAAAGACCATAATTTCACCGCTCAAAATATACCACGGCCAGGGTCCCATATAATCCAGTAGCGATGCTGCTGGGGGTTTATGCATGGTATAGAAATAGTTGGACCCTATGACAAAGTTTATGAGATGTATAATTACAAGAAAAACGTTTGTTGCCCAAAAAACATTTACCATGTCTTTTATGTGCACTCTAAGTCTGTAAACAAAAACGGAATAGAGAGCGACTAGGACTAAACCACTATGAAGGGTCCAGTAGCTTATATAAGATAATGTTGGAAAACCTTCAGGAAGATCTGGAGTAAGATTTGCATTTAAAGTCCCTGCCAATGTCCAGAAATAGAACATGCCCAAAACATATCTATTTTTGCTGTACATGATAAAGGGAGCCGCAATTCCTAGGAGTCTGCAAAGGTGCAAGGGGAGCTCACTCTGGAGACTAAAGTTGCCAACTTTGTAAGCATAATACATTCTAAAAAACACACCACAAAATGGGATAAGGGCTAATAATACTCCAAATCGCCTTTGTTGGGTGATATTTAGTTTGCGTTTTGCAAAGATTATGGAGATACATCCCAATATGAAAAAAAAGAACATTGGATAAAAATGCTCCAAACTATAGGCTGTAAAGGCAGTCTCTTCAAATAAAAAAGACATAGAGATGATATTGTTGCTTCCTAATGTAAACAAATTTTTATATTTCAAGTCTAAACCAAAAAGTATGAAGTCGAATCGTGTAACAAAATTCATTTTAAGTCTAGTAATTGTTTGTCTTTTTAGGATGACCGTTTTTGCGGGAGAAGGGATGTGGCTACCCATATTTCTAAAATCCTTGAATGAAGCGGAAATGCAATCTCTAGGCATGAAAATTTCTGCTGAAGATATTTATTCAGTAAATAATGGTTCGCTTAAAGATGCGATTGTGCATTTTGGAGGATTTTGTACTGCTGAACTTATTTCCGGAGAGGGTTTACTTCTGACAAATCACCACTGTGGTTATAGCCAGATACAAGAGCATTCATCGCTTGATAAAAATTATCTAAGAGATGGTTTCTGGGCAATGAGCAAATCTGAAGAATTACCTAATGCTGGATTATTTGCGAAGTTTATAGATCAAATCAATGATGTCACAGACATTATTCTTACAGGAGTTGAAAAGGGTATGTCGGATAAAGCGAGGCAATCAATTATTGATCAAAATATAGAACTGTATTTAAGTAGTAATAATTTGGGTCCCTTTCAAGAGATGCAAGTGAGGCCATTTTACAATGGAAATCAATATTTTGCTATCATGTCTACTACATATCCTGATGTGAGACTAGTAGGGGCACCACCGGAGTCCATAGGAAAATTTGGAGCAGATACGGATAACTGGGAATGGCCAAGACATACAGGAGATTTTGCTTTATTCAGAGTTTATGCAGGGCCTGATAACCAGCCTGCGGAGTATTCAGAAGAAAATATCCCTTACACGCCTAAACACTTTTTACCTATTTCACTTGATGGGGTAGATGAAGGAGACTTTACTTTAGTTTTTGGATTTCCAGGAAGAACAAATCAATACCTACCATCAGTTGCAGTGAATCAGTTAGTTGAGAAACAAAATCCATCGAGGATTGCTATACGCGAAACTGCACTTGGAATAATGGATAAATACATGCGTAAGGATGAATCAGCTAGATTGCAATATGCGTCTAAGTTTGCACGTATCGCAAATTACTGGAAGAAATGGATAGGAGAAAGTTCAGGTTTGAAACGGACGAATGCGTTAGAAAGGAAGCGAAAAAAAGAAGAGCAATTTGTTATGAAGCAAAAGAAGAGACCATTTATTAAAAAGACAAATATTCTAGATGAATTTGAGACAATGTATAATGGAATAGAAGATTATACGGTGGCAAGAGATTATTATAGTGAGGTCACTTCTAGGAATGTTGAGTTATTGCGGGTTGCGGGATTAGTAAATAATTTAGTAGGGCGATATGAAGATCAGGGCGATGAAGGCTATAGAGCATATGCAGAACGCTTAAAAGGATTTTTCTCGGGTTTTTATAAAAACTATAGGGCTGACATTGATCAAGAAATGTTTGCAGCACTTACTGAAATGTATGTATCAAATCTAGATCCTAAATTTATTCCTGAAGATTTGCAAAGGAAGAATACGACAATGCGAGGAAAGAGCTATGCTGAACTAGGATCAGAATTGTATGGCAATACCATTCTTACAGATGAGAGTATGATGATGAGTTTATTGGATGGTGTGCCAGCCATGTCAGTTGAAAAATTTAAAGACGACAGTTTTGTGCAATTAGCTGCTAACTGGAAGGCGCATTATGATAAAGTGATTTCTGCTCCATACAATGGATATAAAACACAAATCGATTCTTTGCAACGGGTGTACATGCAAGCGCAGATGGATGCCTTTCCAGATGAGCGATTTTATCCAGATGCTAACAGCACCATGCGTGTAACGTATGGCCAGGTGGAAGGATATTTTCCAAAGGATGGAGTTTGTTACACACCTGTTACGCACTTGGATGGAGTGATTGCAAAGTACAAGCCAGGCGATTATGAGTTCGATGTTTCTAGCAAGTTGCTTGAATTATATGAATCAAAAGATTATGGCCAATATGCGGCGAGCAACGGAAAAATTCCTGTTTGCTTCCTCGGATCTAATCATACAACGGGAGGGAATTCCGGCAGTCCTGCGATTGATGCACATGGTAACTTGATTGGTTTAAATTTTGATAGAGTATGGGAAGGGACAATGAGTGATATAAATTATGACAGAAGTATTTGTAGGAATATTATGGTTGATGCTAGGTACATCTTATTTATTGTGGATAAATATGCAGGAGCTACGCATCTCATTGAAGAGATGAAACTTGTGCATCCTAAAACGAGCAAATAATATTTTGAAGCATTTAGAGAGACTTGAAGAGATTAATGCTGAGATTGCCTCTATTGAAGATGCGCGAGATTTAAAAAATGAGTTAGAAACGCATTTAAGTATTTTAGATCTAGAGAGGTCAAGGTTGAATGCTAGGATCAATAAACTCTTTGCATATTTAGACAAAGAGCGCAAAGAGTTTGAGGTATTAGAAACACTTTCTATTGTACCTCTTTTCTTTAAAGTCTTAGGAGTGTATGAGGGGAGATATGAAAAAGGACGCATAGATTTTGTTGAAGCAGCATTAAACTACAATGCTGCACTTGACCAATTGCATTTAATAGATTTTGAACTTAAAATTGTCAAAAAGAAGTTGTCAAGGTTAGCATCTTCAGGGAAGAATATGGATGCACTTTTAAAAGAAAAGCAAGACATCTTCAATGTTTATGATGCAGATACTGCGAGAGAAATAGGAAAATTTGATACTAATATTTTTACTGCTCGCCGGCGAAAGTCCTTGGCATATAATTTAATTTTTGATGCGAACAAGATTTTAGAGGACTTGGCTTATATTCAAGAAACTGTAAAGAGTACAGGAATCTGGGTTTTAAAGTATCAGGATAAAGCACAGCATCTTCCATATCAACAGAAAAAGAAAATTAAACTTGCTTCTAGGGCGGCGACGCGGACACAGCTTAAACTAAATGGATTTATACGTGAAATAAATGAATTTTACCCAGAGAAGATAGAGGGAAAATTTTTGATAAAGGATTATCTAAAAGAATTGTTTTCAAATCTGGTTAAAGATTGGGTTGCCCATTATTATTTTAAATCTTCAGAAAAGAGCTTGTCAGAGGATATTATACAGCTAGAAGGGATTAGGGATGAATTGGAGGCTGAAATTGGATCAATAAAAAGAGATCTAATGCGTATAGCTCAAGAAAAGAAGGACTTTTTAATTGAATTGTAGAATACGGAACACTCAATTACAAGATAAATGTGCGAAAAACTAAATCACCTTTGCAAAGCACCAGGCATTTTTCCTCTAAAGAAGCTTGACAGATTTTCATTGAAAAATTGGAAAAAAAAGTAAGCTAGGTAACGTATTATATCTATCAAAAGTTTGCCTAATGAGACTAATTCCAGAATTGCTTAATGAATTTGACTCCATATAGGGTAACAGTTATTTCCTATAGCTGATAAGTATATCATATTAACAATTATTAATTGCTGGCGATTATTAAAATCAGCTCGCTCTTTTCGATTCAAGAATTATAGCGAGTATCTGGTAATTTTAGTGCCTTCTCAATGAGTCTTCCAAAGCTTGTCTATTAAGATAATAGATGAGGATTATTATAATCATTATTAAAAATTAAACATGGCTAAGAAAAAATCGCAAAGTCGGAAAAAAAAGGAGTCTACAATTAAGGCGCCTTTTCTTCCAAGAGAGGTAGTCAAAAAATTTAAGCCTGCAAAAGCAAAGCGGAAATTAGACGTTTCTTCCTTAGATACTAAATTACTGTTGAGCCAGTTAAACCTTCCAAGCGGAGTCTCTGTAGAAAAATTGTGTATTGAAGTTAAAAAAAGCTTGAAAGAAGTTGACCTAAAATTAAAACTCCCAGAGATTGGGAAGCATGTATTCCCTAAGGATATTGCTTTAAATGGAATCAAAAAAGATGATTTTGTTATAGATCCGGATTCATTTGTAGAATTAGGACCACACAGGCCTGATCATCTTGCTTTTTCTCCTATTCCTCCTGCTTTACCTAAGCAGTACCAAGTGCGTAAAAATTATTTTGATAAGTTGCCTAACGGTAAGAAAAACTATGCAACAACGGTTTTTAGTCCAGATGACAGAAGATTATTTTTAGATGCTTCTTACCCATGGGGAACTGTAGGACTGGTAAGAACAGCACTCGGGGCAGGGTCTGGAGTGATGATTGGCCCAAGGCATTTATTAACAGTAAGTCATGTCGTGCAATGGAATTCCAATAGTGCTGGCTGGATAAATTTTACACCTGCCTCTTTTGATGGTTCTGCGCCTTTTGGTTCAGCAAATGGAACTCGTGTTTACTACAGACGTAAAGTGACTGGGCCTACTTTAAATAGAGACGAAATGCAACATGATTATGTTGTAGTAGTTCTTGATAGACGACTAGGTGACATTACAGGATGGATGGGTTCAAAAAGTTGGTCAGATAGTTGGGATGATGAACCATATTGGGCGCATGTAGGTTATCCAGGTGATTTAAACTCGGGTTCACGACCTTCATTTCAAAATGGAATTCGTTTGGATGGATCGTTTTGGGATAGAGAACGTCATACGCGTATTTTTCACCAAGGAGATGTTTGGCCAGGACAATCTGGCGGACCATTTTTTGCATGGTGGTCTAATGGGCCACATGCTGTAGCGGTACAAAGTGCACAAAATTCTAGTGAAAATACAGCTAGCGGTGGATCTGAGATGGTAGATTTAGTAATTAGAGCTCGCAATGAACATCCATAATTTTTCATGACGGGGAAAAAAATAAAAAGGGCTTTTCTAGGCCCTTTTTATTTTATTGGGTAATTTATTTCAAGAAAATTTTCTCGCTTATTCTCTTTCCTTCGTACTGTATCTCTACAAGATAAATGTTCGTTTCTTTATTGTTTAACGTTATCCTACTGTCTCCTTTTTTGTCTGCAGCATACAATTGTTTGCCGCTCAGGTCAAAAACATTTGCAGTATACTCAGTATTACTATCTGTTATTATCTGAATTTGACCATCTCTAGAAGAGATAGTGAATTTTTTCTTTAACTCAAGGTCTGACGCTGATGAAGTTTCGCTTGCCTGCGCTACACCTAGATTAAACATTCTATACTGCTCGTTCACATTTAGGTTCCAAACAATTGCGACTACAGAAAAATCTTCTAATTCATCATCTGGTCCCAGTTGGAGGTCTTCAGTAAATTGATCAGAGTATATAAACCCTTCTAAAGGATCAACCACAATCTGAGGGCCAAAGCTGGTAGAGTATAAGGACTTCCTTAAAACATTTGGATGACTCGTCGTTGGTCCTTGATTTGCTTGATTTGCAATCACATTATTTTCAACAAGGTAAACGCCTAAATAATATTCTCCCGTTACATCTTCAACAAATTCAGCGTCAACTGATACGTTTAGCATACCATCATATTCTGCGGTAACGCGTACATCCACAAAGGCACCTAGAGAACTTAGGAGATCTATTGTCTCAGAGACTTCTGTTACTTTTGAAGGATAGTTATTAGAAAGTGCACCTACATTGTCATCGTTAAGATAAAAGATAGGTTGTCCATTTCCTCCTAAATTGTCTCTTAGATCCTTAGCAGTGTCATTTAATAAATCTCCAGAGTAGTGTAGTGTCCAAGCAAAAGCATCTTTGTCAATTATTGCTTCCTGTGTTTGCTCCATCATCGCCCAGCCCCAGGATCCACAATTAGGACACCATGTTGCAGTTACTTTTGAAAAGAGTGACCATTGTTTAGCATCTTGCGCTTGGACGGCTAAAGCTGTAAATGAGAGAATTAGACTAAATAAAAATTTGTTCATAGTTTAAATTTTATTGGATACTGTTATCCGATTCTTTATATAAAGTAGCAAGTACGACTTGCCCAACAACTCGAAGGGAGTTCTTATCAATTATATTCATATTATCATCGTGTGTATGCCAATGCGGGCCAAAACCGAATTGAGAGTCTTTCACCTGATTGATTATATCAACCATTGGGATTCCTGAAATTACATTCACAAAGTAATGGTCATCTGTCAGGTTGCCTCCGATTTCGTCTACAAATTTATCAGAATATCCCATGTTTTTTGCAAGGTTCCATATCTTTTCTTGCACTTTAGGTGCATAACGTCGGGAAACCTGATCTTTTGCAAATCTTGGGTTTTTTGCTCCTACCATGTCTAATAGTATACCATATTCTGGTTTATAATTCTCAGGGTACAGGTTTTTAGCCCAATACTGGGAGCCAAGACACCAGGATTCTCTTTCTTGAGATTCTCTTTCACCCTGGTCTTCTACATCAAACAAAACAATGTCAACGCCTAAATCTATAGGGTTCTCTTTTATTGTTTTAGCTATTTGCATAATCACACCCACACCACTTGCTCCGTCGTCAGCGCCATCAATGGCTTGGTCTCTTTTTGAAGCATCTTTGTCATTCTCAGCAACCTGTCTTGAGTCCCAATGTGCACTTAATAGTATACGTCTCTGTTTTTCCGGATTAAATTGGGCAATGATATTGTGGCCTGGAACTTCTTGTCCGGTGTATAACTTACTGGTAAAATCTTGGCTGTGGACCTTAGCTCCTAAAGCTTCAAATTCTGACATCATCCATTCTTTGCATTGTTTATGCGCATCTGTTCCAGGAACTCTAGGTCCAAAAGCACATTGCTTTTCTACGAAACTATAAGCGCCTTCTTTATCAAATGCTGGAATCTTTACTCTGGGCTTTGAGGGTGCAGTAACCGTATCGGATTTACATCCTACAATAAGAACCGCACAGAGAAAACAAACAATTAAATTTTTCATGTATCTATCTTTTATTTAAAGCTCCAGTTAGAGCCATCCTTTCCATCTTTGACAACTATCTCAAGAGCATTCAGGCTATCTCTGATTTTGTCAGAAGTATCCCAGTCTTTTCTTTCACGTGCAGATTGTCTCAATTCTAGTATGAGTTGCATAAGGCCTTCACTCACATCGCTAGTGCCTTCTTGCGATTCGTTTTTTAATCCCAATACTTCCAAAATAAATTCTGGCATCTCCTTTTTAAGTCGGGCCAATGTATCTTTTGAAACAGAGTTAATATCTAAAGATCCTTGTTTGTAACTATTAATCTTAGTCACTAATTCAAATAAACGAGAGATTGCCTTTGGTGTATTGAAGTCATCATCCATATCATCAAGCATAGCATCTAAATTCTTGATGATGTCAGCGTCTTCTGAATTTCCAGAACCATTGGTTTCTAGACTTGCAAGAATTTTTTCCCCTTCTTGAATTCTTTTGAAACCCTTCTCTGAAGCTAATAAAGCATCATCTGTAAGATCCATCGTTGAACTATAATGCGATTGCAGCATAAAGAATCTGACTGCCATAGGGCTATAGCCTTTAGAAACATGAGTACTATCTCCAGTAAATAATTCCTCAGGACTTATTGTGTTACCATCGCTCTTAGACATTTTTTTGCCATTCATCAATAGCATATTTGTGTGCAACCAATAGTTAGAAGGTGCACAATCACATGCGCCTATATTTTGTGCTATTTCATTTTCATGATGAGGAAATTTCAAATCGTTACCACCTCCGTGGATATCAAATCGTTTGCCTAAATATTTAGTGCTCATCACTGAACATTCTAAATGCCATCCAGGGAATCCAACAGACCATGGAGAATTCCATTTCATCAAATGATCATCTGCAGCTTTCATCCAAATTGCAAAATCAGATGGATGATTTTTTTCGCTTTGATTTTTGAGGTTATCTCTTGTTTCTGTAAGAAGATCATCGATGATCCTTCCTGAAAGTTCACCATATACCTTTTTCTCGTTAGCAAATTTTATCGTGTCAAAATACACAGACCCGTTTTTTTCATATCCAAAGCCATTGTCAATAATTTGCTGTACCATCTCTATCTGTTCTGGAATATGACCAGTGGCTCTAGGTTCTATACTTGGTTTTTTTGTATTGAATATATCCATGATGGCATGAAAACCATTGGAGTATTTTTGGACAACTTCCATAGGTTCAAGTTTGTCTAATCTTGCACCTTTAGAAATTCTATCTTCTCCATCATCCAATAAATGGCCTACATCTGTGATATTTCTCACATATCGCACCTTATATCCTTTGTATAATAGATATCTGTAGATTGTATCAAAACCAACAAAGGTTCTGCAATTCCCTAAATGGACATCGCTATACACAGTGGGGCCACAAACATACATCCCTACAAAGCCTTCAGTAATAGGTGTAAACTCCTCTTTTTTTCTTGTTAAACTATTTTGTACGTATAGCGCCTTTCCTTTCATAATGCAAAAATAATTGCATTTTATCAATTTGCTATTTCTATGGTACTTATTATGGGGAAGTGATCAGAATATTTTCTGTGTAAAACGTGATTCTTGCTCACTTTAAGGCTTTTGTCAACAAACATATAGTCAATACGGAGCATTGGAATTTTTCCAGCATAACTATATCCCAAGCCAGAGCCGGACTCACAAAACGTATCGTTTAGGTCTTTTGTGATTTGATGGTAGACGTAAGACTCCGGAGTGTCATTGAGATCACCACAAAGGATTACGGGGTAGGGGGATTTCAAATAGTGATCTCTAATGAGTTTAAATTCCTCCACTCTGATTTTGGAAGCCTGGTTATAACTACTGAATATGTATTTAATATCTGACCACGCATCTTTATCTTCCAAGCCATTTTGATTCAGAATTTTCTTCGTTTGTGAAGTTACTTTATTTGAATGTAGGTGAACAGAGTATACTCGAATGGTTTGAGAAGGAGCTTTTATATCAGCCCATGTGCAATAAAAGCCTGCAAATTTTAATTTTATCTCGCCCCTATCAATGATGGGGTATTTAGAGTAAATGATATCTATTACACCTAGTTTAGCCGTTGTCTCCCAATCAGGGAACCATGAAGCAAACAGATCTTTTGGGAATCTATGCGCTTCTTGGAGACAGATAATATCCATGTTCATAATATCTGTGTGCTTCAAAAACTTGTCTTGTTTTTCTTTTTGTTTTGACTGATTTTTATCGTGCAACTTGGTCCCCAAGTTGATATTCATGCTAAATATATTCAGTGCTTTTTTTGACTTTTCTGTGGAGCTAGGACTTTTTATTCCCACGTGTCTAGGAACATGATTAAAACCCAATAAAAGAACGAGAATTGAAATCGTGATATATTTTGGATTGGCCAAAAGCCAAAATAGAACAAAGAAAAGATTGATAATGAAAAGTAATGGATAGAGTAGACCAAATATTGGTAAAACACCTATTGTTTGCGGATTTACATAACCTGCTAAGTATGATAAAAGAGTTGCAACTGCAATAATACCATTAATGAAAACAATTATTCTTTGCACTATTTTCCTTTGCCAGCTTTATTTAGAAATTCTCTTTCATCATCTGTGAGATTCTCAATACCTTCTTTATGGATCTTTTCAAGGATCATATCAATTTTGGTTTGTGGAGACTCCTCAGGTGCTTTCTTAGGTTTTACTTCTTCCTTTTCCTTGTGGTATACCAAGGTGAGTGGTGATTTCTTCTTTTTGGGATTTATAGGCTTTTCTTTTTTGCCATGAATCAGATTTTGGAGTGGTTCTGTGATGTCTACTCCAGAGCGTAAATTTATAATATACAAGATGCCAAACATGACACCACCTAAATGTGCAAATGCACCTCCAGAATTCGTGCCGGATGTTCCAATGATATCAAAGAATAATAATACGGCAGCAATATATTTTAGTTTTACACTGCCTAATAAGATTAAACGCATTTCGTAATCTGGAGATAGATACGTTGCAGAAAATAAGAAACCCATCACCGCAGCAGAAGCTCCCATTGCAATGGCATTTCCTCCAGAACCAATAGGTAAATAATTATCAGAGAGAAAATAGAATATCATCCCTAATAAGCCAGACATGATATAAATAGGAACGATCCTACGGTCACCAAGAAAATCTCCTACGATGCGACCAAACCAATATAAGAGAAGCATATTCCAAAGGATATGCATAGTCCCTACGTGAAGAAACATGTGTGTTATTATTGTCCAAGGCTTTCTTATCAGTAATGAAAAATCTGAGGGAACGGCTAAATAGGAAACCAGTGGATGTCCATCTAAGCCAATTCCCGGATACATATGACCAGTAAATGCAATAGCCAGTCTTACAAAAACAAATACAGCTATATTTATTATTATAAGTCTTGTCAACATGTTGCCCATGTTGAAGGATTGCTTTATATCTTCAAGAATAGATTTAAACATATATATCTACTTAACGCATAATCTCACTGAATAGATTCAAATTTCACGCTTTTTTAGCCAATAGTAAACTATTATACCACCAATTACTGCTCCACCTAGATGCGCCATATGCCCTATGTTTTGGCCAAAGCCAGTAAGAACGCCTAGGCCAATCAATGCCATTGTAAGATACTTACCCTTTATGGGAACAGGGGGAATTAGTAACATAACCTTTCTCTCTGGGAATAATAGTCCATAAGCTGCTATGATTCCAAAGATAGCTCCTGATGCCCCAAGGTGTCTTGCACTCAGCGAACTGGACATATCGTAAATGTTTAACTGGGTAAGAAATTGACTTACACCAAGATCAAAAAAGCTAGAAAGTATTCCTGCTGAAAGGTATACAAATAGAAATTTTTTACCCCCAAGTCTTGTCTCAACGGAAGGACCCATAAAGAAAAGCATGAGCATATTAAAAAATAGGTGATTGAGATCAGCATGCACAAACATGTGCGTTACTATTTGATAGGGAGAAAACCACGGACTAGGCGGATAGGATATTGCTAGTGAAGGAATGTTAAAACCCGCTGAAACTAATCCTTGTACTAAAAAATGAATAATAACATTTATTATGAGTAGGTGCTTTACTATTTCCGTTATGCGCATCATGAATTCTTACTATTTAAATAAGTTTTCTATTTCTGAGATCTCATAGGTAATAACTGACTTTTTACCGTCCGGGTTTACGTAAGGATTCTTGCAAGCAAACAGTTTGTCAATTATTGTTTGCATCTCTTCTTCTGTCATGCGTCTTCCTTTTTTTATCGCAGTACTTTTAGCGAGTGATCTGGCTAGATTTTCTGCAACACCCAGTTGAAATTCAATGTTTTCTTGATAGGCATTCAGAAATCTTTCTAATGTATCTTCAGCAGAATCTTCCTCTAGCTCTGCAGGCGTAGCATGCACAATAATACTATTGTCTCCAAAATTTTCAATCTCATACCCAAGGTGATTTAATTCATCCACCATGTTTACCAAAAGGGTGTATCGCTCTGGAGTATAATTTATAGTAATAGGGAAAAGGAGTTTTTGAGAATTCCCCTGTCCTTCAGATAACTGATTATTATACTGTTCATATAATATACGTTCGTGTGCATAACATTGATGAATGAGTACGAAGCCAGATTTTATTTGATGGACAATATATTTATTATGTATTTGAAAAGGCTTTGATCTAATTTTATCTAGCGAATTGTGTAGGCTGCCTTCATCCGTCGCAGCACTTGTGTATACTTTGTCATCTGTGGAGGGAGACATCTGATTTTCTTTGATTTCCTCATACAGAGAAGACCACTTATCAATTTCCTTTCTTCCTGCTTTGGGGTAGTCCATTCCTGAAGAAACACCCATAGAGGAATGCACATTTTCAAACTCGCGCTCAGATTCAAAATCTATCATGGGCCTTAAACTATATTTTCCTAAGGCATGCTTAATAGCTACGTTCAAGAAGTTGTATACGATGCGTTCTTCTTGGAATTTGATCTCGTGCTTGGTAGGATGTACATTGATATCTATCTGTGATGGCTCAATATTTAAATTCAAAACGTAGAAAGGATGTACGTCTTTCGTTAAGAGATCCCCATATGCAAGACGGATCGCATGGTTTAAGTAATTACTTTTTATAAACCGTTCATTTACGAAGAGGTACTGTTCCCCTCTAGATTTCTTTGCAGCATCTGCCTGACCTACAAATCCTTGAACAGAGAACGCATCTGTTTCTTCCTGAACAGGAAGAAGCTTTTCGTTGTATTTCTTTCCAAATATGCTTACGACACGTTGTCTGATATTAGAAGAAGGAAGATAATACAGCTCTACACCATTGTGATGCACCTTAAAAAAGATTTCAGGTTTTATAAGCGCTATGCGTTTAAACTCTTCCAGAATCTTACTTAGTTCTGTTGCATCAGTTTTGAGGAAGTTCCTTCTAGCAGGTACGTTGAAAAATAAGTTTTTAACGGATATAGAGGTTCCTTTAGGTGTTTGACAAATTTCTTGTGTCTGCACAGCAGATCCATTGATAACGATGCGCGTTCCTACATCTTTATCTTCTGTGCGGGTCTTTAATTCTACATGGGCAATTGAGGCTATGGAAGCAAGGGCCTCGCCACGGAACCCCATCGTGTTTATTTTAAAAAGATCAGCGGCTACCCGTATCTTGGATGTGGCGTGTCGTTCAAAAGACATACGCGCATCTGTTTCTGACATACCCTTACCGTTATCTACTATTTGTATAAGAGATTTGCCTGAATCTTTCAGAATAATTTCTATTTCTGTACTCCCAGCATCAATAGAGTTTTCTAATAACTCCTTTATTACAGAAGCAGGTCTCTGTATAACCTCTCCTGCCGCAATTTGATTCGCTATTGATTCTGGAAGTAGCTGAATAATGTCAGCCATCTGTTGTAAAAGATTGTATTATTTTTAAAAATCCATCAGACTGCATAAGCAATATGGATAATCCAACTAAGACTCCTATAATTACGAATAATCTGATGTTTGATTTTTTTGTTTCGCTCGCTCTAAATTTCTTATCTCCTCTATATTTATTTTTAAGGCCAGAACGTATTCTATCCTTAGCTAATTCAGGGTCGTTTCTGTCTTCATGCCTTTGCACTTGTTGATCTAATGCCTCTTTTTCTGGGTCATAATACCTAGGCGTGTAATCAAACTTGTTGTGTTTTGGCGTTTTATTGAAATTAAATAAGCCCATAAATACTTTCTGTCTTCAAATGTACACAGTCTTCTATGGTATTCAAAGAAAATAGCAAGCGGTATTCCCTATATAATCGTATTTTTGACACTTAATTATTCCTGAGAGAATTCTAAGATGAGTGAACAAATAAAACATGAATGCGGCTTGGCGTTTATTCGCTTAAGAAAGCCCTTAGAGTACTACTACGAGAAGTATGGTACAGCCCTCTATGGTCTCAACAAATTGAGACTTTTGATGCAAAAGCAAAGAAATAGAGGCCAAGATGGAGCAGGAGCTGTCACCATCAAATTGGATATGCCTCCTGGCTCTAGGTATATCAGCAGGAAGAGGAGCAATTCTCCAACATATTTACGCAGTCTGTTTCAAGATATCTATGGCAATTTTAATGATGTAGATCCTGCAAAAATGAAAGATATTGAATGGCTAAAGCAGAATAAGCCATTTACAGGGGAATTGTTGTTGGGTCATTTAAGATATGGAACGCATAGTTCCAATAGTATAGAGACTTGTCATCCATTTTTAAGACAGAACAATTATATCACCAGGAATCTAGTCCTGGCAGGTAATTTTAATATGACGAATGTGGATGAACTGTTTGGAGAGCTTATAGATGTAGGCCAGCATCCTAAGGAGAAATCAGATACAGTGACTGTTTTAGAAAAGATAGGCCATTTTCTGGATGCAGAGGTTGAGCGTACCTTTAACTGGTATAAACCAGAAGGCTATAATAATCAAGAGATCACTAAATTAATAGGAGATAATCTAGATGTACAGCGTGTTTTACAGCGGGCATGTAGAAAGTTTGATGGAGGTTATGTGATGGCAGGTATGATGGGTCACGGAGACGCCTTTGTGTGTAGAGATCCAGCAGGGATACGACCTGCATTTTATTATGCAGATGATGAAGTAGTTGTAATGGCTTCAGAGAAACCAGCAATTCAGACAGCATTTGATGTAGGCTATAATAAGATTCAAGAGTTAGAACGCGGTCATGCACTTATTGTTAAGAAAGATGGTAGTTACGATGTAAAACCATTTAAAGACCAACTGGAAAGAAAAGCATGTTCGTTTGAACGCATCTATTTTTCAAGAGGGACAGATAAGGATATTTATTTGGAGCGAAAGAAATTAGGTAAGGCAATGGCAGCGAGGATAATGAAGAAGGTAAATTATGACTTTGAAAATACTGTATTCTCCTTTATTCCTAACACAGCTGAAGTTGCATTCTATGGAATGATAGATGGCATTCATGAATTGCTTAATGAATACAAAGCAAAACGTTTAATAGAATTGGGTCCAAATCCTGATCCGGAAGAAATCAAAAAAATTGCAAAATGGAGACCAAGGATGGAAAAGTTAGCTGTGAAAGATGCAAAGATGCGCACCTTTATTGCAGATGATGCAAGTAGGGGTGAAATGATGACCCATGTTTATGATGTGACCTATGGAATCGTGCGAAATAATAAAGATGTCTTGGTTGTTATTGATGATTCTATTGTGAGAGGAACAACACTCAGAGATAGTATCATCCAAAATCTTGCACGATTAAAACCAAAGAAAATTTTTGTTCTTTCCTCAGCACCTCAGATTAGATATCCAGATTGCTACGGCATTGACATGTCCAAAATGAAAAACTTTGTTGCCTTCAAAGCATTGGTTGCTCTGTTGAAAGAAG
The DNA here is from genome assembly GCA_937967615.1 of uncultured Saprospiraceae bacterium. Classification (GTDB taxonomy): domain Bacteria; phylum Bacteroidota; class Bacteroidia; order Chitinophagales; family Saprospiraceae; genus CALCMJ01. The sequence goes on from CALCMJ010000088.1 coordinate 19,356, forward strand.
ATGGGAAAGAGGATCTTTTAGAAAAAACCTACCACGCATGTAAGGAGCAAATAGCTTTACCTACAGAGCAAATTCAAAACAAGGTAAAAGACCTTTACGATGAATATACTTCTGAACAACTCTCTAAAAAGATTTCAGAGATAGTCACAGCTAAAAATATTAAAATAGAGGTTGAGGTTATTTACCAGACAATAGAAGATCTACATGCCTCTTGTCCTGATCATACAGGTGACTGGTATTTCTCTGGAGTATACCCTACACCAGGTGGTAATAAGATTGCAAATATTGCCTTTATTAATTTTATGGAAAAAAAGGATTTAAGAGCCTATGCTTAGGTGTGTTTTTGGTTTTGAGGTTTCAAGGTTTCGGGCTGGGTGGTATCGAGTCTTTTGTCTTCTAGTCTCTCAGTCTCCCTCTGCTGTACTCCTTCCAGTTAAAGTACCTGATGCTTGTAAAACTTGTAATCTAGGTTTTTATATGATCTAACCAAATAGAATTATCGTTTAAAATAGATCTTTTAATAGCTTCTTTATTTTTCTCAAAGTCTGTCCATGCCATTAACTTAAGTTTGGAGGTGTTTAACTTGGGATTTACACATGAAAGAAAATAACTGAGGGCAGGACTGAATCCTGTTTCCTCACCTATATCATTTGATTTTGTTGTTTCTATATCTAATAAGTAGATTGTTTCAATAATAGCTTTTTTGGAATCCATCAAGGCTATACTATTGCTTAAAATATCTGTGTAGAAAATCTGAAGCTTATCGTTATCTAAAAAATAGCTGTACAAGTTATTAATTCCGTCAAGAACCTTATTAAAATCTGAATCAGATAATAATCCAAGATTTGAAAGGCTAGCTAAGCTTCTGAGATGTTCTGTGTGTATTTCTTCAATCTTGCCATCTTCTAAATCTTCCATAATAAAACTGAATAGAGTTTCAGAATCATTCGCTTTAAAAGTTTCTTTTTTGGAAGTGAGTTTAAATTTTGAAACCAGGTCATCGTAATAAAAATCATTAGGATTTAATTCAATATCTAGCCAAGTAATTATCTCCTTTTTTTGAGAGAGCGAAAAACATCTAGAGTTCTTAACTAGGAACTCATGCTTTAGTTTGCTTTGAATAAATGAATTCTGCAAAACTAGATCAAGAAGTTCAGCAGCCTTGTCTTTATCTTTAGAATTTAGTAAGCAGAATTTTTTTGATAAACTTAAAAACTTCTTTTGTTGATTCTGCCATTCAGTTTGATATTGCTTTAGAATTTCTATGTCAATTTGTATCGTATCTGACTTGAGAAAATCGGTCAATACCTGCCCGGATGTACTGATACTAGATATCAGCCCAAGTAAAAGAAAAACAAAAGGTGTTTTAAATTTTTTCATTCTATTGGCATATCTGAAACATCAAATATGAAAGAAGTCTACACTAAAATTCATATTGATATATTACACTTAAGACGGGAATTATGTCTAAAGTATCCATCAAGAAAGTTAAAGTATTGATATTATATATTTGCTCTACGAGGAAATAATCTGAGATCTTAGGAATAACGTGGATATTTAGCCATAAGTTCTTTAGCTCTAAGCAACAACATATTATAAAAATTCATAATTTTACACTATAGAACTTGAATTATGAATAAGATTTTAAAAGCAATAATATATATTCTCATCCTGACCTTCTTGTATTTATGGTTGAGCACCGTCTTTGATTCTTGTGGAGAAAAGACGGATACAGCTGTTGAAGAAACAGAGAATACCCTAGACGATGTCTTAGGTGATGAGGATTTGACAGATTTTACGTCAACTGGAGATTCGGATGATGAATTTGAATCGGATGATGAAGAAACTAGTTATGAGGAAGTAGCTGCGGAACAAGCAGAAGACATTTCGAATGACCTTACAGAGCCGCTGCAAGAAACAGCAAGTACACCTCCAGTGTCTGCACCAAGGTATAACGAAGATAGCAGTGTTCCCTATTTAATCGTAGCAGGTAGTTTTTCTCAAGAAGGAAATGCAAATACTCTGGTAGATAAATTGCGAAGGATGGGGTATAACGATGCTGAAAAAGTCCGTTTTGATGAATCCAGTTTTTACTCGGTAGTCGCAGAACGTCATTCGGATTCTGACAGGGCACATAAAAATGCAAGAAGTTTAAAAGGTCGGGGAGTGGATTGTTATGTTCATAAACGGAAATAGATGTGTGGAAGATCGTCATTAACTAAAACTGAAAAGGAACTTGAAGAGCGCTTTAAATCCAGTTTTTATTCTGACGAACTGATACGCTATAATCCCTTACCAAATTATAATGTAGCACCCTCACATTATCATCCCGTAATTACGAATACTGAACCAGATAAATTTCATTTTTTCAGATGGGGTCTTATTCCGTTCTGGGCGAAAGATCAGAAGATAGGATATAAGATGATTAATGCTCGTGTAGAAACACTGATGCAAAAACCAGCATTTAAAACACCCTTACTAAAACGTAGATGTATAGTTCCATTTGATGGCTTCTATGAATGGAAAAAAGAAAAGGATGGGACGAAGACAGCCTATAGAATAGTTTTAAAACAAACAGAGATATTTTCTATGGCTGGACTATGGGAGAAGTGGACAAATGAAAAGGGAGAAGATATATTTAGTTTTACGGTGATCACCCAAGCACCTAACAGTTTGATGTCAAAAATCCATGATAGGATGCCTGCAATTTTAAATCCTGAAGAAGAACGTCTATGGTTAGAGAATGATGTTCCAGTGGAAGATTTAGTAAAATTGATTAAGCCATATCCAGATGCCCTAATGGATGCGTACAAAGTAAGTTCCCGCGTAGGTAATGTGCGCAATAATGATGCGAGTTTGATAGAGCGACTACCGGAGATTCTAGAAAAGCCCAAAGATCAATCAAGCACGGAGGATTCTAACAGGCATACCTTGTTTGATTAGACATACTTTTATTTCACTTTTCCAGTTCACTTCTTTTGATTTCCAAAAAAATCAGGTGTGCAGTTTGTGTAAGATATTGATGATAGATGATTTTAAAAAACTCTACGTACTAAGACTTACAGACTGGATTATTGCAAAGCCGATAATTTGGGCATCCCCTACACATTGCTGCGCAATGTGTAGGTCGGGTCATCCATGACTTCGCGTACGCTACGGCCCTCCGGGCTATCTGCGCT
>CALCMJ010000089.1 GCA_937967615.1 uncultured Saprospiraceae bacterium
CTCCACAATGGATCATATTTTAACCCTGCAGAGCTGAGCATAATTTTTTGATTGATTAACAACCTTGTATTATTTAGAAATCTTCTAGGTCTGTTACCAGATGAATAATTTTTCGGGGAAGTTGCAAAACCTTTCATGATAATATATTTTTTATTTAGTAAATATTTTCGTTCGATTTTTATTGGTTGTAATTCATTCGAACTTACATCTATAAATCGCTTTTTGTCACACGAATGTTACGGCTCTATAACGCTTAGTCGTCGAAAGCTTAGAGAATCTCGATGAAAGGACGAGCAAATTTAGACACAGAATTTCCTGCTTTTTGTGTTTTTAGGAGAAGGAACCGATGCCTCAGCATCGGTCGGGCAGCACGAGTCCTGTCCAGAACGCAAAAAAGCCCTCGTCAAATGACGAGAGCTTTAAATCGGTCTGGATGAAGACTGAAGAGAAGTTCTGCCTTGCAGAACCAGAGATGCTAAACGCATGTCTGTCGCAAGGAACCGATGCCTCAGCATCGGTCGGGCAGCACGAGTCCTGTCCAGAACGCAAAAAAGCCCTCGTCATTTGACGAGAGCTTTAAAGCGGTCTGGACGGGACTCGAACCCGCGACCCCCTGCGTGACAGGCAGGTATTCTAACCAACTGAACTACCAAACCGTTACTGTAAACAGCGGTGGCAAAAGTAACAAGCATTTTGCAACTATTGTAAGTTTTTACTAGTAAATTTTGGCTAATGTCAAGGATATTCTCTTCCTTGCCAAAAATACACGAATTAGCCCTTACCTTTGAAAACTAGGCAAATCAATGCGTTTGATGTATAGAAAATGTGCTTTACTCTTGATCCTTAACAGCTGGATCACCATAGGAAACCTCAGTTTTGGGCAGAATATAGATTCTTTGAAACTGAAAGTAGATGAGATAGTCCTCTCGGCAAGCCGAATAAATACTTCAACAGATAGTCTCCCTCAATCGATTTCCTTTATTGATAGTCCCTCCCAGATTAATCAAAAAGCCTCTTTAAAAGATCAACTATCTGCAGTCCCAGGTCTTTTTTCCCAAAACGCTAACAATTTTGCCCAAGATCTAAGGATATCCATTCGAGGTTTTGGCGCAAGAGCTGCATTTGGAATAAGAGGCGTAAGGTTGCTTATTGATGGTGTTCCGGAAACTACTCCTGATGGACAAAGCCAACTGGACAATCTGGAGTTAAACAATATGAAAAGTATTGAGGTGATCCGTGGTTTATCTGGTGGGCTGTATGGAAATGCCTCTGGAGGAGTGATCTTAATAAACTCTCAAGCAAAGGTCAAAAAGAATTTTCTGGAAACTGATCTTTCCTATGGCGCATTTGAAACGTTCCAATCCAGTATCAAAACAGGGTTCAAATTCAATTCTTCTTCACTCATATGCAATGCAAGATATTTTCAAAGTGATGGATATAGAGAGCACGCATTTAGTAAACTGTTCTCATTGGGAGCTTCCCTGCATTCTAAACTTGCTAAAGACTGGCAACTTAGAGTACTTCTGAATTACACACAGAGTCCTGAAGCCTTAGATCCAGGAGGAATCACAAAAGAGGATGTGGAAACGGAGCGCGACCAGGCAAGACAAAGAAATATAGATTTTAATTCAGGAGAGTCTATTGAACATGCCAAGGCATCTTTCCAATTACAAAGAATAGGAAGCACTTCCGTTTTTAAGACAGCTGTTTTTATACACAAGCGGGATTTTGAAGGAAGACTCCCGTTTGGCTTTGGAGGATATGTGGATCTGAACAGAAATTTTTATGGCAATTCAACAAGTTTTGAGATTAGTAAAAGCAATGATAGAATTTCAAATAAGCTATTGATAGGGTATGATGCACATCATCAAGATGATCTGAGAATTCGCTTCATCAATGCTGAGGGGATAAAGGGAGAAAAAACACTAGAGCAAAATGAGTCGTTCCAAAACCTTGCACTCTTCCTTGTTGATCATTTAGACTCTAGGTATTTCTTATTCAGCGGAGAGTTGCGTTTTGACTATAATAAGATCAAAATAGAAGACATCCTTATTTCCAATGGAGAAAATACATCAGACGTACAGTTTAGTTCTTTAAACTATGGATTGGGAGTATCGTTTAAAAGAATGAAAGCCTTTTTACCGTTTGTTAAGCTCAGCACAAATTTTGAAACTCCTACCCTCAGTGAACTTTCAGCGGACCCTAGTGGGATGGGATTTAATTCTGAATTAAAGCCCAGTTCTTCAAGAAGTATAGAATTAGGAATTAAAGCAAATAGTAGATCAGGCTTGTCTTGGCAGTCAAGTGTTTTCTATATCCGGAGTACAAATGAAATTCTTCCCTATGAAATTGAAGTATTTCCAGGAAGAGATTTTTTTAGAAATGCAGGAGCAACACAAAGGATAGGAATAGAGACGTACTTAAATTATAAGACCGCAAGAAAAGATTTTGCACAACTGAGTTACACATATTCAAGTTTCAGATTTGATGATTATACATTAAATGGGACAGAGTTAAAAGATAATGTACTTCCAGGAATTCCACAGCACTTACTTTCGTTGAATTTTGGGATAGGTTTAAGAGAAAACTTGCGCTTGTATTTTGATAATACTTATACAGGAAACTTATATGCTGACAATATGAACAATGTAAGTGTAGACAGTTACTTCATTTCAAATTTTCGAGTGGCTTCTAATTTAGATATTCAAAATGCGCACATGACTATATATGGAGGAGTGAATAATTTATTTGACGCAGAATATTTTGATAACGTCAGAATTAATGCATTTGGCGGAAGGCACTTTGAAGCGGCAGCAGGAATGCACGGTTACGTAGGTCTAAAGCTCAGACTTGAAGCGCATAAGGAATAGTACTAATAATGAGTTTATAATCATTTCAACTTCCATATTTCCCCAAAAGACTTAAATACAGTTGTGTTACCTATGCCATCTTGCGATCCCCCTTGCATGAGGGACAGTAAGGGAGCCGTAGGCTGTCAACGTGTTCGCACGGTGACGGAACCCCTGAATGCCCCGGTCCTTCTTCCCGCGACAGCGGGAAAAAGGACATGCCCAAAAACACAAAATATAAAACCAACTTCTTGAATTTCACAATACGTAAAAATCCAAGCTAATATTTCATCTTTTTCTCGTAATACCGAAAAACAAAAAGTCCATTTCACAAATAATTCCCCTTTGGGGTCTTGATTAGCAGCAATTTGCTTTTATAAATAATAAAACATGAGTGCACAACAAGAAAAGAAAACCGGAAACATTAAGAGTGATAGAACACGTACTAACATTCTAAAGGATGGTGAGTATAAAACTATCCACTTCTTATGTAGACATATGCCTAACTGGGTAAAACCAGATATGCTCACGGCATTGGGCGTAATAGGAGCGGCTATCGTTTTTATAGGACTGCAATTAGCGTTAGCAGATAAGCGATTTCTATTGCTTTCTATTTTTGGTCTCGCCGTGCATTGGTTTGGTGATTCTTTGGACGGTAGAATTGCATACTATAGAAACACGCCTAGAAAATGGTACGGTTGGGCTTTGGATATAAATGCAGATTGGTTAGCTACTATAATTATAGGTTTAGGATTTTATTTCTACTTCCCATTCTACAGATGGATTGCATTTATTTTTGTTGTCGCTTATGGTGGTTCCATGATTGTAGCCCTTCTCAGATATAAAATTGCAGATACATATTCTATAGATTCTAATTCCATGGGACCTACAGAATTGCGTATCATTCTCGCAACGGTTTTGCTAATAGAAATTTTTGTTCCCTACGCCTTAATCACCTTTGGAGCAGTAGGATCTATTTTACTCATTGTGATGAATACAAAAGATGCAATGGGTGTGCTTAAGTCAGGCGATCTACGAGATGAGCAAGATAGGATGCGAGCAGACTTTCAAGCAACAAGCGTTTAATAAACACAGTGATAATGACATTTTTAAAAGCACAAGTTTCTGCATTCTTTGGAGGTGTAATAGACTACATCGTCATGCTGTATTGCGTAGAAATTCTCAAGATGCATTACATGCCAGCCATCGCAATAGGCGGATTAGTAGGCGCAGTTGTGAATTATACGATAAGCAGAAACTGGGCATTTGATTCAAAAAATGAAGCTATTGTCTCACAATTTTCAAAATATGCAATTGTTTCTATGGGAAGTATAATTTTAAAATCATCTGGTACGTTCATACTTACAGAAACAACGAACATTGATTATAGATTGACACGTTTGATAATAGACGCAATTGTAGCATTCGGCTTCAATTTTACATTACAAAAATTCTGGGTTTTCAAAAAACTAAAAAACACATAGAGATATGACGGGTGTAGACCCTGTCCATAGCTTCGGTGAAATAAACTATTGCTTATTACAAGTTTATTGAGCTTTTGCGCAGGGACTACACCCGTACATATTTATAATCTTAGATAATTATAGGTTTCATGATTTCCAGCATTTCCTTTTTTTCATAATTCATAATTCATAATCCATAATTCATATGTACTGTCGAAAAGTACTTTCGTAGAAGCAGTTTTTTCTTTAAGCTTTCTAAATGATCGATTTATCAAGTTTTAGGATTAGATTAATCAAAAATCTAGCGTCCAACGTCTGCATTTTATACTATTTTTACTCCCGTACATTTAAGATAACTACACACAAAAAGCTATTGTATGGTTTTTTTAGAATTTGAAAAGCCTTTAGAGAACCTTTACGGTCAATTAGAGAAAATACGCCAAATCTCTGAAGAGGGTGATATTGATGTATCTGATAAGATCAAAGAGTTAGAAGCCAAGATAAAAATCAAACAAAAAGATATTTATTCTAACCTCACCGGTTGGCAAAAAGTGCAGCTGTCTCGTCATCCTGAACGTCCTTATACATTGTTCTACATAAAACAAATGTGTAAGAAATTTGTGGAACTGCATGGCGATAGAAAGTTTAAAGACGATAAAGCAATTGTAGGAGGCATTGGAAAAATAAATGGACAACCTCTTGTCTTCATTGGCCACCAGAAAGGAGTCAATACAAAAATGCGACAGTACCGTAATTTTGGTATGGCAAATCCAGAAGGATATAGAAAGGCACTGCGCCTTATGAAGATGGCAGAGCGCTTTGGCATGCCAGTCATATGTCTGATAGATACACCAGGTGCATTCCCAGGACTTGAAGCTGAAGAGAGAGGACAGGCAGAAGCTATTGCTAGAAACTTATTTGAGATGGCACAGCTCAAGGTTCCTATCTTATGTTATATAATAGGTGAGGGAGCAAGTGGAGGTGCATTGGGTATAGGTCTTGGAGATCGCATTTTTATGTTGGAAAATACTTGGTATTCTGTGATCTCGCCAGAATCTTGTTCTTCCATTCTTTGGAGGAGCTGGGACTATAAAGAACAAGCTGCGGATGCCTTGAAACTTACTGCTGATCATATGCTGGAATTTGGACTCATTGATGAGATAGTTAAGGAACCTGCTGGAGGTGCACACATGGAGCCTGATAAAATGGTGAAAGTCTTGAAAGCACACATCAAGAAAAATGTTGCTGAGCTTATGGAATTAGGAGCAGAGGAAAGGATAAACAACAGACTAGAAAAATACTCTAACATGGGAGAGTTTGATCTAGTCAAATCTAAAAAGAAAAAATAATGCAAGCTTCAGAAACAACTGCTAGACCCTTGTTCTATGGTACAGGGGTAGCACTCATAACTCCCTTCAAAAACGGCGAAATTGATTTTGATGCTTACGGGAAAATTATTGAGCATGTTATTTCTGGCGGTGTTGATTTTCTAGTACCTCTAGGTTCCACAGGTGAGTCCGCAACTATAAATGAAGATGAGCAAAGACGTATTCTTGATTTTGTAATTGAGAAAACAAATAGTCGCAAACCTATTCTTGCAGGAAACTTTGGAGGAAAAAATACCAAGGAACTCGCTAAGAAAATTGAGAACTACAATTTTGAAGGGATAGCAGGGATATTATCCTCTAGCCCAGAATATAGTAAGCCCAATCAAAAAGGAATCTTTGAACATTATATGCAACTTGCAGAAAGCTCTTCTGTGCCAATTGTAATTTATAATGTTCCCAGCAGAACCAAATCAAATATTGAATGGCATACAACTGTAAAACTTGCTGAATCGAGCAAGACCTTTGCAGGAATAAAAGAAGCATCAGGAGATTTGATTCAGGCTACACGAATAATCAAAAACAGACCTGAAGGCTTCATAGTTACTTCTGGTGACGATGAAGTTGCACTTCCTATGGTGGCAGTAGGAGGAGAGGGCGTTATATCTGTAATTGCAAATGCATTTCCTAGAGAATTTTCAGGGATGATCAACTATGCATTGAAAGAAGATTATGTTTCTGCAAGAGAATGGAATTACAAAACTTATGACTTACATAAATGGTTATACATTGAAGGAAATCCTGTAGGCATCAAATCAGCATTGCAAATCCTAGGGCTTTCTACAAACGATGTAAGACTTCCACTTTGTCAAATGGCTCCTGCTAATTATTATAAATTGGAAGAAGTCATGCATACGATTAAACTCAATCAAGATGCAGGAACTCAAGTTTGAAAAATTTGCTATTGAAGAAGAAGGCTTATTTGTAAGTGATTACAAAATATTTGATGAGAAGAGAACATTAGTTGCAGAAGCAAAGGGGCAAATATTTTCAAAGGCAAAAGAACTACGATTCTACACAAAAACAGGTTTGGCTAAAGAGAGTACCTACCAAATTACAAAGGAAGGCTTGTTTAATAAAGAATATTATGTTGTTAAAGATACAATTGTAGAAGCAGTCCTTACGAGGGATTCAAGTTTGTTCACTAAAAGCTTTAGTATAGAAACAACGAATCACGGTACATTAACCCTGCGCGGTAACATGTGGAAGAATGATTATGTAATAGAATATGAGGATATAGAAATTGCAAAAATTTCAAGACAACGCACGATCTTTTCTAAAGATACTTATGGAACAGCTATTCGTGCTGACTTTGATTACAAGCTCATCTTGTGTATCATCATTATCCTTGATATTATAATAGATCTAGAAAGGCAATCAAAAACTTAGATTCCTTTGATGCGATTCCATAAATCTGTTGCCATTGCTCCCTGATCTACATCATCTGGTGGTCCTCCTTCTGCATCTAGCATCTGATAATAACCATCTTCTCCTTTTTCAAGAACAAACCTAAAGATATAATCATTCTCGCCAAAAGAATCCCCACGAAAGGTCCCATAGCGCATATCGTTGAATTGTAATCCTCCATCAGATCTTCGCAGGACAGTATAGTACTCTTTTGAAAACCACTTTAAAATATTAATGGTCTTATCATCCGCTTTAGCATCAGCAAGAAGCTTATGGTTTTTTGGGACCTTGTTTAGTTTAAATGCTTTTTCTTTATCCAGTAATGAATACTGCCCATGATAAAAGAAACTATCTGTTTCTGCAGTGCCAGACCAGAGGATATTATTTAAAATACTAGGACTGGTCATATACTTTGTACTTTCTAAGTTTTCAGCTGCTATTGTGGATTCCATCACCTTGTCCACCTTCAGTTTGTTATAAACAGTGAATAGCATATAAGCACTACTCAATCCAATTCCCAAGTAATTCCAAAACCGTCTTTTTCCTAAATTTCGTGCAAAAAATGATGCTGTGATAAGGCCTATCAAGAAGAGACCTGTATACAAAGGGTCCGCTACTGAAATATTATTAAATGCAACTCTATAGTTTGTGAATGGAGCAAATAATTGCGTACCGTAAGACGTAAATGAATCTAATATGGGATGCGTAAACAATGCCCAGAACATCATGAATTGCCAGTCACGCACACTTGGTTTTTCAAAATTATCTCTACGTATAAATAAATCTTTTCTGATTCGCCAAATACCAAATGCTCCTATGGCAAGCATCAATGGAATAGTGAAAAACTTCACGGAGGGACCTATGACCACAACTATCCCAGAAACAAATAACAAGCCGAAACAATAAATTCCAATAGAGAGAATTGTCTCTGTCCAATGCCTACTCTTTGTATTGTATAATTTATCTATTAGCCATCCAAAAGCAACAGCCCCTATAATGGAAAAAGTAACGGAATGTGAAATGCCTCTGTGAAAAGCCAATGCTTCTGCCTCGCCCAAAAACAAATTCCCTATGATGTCCAGATCAGGAATGGTACCACCTACAGCTCCCCATAACATTGCTCTGTTTCCTATCTTCCTGCCTAGACATACCTCGCCCACCGCAGCGCCCAAAACAATTTGCGTAAGTGAATCCATTTATTCTGAAATAATATTTAGTGACTTGATTGCTGTATTTGAAGCATGCTGTTCAGCTGCTTTTTTATTAAAGTCTTCTGCAGTAGACACTTCCTTACCGTCTACAAGGACGGCAACTTGGAATCGGTCACGCTTGTCAAATTTGTATTTTTTAAGAAGTTTAAAGCTTACATCCTTGTCGTTTTTTTGACACCATTCTAGAAGTCTACTTTTATAGTTGTCATCCTTATTTTCTAATTCATGGATGTCTAAGTATTTCATCAGAATGTTAGAAATAAAATAGTCTCTTGTGCGCGTGTAACCCATTTCTAAATAGAGCGCTCCTACTAATGCTTCTAATGCGTTTCCCATCATGGAATGACTCATCTTGCCGCTCATATATTTTGAAAGGACAATATCAAGGCCCATCCTATCTGCAATAGCATTTAAAGTGTGACGCTTAACAATTTTGGAACGCATCTTCGTTAGAAAGCCCTCGTCTTGATTTGGATATTTTTTGTAGAGATACTCTGCTACAATAGTAGATAAGATTGAATCGCCCAGGTACTCTAGTCGTTCATTGTTTCCCTTAGTGCCCTCATTGTTTAAATTATTCATTGACTTATGATAAAAAGCCTTTTTGAACAATTTTAAATTAGAAGGGGTAAAGCCTAAAATAGAATTTAAGCTACGTGCTAAGTCCTTTTCAGGACTGAAATAATAGTTATAAAATTTTCTCACTTATTTTACACTCAGCTAATAAACCGTTTAAAAATCACAGTTGTATTATGTCCTCCGAAACCGAATGTGTTGCTCGCAACGAAATTTATTTTTCGTTCTTGAGCTTGATTAAAGGTAAAATTTAATTTGTTATCAATGGCCTCATCATCGTTAAAATGATTAATTGTAGGCGGAATTACATTTTCCTGCACCGCAATAAGCCCTGCAATTGCCTCCACAGCACCCGCAGCGCCTAGTAAATGGCCTGTCATAGATTTTGTGGAACTTATATTTAATTTATAGGCATGTTCGCCAAAAACTCTCAGGATTGCAGTTTGTTCTGCAATATCACCCAGTGGAGTAGATGTGCCATGTACATTTAAGTAGTCTATTTTGTCAGGAGAAATCTTTGCATCTTTTAATGCAGCTTCCATAACATTCTTAGCGCCCAAACCCTCTGGGTGTGGAGCTGTAATATGATGTGCATCTGATGTCATTCCTACGCCTACAACTTCTGCATAAATTTTTGCACCACGTGCTTTTGCATGTTCGTATTCTTCTAATACAAGTGCACCCGCGCCTTCGCCCAATACAAAACCATCTCTATTCGCGTCAAATGGTCTTGAAGCTGTTAGAGGATCATCATTTCTCTCTGATAAGGCTTTCATAGATGAGAATCCGCCAATTCCTGCTTTGGTTATAGCAGCTTCGCTACCTCCACAGATAATAATTTTTGCTCTGCCTATGCGTATGTAATCTGAAGCATTAATAATTGCATGAGATGCGGAAGCGCAAGCAGAAACTGTTGCGTAGTTCAATCCCCTAAACCCAAACTTCATGGATATATGTCCTGGTGCTATATCTGCAATTAATTTTGGTATAAGAAATGGAGAATACCTAGGTGTATCACTTGTACTCAAGGCTGCACTGGTAACTTCATCTTCAATGGTTTTAAAACCACCTATTCCACTTCCCCATATAACTCCAGATGTATCTAGATCAATTTTTTCTAAATCAAGACCACTGTCTTTCATAGCCTCATCTGCAACAACTAATGCGTATTGCGAAAATGGATCTAACCTACGTCCCTCACGCTTATGCATGTATTTCTCAATATCAAAGTCTTTAAGCTCACAAGCAAACCGTGTTTTAAAGTGTGTAGGGTCAAATTTTGTGATAGGTCCTGCGCCGCTCTTTCCAGCAAGTAGCCCGTCCTTATACTCTGAATAGGTATTTCCTATTGGAGTTAGAGCTCCTAGACCTGTTACTACTACTCTGTTCATAAAGCGAATTTATCCTTTTCTTGAGGGATAACGAAAAAAAAATCCACAAACCCATACAGGCTTGTGGATGTAAATTATCTTAAAAAAGAAAATTATTATTTTCCTTGACTTTCCAAGTAGTCTACCGCCTGACCAACTGTTAAGATGGTTTCAGCTTGTTCATCTGGAATAGAAATATCAAATTCTTTTTCAAATTCCATTATTAACTCTACTGTATCTAAGGAATCAGCTCCTAGATCATTTGTAAAGCTCGCTTCGTTCGTGACCTCTGATTCATCTACTCCTAGCTTGTCGATAATGATTTGTTTTACTTTTTCAGCAATGCTTGACATAATAAATTGTTTGTTTTAAGTGCCGCAAAATAACCTAATAGGCACCGATAAACCAAAAAAATACATACTTTTTTGGCAATGAAAAAAATATAGGAATGATCGTTTCACCCTTATTAAAACATATTATTGCAAAATAATTCATTCTTTCTCTTTATTTTTCCGACAATTGCGCCCTCAACCCACCTAAAAGTCCTATTAGGCTTGATTATTGTTGTTATTACACGAAGCCATAAAATCATATTAGATTGAAGAAAATAAAAATTGAAAACTCACAGAAGACAAAGATCGTTGCCACCATTGGTCCAGCCAGCAGCAGCTACGAGACCTTATTGAGCCTTGTAAAGGCAGGTGTAGATGTCTTTCGATTAAACTTTTCTCATGGTGCTCACAAGGATCATAAGGATGTCATTGATAGAATTATTAAAATAAATCAAGAGCATGATATTCATATTGGGATACTGGCTGACCTGCAAGGTCCAAAACTTAGAGTAGGGAAAATAGAAGATAATGCCTTAGAACTTAAAAAGAACGACGTGATTCATTTAGTCAATACAAAGTGTATTGGAACAATGAAGAAAATATACATGAGCTATGAAAGAATGGCCAAAGATGTGAAAGTAGGAGAGCGTGTTTTGGTAGATGATGGAAAGATCGTTCTAGAAGTGGTAAAAACAGATAAAAAATCTAAAGTTTCTCTTAAAGTATTACATGGAGGAATATTATCATCAAACAAAGGGGTAAACTTACCTGATACTGAAGTGCAACTGCCTTCAATGACACCTAAGGATATTAAAGATCTTCAGTTCATTTTAAAACATCCTGTAAATTGGATAGCACTTTCTTTTGTACGTTCAGCTGATGACATTTATGACTTAAAGAAAAGGATCGCTAAGAAAAAACATCACGCTAAAGTAATAGCTAAAATTGAAAAGCCTTCTGCTATAACATTCCGTAAAGAGATTATAGATGCTACTGATGCGGTTATGATTGCAAGAGGAGATCTGGGTGTAGAACTACCTATGGAAAAACTTCCTGCTATTCAAAAAGATATTATCAAACGATGTATTCAAAAGTCAAAACCTGTTATTGTTGCAACACAGATGATGGAAAGTATGATCAACAATCCTAGTCCTACAAGAGCAGAAATAACAGATGTGGCAAATGCTGTACTAGATGGTACAGATGCCGTGATGCTGAGTGGGGAAACTGCGGTAGGGAAACACCCTGTAAGAGTAGTGGAAGCCATGAATAAGATCATTTTTGAGGCTGAGAAACACTATGAGTTGCAAAGCAAGAGACCTAAGCCAAATAGAAAATCTGAAACCTATTTTTCTGATACAGTATGTATTAATGCTGCTAAATTAGCTGAGGAAATCAAAGCCAAGGCAATTATTGGAGTAACGGTCTCTGGCTATACAGCATTCAAGGTCAGTAGCTATAGGCCTAAAAGCCTTATTTATATATTTTCCCATCACAAACCTATGTTAGCAACAATGAACCTGATTTGGGGTGTACGATGCTTCCATTATGACAAGTTTTCTACCACAGATGAAACAATTTCTGATTTTTCTGAAATTTTAAAATCTAAAAAATTGTTGAAAATTGGAGATGTAGTGGTAAATACGGCTAGTATGCCTATCCATAAGAGGTTTAGGACGAATACTATGAAGATAACTGTTATAGAGTAGTGAAATAGCAATCAATTTCCACCTATTTCGTTTAAATTTGCACCTTGTAGATATATATGAGACATTTAGTTATTGGTTTTCTTTCCATTTTTTACTTTTCTGTAAGCACACAGGCACAACCGGGTATTTACTCTGAAACAGATGTAGGCACACAAACTGAGTTTATTGAGGCAATCTCATTAAAGCTAAGTGGCAAATATGAAAAAGAAATTGAGCTGCTTGAGAAAATCTTAATCTCGCAATCCAATAATGATGTTATCTATTATGAACTCGCAATTGCATATTGGAACTTGGAAAAATTGGATCTGGCAACAAAGAACATGGAAAAAGCGCTTAAGTTTAATCCAGATCAAATTAGATATTGGGAATTAAAAGCTGACTTTGAAGAGCAAGGAGAAAATTTTTCTAAGCGACACACGAGCTTAGAAAAGCTCATAAGCTTAGAACCAAAAAATCAAAATCACTACAAAAAATTATTTGATAATGCTGTCTATTTGCAAGATGCTGACGCAGCATTAGAAATTTTGGACAGAGAAGAAAAACTGTTTGGGTTTGATAAAGATCTAGCGGGTAGGAAAATAGAAATTCTAAAATTGAACAGGGACATGTATGGAATTGAGCAAACCCTTTTGGCTTTAAGCAATTCTGAACCTCAAAATATTGAATACCTGCTCAGAGTAGCTTCCTTCTACAAAAAATCTAAGAATAAAAAAGCTGCAGGAAAGTATTACGCTAAAGTCCTCGACCTAGATCCTGATAATCCAGTTGCAAACTTGGCCAGCGTAGGTGGTGATATTGAGAAAGTAGATGAAAGCACCTACTTCAGAGCGATAAAACCGCTTATAGAAAATGAAAATATTGAGCTGGATGCGAAAATAAAAGAGCTCATCCCATATATTGAAAAAATGCCTCTGGATAAATCAGATAGCTATAATGTTTCTTTAGTTGATATCTTAAGTTCGCTCAAAAATCTATACCCAAATGAAGCCAAGGTGCATTCTATTCTTGGGGACTTCTATTTTAATTCTAGACAATTAGAAGAGGCAAAGAAAGAATATAAAGTTACTCTTGATTTAAGAGATAACGTATTTCAAGTATGGGAACAACTTATGCGCACTTTATATTATACGGAATCATATGAGGAGCTAGCAAAAGTATCTTATGATTGTATGGATCTGTTTCCAAATGAATTCTCTGCTTTTTATTATGCATCACTCGCAGCTATTTATGGAAAAAAGATGAATGTATTGAATGGGCTGATGGCAGAAGGACTTTTAGTGTCTACAGGTTCTGCGGTTAAACAACAACAAATGAATAGTCTTGAAGCGCACAAGTTACATGTGGAGAAAGATGCAGATGGGGCTATAAAAAAAGTCGAGGAATTATACGGTAAAGAAAAAATCGTTGACCCAGAAATATTAAAATTAATGGGTGATATCATGGAGAGTAAAAAAGAATTTGGAGAAGCTGTAAGGTTTTGGAATTCTGCTTTTTCTCAAGGCTTTTATTCCACTCAGATCAAAGAAAAACTTGATGTCCTTAAGTCGTAGGAGTCTTTATTTCTGCTTATTAATGATTCTTTGCATATCATGCAAAAGCAAAAAACTTGCCCAAGATCTTAGAACAGAACAGAATACGCAATCTTCAGCGATCAAAATCCTAAAAGAACATAATATTGAATATCAATGGTTTTGCGCTAAAGCAAAATTGAAATATTCTGACCCATATGATTCAGAATCAGGTACAGCCTACATTCGTATAAAAAAAGATAGCACGATATGGATGACCCTTAAGAAATATAGTGTTGAAGGATTCAGATTATCTATGAACAGGGATAGCATAGTAGTTTTGAATAGATTGGAAAAAACATATTCAGTTTCCTATTGGGATGACTTATCCTCAAGGTATGATACAGACTTGAATTTTGACCGACTGCAGAATTGGCTTGTGGGCAATGTTGCATTACCCAAAGATTCATCAGAATTGGAAATGAGCCTAGATAGCACAGGGTATCTTTTTGAATTCACGGATGGGGATATGATGTATAAATACATAGTTCCACTCTTCTTAAATACAATTTCTGATTATACAATCATTGATAATCAAGGCAAGAAAATTAATCTCTATTTTGATGATTGCAGAAAAGAAGATGACTTTTGTTATTTTAGAGAATATTCCATCCCATTGAGGAATGATGAAAATATATTTCTTCGTCTTGAGATCTCTGAATTAGAAATTGATATACCTAAAAAAACTCCATTTGGAATACCGTCACGATATAAGCGTACATAGGATCTATGTCGTACTGTTCTGTTTGCTGGTGCCAAGTTTTAATATGCTTGGACAGATTGGGCATTCTAAAGAGGATCTCATCCAAAGTATTGAGAAGATAAGCAAGGTCATTGACACAAGCAATAAAGAGATTTCAGCAACTACTAAAAACTATAGACTACTTGAATCAAAAATTGAGAAACGTAAAACACTTATAGGGAATATTGGCGAACAAAAAATACAAATGGATTCTGAAATTGATTCATTAAATATAAAGGTCAATGCAATCAATGCTAAATTAGGAGATTTAAGAAAACAGTATAGTAAATTGCTCAAGCTGAATTATTTACAGTCCATGTCCGAGCAAAGATGGTCTTACATTCTATCATCCAAAACTCTTCTTGAAGGATACAAAAGATGGATATTTTCTAAACAGTACAAAGATTTTCTTGGGAAGCAAAGAGATGAGCTATATAAGAATCTTAATAGTTTGGAAGAGACCATGGGAACTTTAAATAGAGGAATAGCAGATAAAGAATCATTATTGCAAACTGCAAATATGCATTCCAAACAAATAGAAAAGGAGAATGAAGATAAAGAGAAGCTGCTTTCTAATTTAAAGAAGAATGCGGATCAAGTGAAAATTGATCTGGATAAACAAAAAAAGGAAAAGAAAAAGCGGCGAAAAGAAATAGAGAGCTTAATAAATGCACAAAGTGAAAATACCACAATCAATGATTCTGGGACAGGTGAATTCAAACCAAATCTAACAAAAGCCAAAAAGGGCAGTCTCATCTGGCCAATTGAAAATGCTCTTGTAACAAGTCATTACGGAAAGCATCCACATCCTTCGCTCAAAAACGTAGAAGTATTGAATAATGGAATAGACATGAATGGAGCTGGAAATAATACAGTAAAATTAGTCTTTGACGGTGAGGTGATAGGAAGAAAGAAACTATCGGATAAGGGTATTATGATCATTGTTAAACACGGAAATTATTATACTGTATACTCTAAAATAGTTGTTGCAAATGTTCGCGCTGGTGATAAATTGAAGCAAGGAACAGTGATAGGCTCAGTTCAAGATGAATTGCATTTTGAAGTTTGGCAAGGGAAAGAAAAACTGAATCCCATACATTGGTTAAAAAAATAAAAGGATATGAGTGATAACTGGAAAGTAGGAAAACATAAAGGTCCATCAATTAAAAGAGGAATTGAAAAGGCTGTAATTATTGGTGTCATCAAGCGAGAGCAAAAAGAAGAACAGGTAAAAGAGTTTTTAGATGAGCTGGAATTTCTTGCTAAAACTGCAGGAGCAAAGATCAAGAAACGCTTTATGCAGAAAATGGACCACCCAAATAAAAAGACATTTGTTGGAAAGGGTAAGATGGAAGAAATAGGCGAATATATTGAGGAAAATGATATCGTTATGGCAATCTTCGATGATGATCTTTCGCCCTCGCAAACCAATGTACTAGAAAAAGAATGGGAAATTAAAATCATAGATAGGTCTTCCTTAATACTAGATATTTTTGCAAGCAGAGCACAGACTGCACAATCTAGAACTCAGGTAGAACTTGCGCAAATGATGTATTTACTTCCCAGATTGAGGGGCTTGTGGACTCACTTGGAAAGGCAAAAAGGGGGAATTGGGATGAGAGGACCTGGAGAGATGGAAATAGAAACGGATAGAAGGATTGTAAGGGATAAGATTGCATTGCTTAAAAAGAAATTAATAAAAATAGACCAACAGAATACGACGCAAAGAAAAAACAGAGGACAACAAATAAGAGTCTCCTTAGTGGGTTATACAAATGCAGGAAAGTCTACTCTGATGAATGTCTTAAGTAAGTCGGACGTCTTTGCAGAGAATAAATTATTTGCAACTTTGGATACTACAGTGCGAAAAGTAGTCTTGGATAGAATGCCCTTTCTTATGTCAGATACGGTAGGCTTTATTAGAAAGTTGCCCCACCACTTAATAGAGAGCTTTAAGTCAACGCTGGACGAGGTCCGCGAAAGCGATATTCTATTGCATGTTGTAGACATATCACATCCTGCGTATGAAGACCATATTGATACTGTAAATAAAACACTCCTCTCATTGGAAGTAGGAGAAAAGCCCACATTATTAGTATTTAACAAGATGGATGCTTACCGGAAACGATATTTTGATGCATATTTAGAACAAGATGCAAAGGACGAGATATTAAAGGAACTCGCTGAGAAACTAAAAAACAACTATAATTCTGATGTAATTTTCATCAGCGCAGCCACTGGAGAAAATGTACCACAACTGAGAGAAACTCTTAAAACAATTGTAGCAAAAGAATACGATGTTAGGTATCCGTTTATTTCAAAACATTGGTAACTTCATAGGTAAATTATAATACTTGCCAATGACTTTTGTTGAGAAATATGCAAAACTACTCGTTCACTATAGTCTTGATTTAAAAAAGGGAGAAAAACTACTAATTCGTTCTACATTTTTAGCAGAACCACTGGTACGCGAGGTTTTTAGAGAAGCAACGAAATGTGGTGTAGAAGTGGATGTGGATATGGACTTTCGCGAGAAGTATAAGATTTTCCTAAATGAAGCATCAGATGAACTGCTAAAAAAGCCTTCCTATCTCTATGAATTAGCAGTGAATAAATTTGATGCATTTTTAACTATCAGAGCTCCTTACAATCTGATGGAAAATATATCAATTGATAAAGAAAAAATAAAAAAGAGGAAGGAAGCTCTTCGTCCTATTCAAAGTCATTACAATAAACGGACTTCTGAAGGTTCACTGAAAAGAACACTTTGCCAGTGGCCCACCCAGGCAGCAGCCCAAATGGCAAAGATGTCACTGGAGGACTATGAGAAATTTGTATTCAATGCCTGTCACTTGTTTGCTGAGGACCCAGCTAAAGAATGGGAGAAGATAAGAGCAAGCCAACAACAAATAGTTGATCTGCTTAATCAAAAAGATAAGATCCAATATAAATCAGAAAAAACCGACATTGAGTTTTCAGTAAAAGATAGAGTCTGGATTAATTCTGACGGGAGAAATAATATGCCTTCTGGAGAAGTATTCACTGGTCCCGTTGAAGACAGTGTAAATGGAGTTGTACATTTTGATTATCCTTCAGTTTTTATGGGACATCCAGTACAAGGCATAACACTGTGGGTAGAAAATGGGATCGTTAAGAAATGGAATGCGGTAAAGGGTGAGAAGCTCTTAAACGAAATCATGGAAATCAAAGGTGCAAGAATGTTTGGTGAAGTGGCAATAGGTACAAATTATAATATTCAGGAACCAACGGCGAATATATTATTCGACGAAAAAATTGGAGGAACGATTCATATGGCTCTAGGTCAATCCTATTTTAATACCGGCGGAAGAAATGAGTCGTCTATTCATTGGGATATGATTTCATCAATGCGTAAAGGACAAATTTTAGCTGATGGGGAAAAGATATATGAGAATGGGCATTTCTTAGATCTCTGATTTTATTCTGGTCCGTAGACAAGAATAGAACAATTCTCTCTTTGTAATGTCTCTTTTGCAAGTCTATTTATATCATCTAATTGGACAGCATTAAATAAATCTACTTGCTTGTTAATGAGATCTACATCACCACACAATTCATAGTATCCTAAATTGATCGCCTTATTCAATACAGACATTTCTGAAAATGCCATATTGCTTATAGCTTTGTTTTTTACTTTTTGCAATTCGTTTTCTGAAATCCCTTCTCCTATAAGTAAATCGATTTCATCCCAAATACTTTGCTTTGCTTGATCTAACTGTTCATGTTGAAGTAATTTAGAATCAATGACAAGTAAGCCAGGATCTATTGTACCAGTGATATAAGCATCAATGCTTTGGAAGTACTTATTTGGTTTATATAGATTTGTATAAAAGCGAGAAGATCTCCCATGACTCAGAACGTCTGATACAAGGTCTGTGGCAAAGTAATCTGGGTGATTCCTCCCTACGGTATGAAATGAGAAAATGAGCGCGGTATTTGGCACTTTAGAAACATGTCTTTGTTCATTCAAATTAAGCTGCTTGCGCTCCTGCGGAATTTCCTTCTTTTCTTGCGCCTTGCCATCTATTTGCCCAAACCATTTTTTAACCTTTTTAATAGTCAAATCATAATCGATATTGCCAGCTATACTTAAAATAGCATTTGAGGGGTTGTAATTATTGCGATAGAACTCCATTACATCATCTTGCTTTACCTGAGAAATATGTTCTGGAACTTTTCCAATTGTGGGCCACTGATAATGATGTTTCTTGTAGGCTAATGAAGAAAGATGATGCCACAAATCTCCATAGGGCTCATTTAGACAGGTTTCGTTAAATTCCTCAATGACAACGCTTTTTTGAATTTCAAGACTCTCCTTTGTAATGACAAGATCAGACATCCTATCAGATTCTAACCATAACAGAATGTCAAGATTATTTGCTGGTACGATAGAATAGAAGTTGGTCATGTCAGAATTCGTAAAAGCGTTGTTTTCACCACCGGCATTTTGGATAGGTGTATCAAAGTCTTTAGCGTTTTTTGATCCACTAAACATAAGATGTTCGAAAAGGTGGGCGAGACCAGTTTTTGATGGCTCCTCATGCTTGGAACCAATGTTATACAACACATTAACAGCAACGAGAGGTGTACTCTTATCGCAATGCAACACGACCTTCAATCCATTGGATAATATAAATTTTTTAGTCTCTATCATTTATCTATCTATGCAATATGCAAACATAAGAAATTGTATTATTAACTCTTTATCCCATTGTCAACAGTCCAATCTGTCCATTTGTATGCTTGGGTTTCATGAAAAACGTTGGTTTTTAATTTGGATAGGAATTCCTGCTTAGATATTGTAGATGCTCCCATGCTTTTTATGTGCTCCGTCTCTTGCTGGCAATCAATTAATGTAAAGCCTTTTTGCTCTAAAAGTTTACATAGAGAAATAAAACCGTATTTAGAGGCATTCGCTTTGTGGGCAAACATAGATTCTCCAAAAAAAACCTTGCCAATGGAAAGGCCATATAATCCTCCCACCAATTCAGCTCCATCCCAGACTTCAACCGAATGTGCATAGCCTAACTCATGCAGTTGTAGTAAAGACTTCATCAGATCCTTAGTTAACCATGTGCCTTCTTGTTCGTTTCTAGGAATATCTCTGCATTGTATGAGAACATTTTCAAATGCAGTGTCTATGCTGATGCGAAATTTATTTTGGTTAAAATAGCTGCGCATACTTTTTGAAACTTTTACCTCTGAGGGTTTTAGAACACATCGTGGTGAGGGAAAAAACCAGTAGACAGGATTTCCTTCAGAATACCAAGGGAATATGCCAAATTGATATGCCATGAGCATGCGCTCTGGACTTAAATCATTGCAAATGGCTAAAAAGCCATCTTCATCTGCTAGGTAGGGATGTGGGAATAGTTTGATATGAGTTGAAATAAAAAAAGGCATAACTAAGTTATGCCTTTAATCTAAATAATATTTCTTATTAATCTTCCACTAATGTTTCGATAACTGCTGAAAGACCTCTATCAACTAATTCGTCTTTCATTTGCTTTAATTCTTGTTTTGATCCACATTTAACTGAAGCTTTTCCTTTGAAATGCACGATCATTGATAATTGCTCAGCCTGCTCGTAGCTGTGATTGCAAACTTCAATAAAACATTGTATTACCCAATCAAATGTATTGTAGTCATCATTAAAGACAATTAATTGTGCTGTTTGATTACCTACATGTATCCTTTCTTCGAGAAGTAGTTCATTTGAATCGCTTATAGTCGATAGTTTACTCATTTCTAATTTTTAAAGGTGTGTAATAGCTTAAACTTGCCCTAGGGCTTCTTTAATAGCATTAAAGTTCGGTAATTCTCCTGCATTTTCCAAGATTTCTTCATACCTAACTTTGCCATCTTTATCAATAACAAAAGCAGCTCTTTTAGAGACTCCCTTCATATCTAATACAAAAGTTTCATATAAGGTTCCATATGAGCGACAAACATCTTTGTTAAAATCTGATAATAGTGGAAAGTTATACTTTTGTTCTTCTTTAAATTTACCTAAGGTAAATAAAGAGTCAACAGAAATTGCGAGAACGTTTGCATCTAAATCATCGTAAAGTTTAGCATCGTCCCTAACTCCACAAAGTTCTTCTGTACACGTTGAAGTAAATGCGAGCGGAAAAAATAAGAGTAATAATTTCTTTCCAGAATAATCTGTCAAGCTTACTTCGTTTTTCTCCGTGTCTCTTAATGTGAAACTTGGCGCTTTGTCTCCTTTTGATAATACCATAGCTGTATTGTAATTATGCCCCAAAAGTAATATAAATATTAGTTTAGACAGTGATTTTGTCCTAACTATGCAAAATACTTATCATAATTCCTTGCCCTTGTTTAACAAATCAGACAAGTTTCTTGCTTACATGCAATTACATTTCTCAGTCTTCCTCTGGGGCTTTACTGCTATTCTAGGAGAACTCATTGAAATGCCCGCTGTACTACTCGTTTGGTGGCGTGTTTTAATCACTGTTTTGAGCCTCTATATTATACTGCGTTTTGCTAAGTCATCTTTAAAAAACATTAAAAATATTAAGGTTTACTCTTGGATAGGAGTATGTATTGCCTTGCATTGGATATGTTTTTACGGCTCCATAAAATATGCAAATGCCTCAATAGCTCTCATCTGTATGGCCACAAGCTCATTTTTTACTTCCATCATTGAACCTATTGTTGTTTCTAAGAAAGTTTCTGCAAAAGAAATATTTTTTGGGCTCCTTGTATTACCTGGAATGTACTTCATAGTTGACAGTACAGAACTCTCTATGCAAAAAGGTATATGGGTAGGATTGTGTGCCTCCTTTCTAGCAGCAGTATTTACATCCTACAACAAGAAGTATATTGTAGAAGGCAAGGAATTGGAAATTTCACTCATAGAACTTGCTTCAGGCCTTTTGTTTTTATGCTTGTTTTTACCTTGGATAGCCCTAAAAACAGAATTCAGCATTATTCCTTCATCAACTGATGGCTTTTATATTCTAGTTCTTGCATTATTATGTACTACACTTCCTTTTGTTTTGTCTATGAAGGCATTGAATAAATTATCAGCTTTTACCAGCACACTTATCGTAAATTTGGAGCCTGTCTATGGCATTCTATTGGCAGCCCTGCTTCTTGGGCAGCATAAAGAACTTGATCCTAAGTTTTATTTGGGTGTATTATTAATTCTAATTGTTGTTCTTATATTCCCATTAGTATCTTCACGTAACAAACAGGACTTAGATGTTGCTGAATAAATTGATATGGAAATACTCTAGTGCATTAAGTACGCCTGAGTCAGCTCTTTTAATAGATCTGGAAAGGCAGACGCACTTAAAAACTAGAGATCC
Organism: uncultured Saprospiraceae bacterium; assembly: GCA_937967615.1. Classification (GTDB taxonomy): domain Bacteria; phylum Bacteroidota; class Bacteroidia; order Chitinophagales; family Saprospiraceae; genus CALCMJ01. The sequence continues at coordinate 21,986 of CALCMJ010000089.1, forward strand.
TGATATGATTTCTGGAAAACTGCAAGGCAGAATATTATCCTTTCTTTCAAAACTCAAATCCCCTAAAAAGATTTTAGAGATAGGTACATTTACTGGGTATTCAACATTGTGTTTAGCGGAGGGATTAGTGGATGGAGGTAAAATTGTTACAATAGAAAAAGATGGAGAATACCTTCACATTGCGCGCGAGTTTTTTGCGAAGTCAGAGTATAAAGATCAAATAGACTTACTTGAAGGAGATGCATTGGAACTTCTTCCAGAAATGAACTTAGATTTTGATTTGGTTTTCATAGATGCAGGGAAGAAAGAGTACCAGAAGTATTATAAATTATTGATAGATAGATTACCATCTGGTAGTTTGATGCTTGCAGATAATATTCTTTGGCGTGGGAAAGTATTGGAAGAAAAGAAAAATGAGCGCACAGAAATTCTTGATGCCTTCAACAAGGAAGTTAGTGAGGATGACAGAGTAGAGAATTTTATACTACCTGTCAGAGACGGAATCCATGTAATAATGCTTAAATGAATCAGAAGCAGAGGCAAGAATATAAAAGATATGAAGAAGAGAACTTTGTTCCTTTTCACCAAAAACTTGCTGTTTTAGAAAATGCGTGTAAGGAAGGGAAACTTGAACTCGTTTCTGTTTATGAAGGAACTCAGTTAGTAGGTCTCCTCCCATATTATATCAAGCAGAAATTGGCATATAAATACATCTGCCATCCACCAATGATTAAATGGATGGGGCCCTTGCTCGCTTCAAATTGCTCTGATCGTAAAAAAGTGATAAATGAACTCCTCTCAAAGATTCCAAACGTAGCCTATTTCGAACAAAACTTTTATTACAATATAGCTGCGCAAGATTTACCTGAGTCTTGGAAAGAGAATTTTATTGAACAATACAGCTATAGAATTGAAGGAATTCAGGATCTGGAAACCATTTTTAAAAAAATATATCCAGATTACAGGAATAACAAGTTAAAAAAGGCAGAGAGTCAGTTGCAAATATCTCTTGAGGGGACAGTTGAAGAATTCCTTTCTGTTCATCACCAATCATTTATAAGGCAAGGAATCCAGTATCCTGTGAAAACAGAACTGTTAAAAAGTCATATTTTAAATTTGTTAGAAAGAAAGATGGCTACCTTACTTTTTGCAAGAGATAAAGAAATGAATACGCACAGTGTGGCATTATTAGTATGGGATGAGAAGACGGCATATTTTCATATGGCTGGTGATGATATATCTTTGAGAAAAAGTGGCTCTGGTATATTTTTAACCTGGCAAGCAATTAAGTATGCCTCTGAGCATTTAGGTTTAAATGAATTTGACTTTGAAGGCTCCATGTTAGAAAACGTAGAAAGGGTGCGTAAACGCTTTGGAGGGATTAAGAACCATTATGGTAAAATTAAACGCTACAACTCTGCGAGTTTTAAGTTATTACAAAACTTGAAGAAATAATTATGGCTGGCATCTATATACATATTCCCTTTTGTAAGCAAGCTTGTCATTATTGTAATTTTCACTTTTCTACAAACTTAGATAGGGAAGCAGCCGTGGTGGATGCTATATGTAAGGAAATAAACCTCAGAAAAGACTTTTTAGAGGATAAGAAAATAGAGACTTTATACCTAGGTGGAGGAACACCATCACTTATTTCTCAGGAGAGTTTTGAAAAGCTTTTGAAGCATTTGTCGGCCTGTTTTGATCTCGGCGATCTAAAAGAATTTACTCTTGAGGCAAATCCTGATGACATATCACTTGAGCATCTCTCGATGTGGAAAGAAATAGGTGTTGATAGGTTCAGCCTAGGAGTGCAGTCATTTTTTGATGAAGATTTAGTCTATATGAATAGATCTCATAATAGTGCTCAATCTTATAAGAGTATAGAACTTATCAAAAAGGCAAAGTTTAAAAATTTTTCAATTGACCTTATTTATGGAGGACATACCACAACAGCTGGAATGTTACTTACAAATATTAATGAGGCCGTCCAAATGGATATTCCGCATTTGTCTGTTTATGGGATGACTGTCGAGAAAAAGACAGCTTTGCATGCCTTTATTGAAAAGGGAGACTTAGAAAAATTGGATAATAGTAAGCAAGCACTTCAGTTTACCTTATTAATGGAGCAAATGGAAGAAGAGGGTTTTGAGCAATACGAAATTTCAAATTATTGTAAAGACAAGAAATATGCAGTCCATAATACGAATTATTGGAAAGCAAAACCATACTTAGGCTTTGGTCCCTCAGCCCATTCTTTTGATGGGAACCAACGTACTTGGAATATTGCAGATAACAATGCGTATGTCAAAGCAATAGAAAGTAATTCCTCTTTTGGTACAAATGAAATTTTGAGTGACAAGGATAAATACAATGAATACTTGCTTACAGGCTTCAGAACTAAATGGGGAGTCCAGCTTAAAAAGATTCAGAATGAGTTTGAGAGTTTTAGTAGCAATTTTGAGCTAATTTTAGAAAAACAAATGCTAGCTAAGACGATAAGCGACGAGAATGGGGTTCTGACGCTTACTCCTGATGGTAAGTTGATTGCAGATAATGTTATTGCAGAATTTTTTGCTACTACTTGAGATAAATTAGCCCCAAGCCTAGTGCTAGTAAATTATACATTAGGATCCAATATTGTTCTTATTGAAATTTCTAATAAAAAGGGAATCAGAACATAGTTCTGATTCCCGTGGATGCATGTTTTAAAATGGCGTTTCTTCCTTTTTGGAAATAGCCATAAAATCCTTGACAACTACTTCAGATATGTATCTCTTGACACCGTCCTTATCTACATAATTGAAATAAGCAAGTTTGCCATTGATGATCACTTCAGATCCTTTTTTTAAGATCTGTTCCATCGTTTCAGCTTGATTTCCAAAGGCTTTAATATTGTGCCATTGAACATCATTGACTTTTACTCCCTCTTTATTTTTATAATAAGAGTTTGTGGCCATTGTGAAACGTGCAAACTTTTTCCCATTGTCTGATGAGATAAGATCAACATCTTTTCCGAGATTGCCGATGAGTTGTACATGATTTTTTATTGCATTCATAAGTAAAAAATTTGTATCCCACTTTCGCAGGACGAGTAAACAAAAATTTGATCCACAGGGGATCGATTATCAATGCGAATATGAACATGTAATTTTCTTATTGTAGTAATTTAATCGTGTACTTACGTTTGTAAATTCATGTAAAAGAATGTAGTCGTATGTGCAACGATTAGCACAACAATTAAGAGCAATCTATATGAGAAATAATTCTAAGATCATGGGTTTATTCATTTCTTTGCTTTCAAAGAATAAAAGAAAAACTATATTAGTTGGATAAGTACACATATGCCAATTCGATTCCAACTATTTATTATTCTAACTATCACTCTTTTTCTGTTTTCTTGCAAGGAGAGCAAGGGACCTAAAGTATTGGTCTTTAGCAAAACTGCAGAATTTAGGCATAGTTCCATCGAAGCTGGGGTTAAAGCTATAGAGCTTTTAGGAAAAGAGAATGGTTTTGATATTCTGGCGACTGAAGATGCATCCTATTTTACTGAAGCTGTTTTAAAAGATTGTGCAGCGGTCATATTCCTTAATACTACAGGCGATGTTTTAAACCCTATTCAAGAGTCCGCATTTGAAAGATACATTCAGGCAGGGGGAGGATTCGTAGGTATTCATTCTGCAACAGATACTGAGTATGATTGGCCTTGGTATAATAAATTAGTAGGTGCTTACTTTAATGGACATCCCAAGATCCAAGAAGCTACGATGAATGTTCTGAATAAAACACATGCCTCTACTTTAGCTTCTGAGGATACATGGACTAGAACAGATGAATGGTATAACTTCAAAGACATCTATTCAGAAATAGATGTACTAATAGAAATGGATAAAAATTCATACGAAGGAGGCACGCACGAGGGACAGCACCCTATGTCATGGTATCATGAATACGACGGTGGGCGTTCGTTTTATACAGGGATGGGTCACACAGAAGAGTCTTTTAAAGATCCAAGATTCTTAAAGCATCTGCTAGGAGGAATTCAATATGTCCAAGTAAAAAAAAAATTAAATTACAATCTAGCAACAACGATCCTAATTCCAGAAGAAAGCAGATTTAGTAATACTGTTCTAGATTTTAATCTAAACGAGCCTATGGAGATAGATGAAATCCCAGGAAAGGGAATTTTATTTATTGAAAGAAGAGGTGCGTTAAAGTATTATGACTTTGCACTTGAAGCGACAAAACGTATTGCAAACATTGATGTATTTTATGGCAATGAGGATGGACTGATCGGATTAGCCATTGACCCAAATTATAATTCTAATAACTGGATATATTTATGTTATTCTGCTCCAGGAGAAATTTCAAAACAACATGTTTCTAGGTTTACTTTAATTGAAGATTCATTATTAGTCAACTCGGAAAAGATTCTATTAGAAGTGCCTACAGATCGCGAATGTTGCCATAGTGGAGGATCTTTAGAATTTGGATCAGATGGATTGCTCTATATTGGATTAGGTGATAATACAAATCCGTTTAAGTCTTCAGGGTTTGCGCCTATAGACGAACGTCCTAAAAGAGCATATTTTGATGCTCAGCGTTCTGCTGCAAACACAAATGATCTGCGCGGGAAAATATTGCGCATAAAACCAGAAGATGATGGGTCCTACAGTATACCAGAAGGCAACTTATTTGCACAAGGAATAGAAAAGACAAGGCCAGAGATTTTTGCAATGGGATTGCGGAATCCTTTTCGGTTTTCAATAGACAGTAAAACTGGAATTGTCTACTGGGGAGATGTGGGACCTGACGCAGGCTTAGATGACCCTGAAAGAGGGCCTAAGGGGATGGGCGAATTTAACCAAGCTAAGAAGGCTGGGAATTGGGGTTGGCCATACACAAGAGGAAATAATCAAGTATACAATGATTATGATTTTGCATCTAATCGATCAAGAAATAAATTTGACCCAAATAATGTAGTAAATGATTCACCTAACAATACTGGGATAGAGAAATTGCCAGCGGCCCAAGCTTCTATGATTTGGTTTTCATATGATAGATCTGAAGAATTCCCATGGTTAGGAAAGGGAGGTGTTAACCCTATGGCAGGCCCTGTATTTCATACATCAGATTTCCCAGAAGGTGTATCTACTTTTCCAAGTTATTTTGAAGACAAATTGTTTGTTTATGAGTGGATGAGAGATTGGATTTTTATTGTTACACTTGATGAAAATAAAAATTATCAAAAAGCGGAGCCTTTTATGCCAGGAAAAGAGTATTCGCATCCTATGGATATGTTATTCGCTACGGATGGAAATCTTTATATTTTAGAATATGGCCAGAGTTGGAATACGCAAAATATGGACGCACGATTAAATAGGGTGAGTTATATCTCTGGCAATAGACCTCCATTGGCAAAATTCAAGGCAGATAAGCTTGTGGGTGCAGCACCATTAACTGTAAAGTTCTCTGCTGATGAGTCAGAGGATTATGATAAGGACAAACTTTCTTATAAGTGGACAATAGATGGAATTGTTTTTGGCGCAAATTCTAAGGAAGTGGAATATACTTTTGAAAAAGAAGCTGTGTATGATGTGGGTTTGGAGGTGAATGATATTTATAGTGCAAAAAGCATTTCAAGCCAGAAATTATTAGTTGGAAATGCGCCACCTGTCATCAAAATTAAACTGGATACAGAGAATACTGCGTATTGGAAAGGCAAAGAAATAAAATATGCAATTGAAGTTGAAGACATGGAAGATGGGAAGACATCAGATAACACAATCAAGTCGGAGAATGTAAAAGTGAGTTTAAATTATATTCCAGAAGGGGAGGATTTAATCTTAGCAACAATAGGTCACCAAAAGAATGCTGAGCCTCTTGGACTGACACTTATAAATAATTCAGATTGCAAAGCCTGCCACGCAACAAATAAGAAAGTAAATGGACCAAGTTATTTAGAGATCGCAGAAAAGTATACAATAGCGGACCAGAATACTTTAGTAAAGAGCATTATTATGGGTAGTCATGGCATCTGGGGGGACAAGATGATGAACGCACACCCACAATTGGAAATGGAAGAAACGGAAGAGATGGTTAAGTATATCTTATCCTTGGATGAAGTAAAAGATGAGGAAATGTCACTTGCCCTAACTGGGAATGTTGAATTTTTAGAACATGATCAATCAGGAGAATCTGGTCAATATGTTTTGATGGTATCCTATCTAGACAAAGGAAGCCCCACTTTAGAAAATAGCAACTTATCTACCCTTGAGAAGGTAGTATTTACAGCGCCAAAACTTGAAGCAGAGAATGCAGATGATATAAGTGAGGGGCTAGGGATTTGGGAAAATGCTGGAGCAAAACTCGTAGGATCGATTGCCAATAATTCAATAATTCAGTTCAAAGGTGTAAGCTACACTGGATTGCAATCTATAAACATAAAGGCAAACTATAATGCGGACTATGCGTACAAGGGGAGTGTGGATTTAAGAAGGGATTCTAAGGATGGTGAATTGTTAGGAAGGACAGATTTTGGATATTTTTCAGAAAAAGAAGGTAGTTCAGAAATTTATAAAGTAGATATAAAGCCAACAAAAGGGAATGCAGATTTATTTTTGGTCTTTAAGAACTCTGAAAATGATGGACAATTCATTTTAAATGCTGATTGGCTCTACTTAAATTATGGAGGAGAATAATTGTCCAAGCAACTCTTTATTTTTCATCTTAATAAATAAAGAGTTGCTTGGATTATAATTTAAGGTTTTATCTATTTTCTAAAATAAACTTCCCATTCGCAGTCCTTCCGTCTTGAAACTGCATCTCATAAATAAACAAGCCGTTAAGACTTTGCTCTATATCCCAAGTGAAATTTCCTTTAGATGCTTTTTGAGAATAGACTTGTTTCCCGTCAATCCCAAAAACTTTCAAATTAAATTCTCTGTCTTTAGCATCCACAAAATTAATTTGACCATTGGCTGGATTTGGAAATACAGAGATGTCTGCTTGTAATAATTCGTCTTCTGTCGCAACAGTTCCTCTTTCTTCTATTCTTATGTTGTCAAATAGTTGATAATCGCCATTTGATAGATTGCCATTAGAAGCTTCAAATTCATTCCCAAACAAACAGAGTACAGTGATCGTCAATTCTTCATTACCTATAGGTATGTCATAGGTGAGTGTGCGCTGATCTCCTTCTGAAAATCCATATTGGATGGGCAGTTGTTCATTATAGTCTGGAAAAGAAATTTCATGCAATGACGTAAATTCTGGGATGAGTCCAGGTACTTCTCCTGAGTAATAGGGTATATACTCAAACCTTAGTACAGGGTCTTGCATATTTTTAGTATCGTAACAAATGTTTAAGCGAGTTTTATTAA
>CALCMJ010000090.1 GCA_937967615.1 uncultured Saprospiraceae bacterium
GAGGTCCTCTACGCAGAGATGCTTCTTTACAATTGCCAACAAAGACCGCAGAATTAACAATGCATTTTAATAGCCTTCAGGAAATGAAAATTAGAATGAAAATGAAAATGAAAATGAAAACTAGAAAAGTGCAAGTGCAAGTGCAAGAGGTCCTCTACGCAGAGATACTTCTTTACAATTGTCAACAAAGACCGCAGAATTAACAATGCATTTTAATAGCCTTTAGGAAATTAGAATGAAAATGAAAATGAAAATTAGAAAAAAATACATGCGCGTCTATCGTGAGCACGCATGTATCCTTTTGTTATCCTAACTTAAGAGCAGCAAGAACACCACCCATGAGTGCCATAAAGATGACTAAATACCCTCCATCAATCAGATAAAGTTTAAATGGTTTTCTCTGATATGCGTAATGGATAATAAGTGCAGGTAGACAATATAAGGCCCCTAACAATAAACCATGAAAAGCACCATGAGCAAATGTCTGTTCTGCGAGCTCATGCATGTTGATAATATAATTAGTACCATATGCAAGAATTGCCATCATGAGGAAAGCAAGTCCATGTGTCGCCGCCATTCCAGAGGCAGCTTCTTCATCTGTAATTCCAGTAAGGCGCTGCCACTCTTTCCCAAAAAGAGCAGTATACCATGCAAATCCGACAAGGAAGGCAGCCAGAGCTGCAATTAAAATTTCTACGTATTGCATAATTGATTGTTTTGAAGTGAACTAATACTATTAAGATAATGAAAAGCCAGGAATTAACTTAAACTTATAAGTTATTAAATATGAGGGTGTAGCTTTTTTTATTATCCTTATGAATTAAGTTAATTTACCTCTAAATCTAGTGTACACATACAAATGAAAAAACTAAGCAAAAGAGAAACCTACAATTCAAGCTATAATAATGATAAGGAATATGAAAAACAACTTGTTCGCATAGAGAATTTCAATGAACAAGGCAAACTCATTCTTTCTCAAGAGATGGGACCTGATGAAGAACCTGTTGTAATAGAAGAACGTATATATGATGATGGGCAGTTAGTAGAAATCAGAAGCGATGACCTAGGGATGAGTGTCAATCAAATCACAGAATTCAAATACACTGAAAATCGTATTGTTGAAGAGATTGAACATTTTGAAAACAACACGTATTTAAAAAGAATTTTGAAGTATGATGAAGACCAACGTTTGATCGAAATCTTGCAAACGGATGAAGAGAACGCTTTCTTAGGGAAGACTGACTACAGCTATGCGCCTTTACAGGTAATAGTGAAAAAATACGATGAAGAAAACTCTCTATACATAGAGCATAGACGTGTATATGACGAATTAGAAAATGAAGTGGAGCATGAGATGACAGAATATTTATATGATGAGTATAAAAAAGAGATGGAAGAAACACGCACATGGACAAAAAGAGAGTATGAAGGATCAAACTTAATAAAAGAGGAAGCGGAACGCTATGGTAAGATTATTTTCACTAAGATGAATGAGTACGATGCATCAAACAACTTAATAAAGACAGTAGTAAAAACGAACGAAGCTGACTATATAATTACTTTGGCTTTTCAATACAATAGTCAAAATAAACTCATTTCAGAAACCAGGTTCAATAATCAAACAGAAATATATTCTAAGCACTTAGAGTATGACTCCGAAATGCATCTTATTGAGGTTATCGAGAACTCTCTTGCACAGGATGGTTTCATTGTTTCCACTAAAAAATCTATTGAAATTACTTATCATTAAATGCGTCAAAATGTGTGGCTTGCGCGCGAGAGCGTGAGGGGTGGTAGCAGGCTCGAGTGGAGCGAGAGCGTCCGAAGGACCTAGCTGCGGACGACCCGACCCCTGATGCCAATCAGGGGACACGCCCAAAATCAATGAAAAAGCCTAAAATATGGAGTAAATAAGCATCTAATCGCTTGTAATTCAGTGTAAAAGCTTTAGTTTTGCGGTCCGAAAAATATTTTTTAACCTCTTCCGGTTTAAAGTAACTGGAATACAAATCTGATTCTAACACTATGAGTGATGACAAGAATCTTGAAAAAGCCTCAAAAGAAGTTGTTGAACAAGTAATAACTTCAACTGAGCAAGAAGCTCCAGCAGCAGCCGCTGCAGATGACAGTGCCGTAGAAAGCGTAGCACTAGAAGAGCTAAAAACATTAAACCTTAAAGACGATTCCCCGCATGATGATTTTGACTGGAGCATAAGCAACAGACATACGCATACATATGATGATGATGAGGTCCAATCTTTCTTAAAAGATTATGAGCAAAGTCTAGGGGCTGTATCTGAATTTGAAATTATAAAAGGTAGAGTTTCTGCAATAAATCAGGGAGATGTAATCCTTGATATTAACTATAAGTCTGATGGTCTTATTCCACTTTCTGAATTTAGAGGAAGTGATCTTACCATAGGAGATGAGGTAGAGGTTTATGTAGAAGCAAAAGAGGATGAGCGTGGCCAGCTTGTATTAAGTAGAAGGAAGGCTAAGCTTTTACGAGCTTGGGAAATGTTGATTGATTCTTATGAAAATGGAACAATCATTAAGGGTACCATCATAAGTAAAACTAAGGGTGGACTTATTGCTGACTGTAGTGGTCTGGAAACATTCTTACCAGGTTCTCAAATAGATATCAAGCCTATTATCGATTATGATATATATGTAGGTAAGACAATGGAGTTTAAAGTTGTGAAAATTAATGAGGCTATTAAGAATGCCGTTGTATCACACAAGGCTCTTATAGAAAGTGATATTGCTGAGCAAAGAGATATGATCATTGCTGGTCTTGAAAAAGGACAGGTACTTGAGGGTATCGTGAAGAACATCACGGACTTTGGTGCGTTTATGGATCTTGGAGGAGTTGATGGTCTATTGTATATCACAGATATATCGTGGGGTCGTATCAATCATCCAAACGAGGTGCTTGAATTAAACCAGAAGATAAATGTTGCCGTTCTAGATTTTGATGAGAACAAAAACAGAATCTCATTAGGTTTAAAACAATTGCAACCGCATCCATGGGAGGTATTAGATAAAACATATGTTGAAGGATCCCTTATAAAAGGTAAAATCGTAAACATAGAAGATTATGGTGCATTCTTGGAAATCATCCCAGGTGTGGAAGGACTTATCCACGTTTCTGAAGTTTCTTGGAGTAACCAACCTGTGAATGCAAGACAATTCTTTACGCTAGGTCAGGAATTTGAAGCTAAGGTAGTGACTATAGATAGAGAAGATAGAAAGATGTCTCTTAGTGTGAAGCAACTTACGGATGATCCATGGTCACAGGTGATCGCGAAGTATCCTGTAGGAAGCAAGCAAAAAGGAATTGTGAAAAATCTTACTCCTTACGGTGTATTTGTGGAAATGGAAGCTGGTATAGGAGGAATGGTACACATCTCTGATTTGAGTTGGACAAAACGGTATTCTCACCCGTCTGAATTCACAAAGATAGGTGATGAGATAGATATTACTATTTTAGAAATAGATCAGGACAGCAGAAAACTATCATTGGGTCATAAGCAGCTTGAGGAAAATCCTTGGGATACGTTTGAAAACATATTCCCTGTAGGATCTTATCACGAGGCAACTATTATGCGTAAGGATGATAGAGGTGCAATCGTACAATTGCCATATGGTCTTGAATCTTTTGCTCCTGCTAAACATCTTAAAAAAGAAGATGGTTCGTATGCGCAGTTAGATGAGCAACTGACATTTAAAGTGATTGAGTTTAGTAGAGATGATAAGAGAATTATCGTTTCTCACTTAAGATATCTTGATGACATCAAACGTGAGGCTACAGATCAGGTGATGACTGAGAAGAGAAAGGATAAAGACGATACAAGAAAAGCAGTTACAAACAGAAGATCTAATCTGGAGAAAACAACTCTTGGTGAGTTAGATATTTTCAGTCAGATGAAAACGCAATTAGCTGAGAATGATGCTAAAGCTGCTGCTGCAGCAAGTACTGCACCATCTCCTGCTGAGGTTGTGAAGGAAGAAGCTGCAGCTGCTGAAGTTGTAAAAGAAGAAGCTCCGGTTGCTGAAGTTGTAAAAGAAGAAGCTCCGGTTGCTGAAGTTGTAAAGGAAGAGGCTCCTGTGAAAGCGGCAGCTCCTGTATCTGATGGCAAACCTGATGATCTTAAAAAGATTGAGGGTGTAGGTCCAAAGATTTCTGAACTTCTTGCTGCTGGCGGATATGAAACGTTTGCAAAACTGGCAGATGCTGATCCTGAAAAGATTAGAGAAATTTTATTAGAAGCGGGAAGCAGATATAAAATGCATGACCCTACAACATGGCCTAAGCAGGCGAAGATGGCTGCTGATGGTGAATGGGATAAATTACAAGAATGGCAAGATTCGCATAAAGGCGGAAAAGAGTAAGCATAAAAAAAGCCTCACAACATTGTGAGGCTTTTTTTATTTAAGTAATTAAGTGTTTAAGTTGCGCTTCCCAAGGGTGGAGTTAGTTCTTTCATTTCTATTGATTCAGAAAGCATTTCCTGAATAGCGCAAATTTCTTGTGTAGATGTCTGCAATAATTCCAATCTTACAGTTAGAAGTAATTCATTTAAGCATTGAGCAAAAAAACGATAGTAATAGGTTCTGGTTTTTCAGGTTTGGCGGCAGCTGCCTGTCTTGCTAAGCATGGACATGAGGTAATAATACTAGAAAAGAATTCTAGCCCCGGAGGAAGGGCACGTCAATTTGCGAGTGATGGATTTACATTTGATATGGGGCCTAGCTGGTATTGGATGCCTAAAGTTTTTGAAGACTACTTTGCACGCTTTGGAAAAAAGGTTTCTGATTTTTATGAGCTGCAAAGACTCTCTCCTTCCTATAGAGTATTTTTTGATTTAATAAATGCTGTAGATATCCCATCGAATGAAAACGAGTTGTTTGCACTTTTCGAAAAAGAAGAAAAAGGGAGTTCAGAAAAACTTAAGAAGTTTTTGAAAGATGCCAAATATAAATACGATGTGGGGATGAGTGAATTTGTTTGGAAGCCAAGCCACTCCATATTGGAATATATGGATCCTAGAATTGCGATGAGTGGAATCAGGCTCAATTTATTCTCTTCTATCTCAAGTGAGATTCGTAAACTTTTTAAAAGCGAGCGACTTATCAAGTTGCTAGAATTTCCTGTTTTGTTTCTAGGTGCAAAACCACAAAAGACACCAGCCTTATACAGCCTAATGAATTATGCTGATCTGAGTTTAGGCACCTGGTATCCCAAAGGAGGAATGTATGAGATCGTAAAAGCGATGCTTGCTATAGCCGAAGAACAAGGCGTGCAGATAAAATACAATTCTCCTGTGCATGGTGTAAAGACAGAATCAAATAGAGTCACGGGTGTTTATGTAGATGAAGAATTTTTCGCTGCTGATTTTGTGGTAAGCAGTGCTGACTATGCACATACAGACAGAGTAATATTAGGAGAGAAATATTCTAATTATTCTGCGAGCTATTGGGATAAACGCTTGATGGCTCCTTCTTCTTTACTCTTTTACTTAGGTATAGAAAAAAAAATAACTGGACTAAAGCACCATAATTTATTTTTTGATGAGAGCTTTGATGTGCATGCTCAGGATATTTATGATTCGCCTCGTTATCCAGATAGTCCATTATTTTATGCCTGCCTTCCATCAAAGACAGATCCATCAGTTGCGCCAGAAGGAAATGAAAATATGTTTTTGCTCTTACCTCTTGCTGCGGGACTAGAGGATAGTAGTGCCAAGAGAGAGCAATATTTTGACTATATGATAAATAAACTGGAAATCGTTTCGAAAGAAAAGATAAAGAACCATATATTGTATAAGCGGTCATATGCCATGAGCGATTTTGTTTCTGATTATAATGCATTTAAAGGGAATGCGTATGGACTTGCAAACACATTGATGCAAACAGCATTTTTAAAACCAAAATTAAAAAACAAGAAACTAAAGAATTTTTTCTATACTGGTCAACTGACTACACCGGGACCAGGAGTTCCACCTTCCATCATCTCCGGTCAAGTTGTTGCCAAAGAAATTATAAAGCTGAGTTAAATACTAAATGATAGACTTATTCCATAAAGTGAGCAAAGAATGCAGCAAGCTTGTAACAAACCGTTACAGCACTTCCTTTTCTATGGGCATACGTTTGTTTGAAAAAAAGTACAGGGATCCTATCTATTCCATTTATGGTTTTGTCCGTTTTGCAGATGAGATCGTAGACAGCTTTCATGACTTTGATAAAAAGACATTGCTAGAAGAATTTAGACATGACACATTCAAAGCAATAGAAAAAGGGATAAGTTTAAACCCAATACTGCATTCTTTCCAAAAAGTGGTTACTGAATATTCTATTGATGCAGAATTAATCCATGCTTTTTTGGACAGCATGGAGATGGATCTATACAATAAAGACTACAATCAAGCTGAATATGAAAAATATATTTATGGCTCAGCAGAAGTTGTTGGCTTGATGTGTTTAAAGGTATTTACAAAAGAAGAAAAGCACGAGTATGCGCGATTAAAAGATTCTGCGATGTCTTTAGGGTCAGCATTTCAAAAGATAAATTTCTTGCGTGACATTAAAAGTGATTTTGAGGAGCGCGGACGTGTATATTTCCCAAATGTAGATTTTAATAATTTCTCTACTAGGCAAAAAGAAGAGATTGAAGATGACATCAAGAAAGATTTTAATCATGGCCTTGAAGGGATTAAAGATCTTCCCAAAGGAGCGCGGATGGGTGTCTATCTAGCATACGTGTATTACACAAACCTTTTTAAAAAAATCTGTAATTGTTCTGCGGAGAAAGTAAGTGAGAAGCGCATACGGGTGCGAAATAGGAGAAAGATATATCTGCTTGCTACATCTTCCATTAAGAATAGCTTGAATCTAATTTAGTGGAACCGTAAAGGTCCAGAACTGTAATTTCAGTGTCACCCTACTTAATTAATGCTCATTACAAAGGTCCTCCTTGCGGCCAATTTGACCAAATGCGTATGAAATGATCATACCATCTTAGCATCAGTTTTAGTCAGTTTCAATAGTAGCGAAATTTGACCAAAGTGATAATAGCTATGTTCTATTAAGCCCTCAATATTTCTTGCGTAAGAGCCATATTCTTCTTTTACGAATGGTTCATTCCACTGGTGTTCCGGAATATTAGGAATTATCTTAACTATTGAGTTTGAGTTTTCTATAAATGATTGAACAAGTTGTTGCCAGTCAGTTTCTGAACGTATATCTTCCATTTCAAAACTATACTGATCTCTAATTTCTAAATCACCTCCTTTAAGTACATTAAGAATACCTCCTACATAGTAATTGATGTGAAAGGTCAGTTCCGCTATTGAATTGTGATTCCCGATTTTAGCAATGGCTTGTTTCCAATCGGTCTTATTCAATTGCTCATGAATATTGGTCTTCGCAATCCAATTGCCATTTAGCAGGACTTCTTCTAATCGATTTGCTAGGTCTTTACTTTTAGTCATTGCTTGTCTTTATTGCTATTGGCGATTCTGCCATAATAGAGGAACGACGATAGGTTCTTCATTCTACATGATCTGTTAGAGATCGTATCTTTCTTTTAAGTCCTTGATCGAAACACATTCAAAATGTTCAATATTTTGATCTTCTTTAATCCTTAATCCTATATTCTCTATCCAATTCTCTCGTCTAGACTGATTAAATCCAAACTGAATAATAACAAGATCATCATTTTCATACCCATTAAGCAGATTCAAATTTAAGTCTAATTCACCATATTTCTTTGGGTTGATGATATTCAAAACTTGATTGCTATTCTCAAACCTGAATGTTCTGTTTGCATTAAATAATTGTTTAAAGTCTGGGCATCCTCCTTCGCCAACACCATTTCTATTTAATTCAATTTTGCTAAATACTTCATCAGTATGTTCTGAATATATCAAATAAAATTCTCCAAGATAATTTATTGGCAAAATAATTTCTTGATTTTTTGGTAGAGCTATATTATCAGATTGGTTTACGTTTCTCTTTGCTAATGCTACTTCGTCTATCATTTCTTTATTGATGTGACATTTGTAGTTTATTATGAAAACTGTCTGATTATCTTGTTTTATAAGTTTGAGTCTAGTTGCAGCGTTTAGACTAGAGTCTGGAATAAATATTGTCATGTTCCCCTTAGTATCCTCTTCAATTATGAACGATTCATTATCAATAATTGAAGATTCTGAAACATTCCAAGTAAGCTTGTTTTCTTTTGATATTACAAACTGGCTTTTTCCCTTTTCATCACCAATCTCCCAAACTCCGTAAAAGAAATCATGTTGATTTGAACATGACAATAAGCTTAATACTATTATTGTATTTATCAGTTTCATTTTTTAAATCATGATCTCTAACAATTATAGTATGTGTCGTCTCTGTGAGCTAGCGAAACAGATATGACATCATCACTTATTGTTATACAGTCGTGTTTCATTTTTATTCACCAAGTTTTTTTGTAGGCAAAACATTTGAATTCTTGTTCATCTTTTTGATCATGCCTAGTCATATTACAAAATAATTCTTCCTTTGGA
>CALCMJ010000091.1 GCA_937967615.1 uncultured Saprospiraceae bacterium
GCTAGGGCTTGCGATACTCTCCGTGTCCACTCAAATGATTTGGATAACATCTATTTTAATTCTGGCGGAAATTGTGAAGGGCAAATAATCATATATGATGAATTCAGCGAAATGTTTACTTATACTATTTATGACATCAGTCAGTTTTCAAAAATCTATTTAAGTGATCAATGCAGTTGGGATCTAGCAGAAATAAGTATATTCCAATGCTTTACAAATGATTGTGACGATAACGATCCCAATGTAAATTTGAATCAAAATGAAATTCCATATAATGGAATAGATGATGATTGTGATGCTAATACATTTGATGACGACTTAGATCAGGATGGATTTTTAATAGTAGACGATTGCGATGACACAAATGTCTTAATCAATCCAGATGCTGAAGAGATCCCAAACAACGGAATAGATGAAAACTGCGATGGTGATGACTTAACTTCTGCAACGCATGAATTATCAAATTCTACAGTGGAAATATATCCAAACCCTGTAAACACTCAACTTAAAATCTCAATACAAAAGGATTTGAATTACTCCATCCAACTAATTAACCTTAGAGGCGAAACTGTCTATCAAGCTCAAAATGTGAATACTATATCAATGGACAATTTTTCAACTGGAGTTTACTTAATTAAAATCCAGGATAATAGTTCAAAAGAATACATTATAGAAAAAATTGTGGTGAACTAATATTTGCGCAAGACCATATACGGTAATGCCTTGTTTATATAATTAGAATCCACACCATCTAAGTTTCTGATGACATCAGCTTCTACTTGTTCAATTCCAGGATTATTCTTTATATATCTCTTAATCGCATTTGCCGCTCTGAAATTTATAAACTTATGTGTTTGAAGTGAATCTGCTGGCAGCTCAAAAATATTTAATCGCTTAAATTTTGTTTGGTCTATTACTAATTGCGCCTTTATACTTGCAAACAAACTTGAATCAATCCCATACACTTCTTCAATTTGATCTATCGAATAAAATCCTCCTAAAATATTTCTGAATTTTATTATAGTACGGGCTCTTTTTTTACCAATCCCTTTCAATTTCATAAACTCTTCTTCATTCGCTGAATTAATATCAATACGAATAGTATTGTCTTTTTGCTTTCTATACTTCTTTTTGGTTTTGTAAGCCTGGGCCTTTGGTTTTTCTTTAGCAATTTTTTCAATTTTTAGGTACGGAAATAAATGCAAATAATCCTCCTCTTTTAAACCATAAATCTTTTTTACATCCTCTCTCTTTCTAAACCTATAACCCTTTTTCAAAAAGCCTGTCCAAGACTTAATCGCATAATTATCTAAACCAAAACTCCTTAGATCCTCCTCACTTACCTTATTAGGATCAAAAGGTAGCAGTTTGACAGAATCAAGTTCTTGGAATGCTATTCCCTTGTGTTCAAATTGAATGTCTTTAATAAAATTCTGCTGCGACACTTGAAAACTTGCTGTTAAAACAGGGCTTGTCCTCAAAGCGAATAATGCCAAACTCAATACTAATATTACTATTAAACCAACTCTCTCTCTTTTATTAAAATCTAATATTTGATTTGTCTTATCCATGAATTTCAATTACTTTTTCTTTAGTTAAACTATACTCTATATTGACCTTATCTAGAATATCCACGTATTTCTGTTTCAGAGAATGTCTATAACTCGAATCAATGATTACAAAACGAACAAAATAATGCTGCAAGAGCATTTCTAGATCCACCTCTGTTGCATTCGTAAGAATGAGATAATCAATACACATGGAATAATCTGAATATAAATTCTCTGGAGAATTCACTAAAAGAATGACCTTCTCTCCCAATTGAAAAAAGGGTGGGTTATAAAAAAAGACATTGCAATATTCTTTGTCCAGATGCACAAGGTCAATTTTGCTTTTTATTCTTTGGGCATTTCTATTGCTATTTGCAGTGAACTCTATTTGTTTTGCCTGCAGGCCCTCTGAACTATATGTCACAAGTTTTCCTCCTAAACAAAAATCAACCAATGAGGACCCTCTTATGTCATATACAAAACACTTTGCATCTTGTTGTTTTTCTATGTCATCCCACAATGCATAAGCGTTTAAAAGAAAAATCATTAGACATACTATTACGAGGTATTTTTTTGACCTAATAAAAAACAAAGTAAAACTCAACACAAGCCCATATAAGAGGCATATCTGAACATTGTCTAGATAAATATCTTTTAATAGTGCACTCGGAAAATCTTGAATAGTTAATACACACTTTCGCAAAACATCAAGAGTGAAATTCAATATTGGCGAAAAAATGTATGTATTGAAACTTGGAATAACAAAATCAAAAACCAAGAGTCCTATACTGCAACAAAGGATAACAAAGGCGGCAGGAACTACTACTAATCCACTAAGAATAAAGTAGAGAGCAAACTTGTTGAAATATGCTATTCCTAAGGGTGCTACTAAAATCTGAGCAACACAGGAAAGCACAATCAAATCAAGAATATATCTAATTACAAAATGCTGAGCTCTATAATAATTCTGGACCAAGGGCATAAAAACAAGAATACTCGTGATAGCCAAGAAAGAAAATTGGAACCCCAAATAAAAGAGTTGGTAGGGATTGTTTAATAGAATAATAAACGCTGCAGCTGCAAGACTGTTAAAGGACGAACTCGTTTTAGAAAAAATGCCGGCAGAAAAGTATAGCGAGAACATTAAACATGCTCTTATTACTGCTGGGCCTGCGCCTGTTACCAAAGCAAACATCCAAATGACACTCAGATAAATCAAATACCTAAATATTTTAACGCGAAATGATTGGGAAGGCAAAAAATTTAAAAGCCATAAAAGAATCATACTTAAAATTCCAACATGAAGGCCCGACACTGCTAAAACATGAATAGCGCCTGAATCTATAAAGGCATCCTTTATTTCATCGTTTAGATCGCTTCGCTGTCCTAAGACCATTGCACTTGCAATGGATAAATTATCTTTATTCGAGATCCAATATTTTAAAATTTGATAACTCTTCTCTCTGCAAATACTTGCCCACTGAAGAAGTAAATTCACTTTATTCTTTTCTAGGAGTGTCCAATCACCTTCATTTAGAAATCCTGTAAAGTGAATTTTCTGGTAAAAAAGATATTTGCTATAATCAAATGCATGTGGATTTGGATTCTTATTTAATCGCCTTAGATCTGTCAGAAATTGTATTCTATCGCCAAGCTCAATTTTATTTACACTATCCAATGGACTATATAAGATCGCATCACCACTACAAACACAAAAACTATCTTTCTGAATACCACAATATTCAAATGCTACTCGTAGCTCGTTACGCGTTTTTTTTTCAACAACTGCTTTTACAACTCCAACGTAATATTGGCAATCTTCAAAAGCAGAAAAATGATTCTCTTTGCTTATAGGATTATTCGCATTGTACATAATCATTCCCAAAAAGAAAAGATGCACAAAAACTACAAAACCAAAAACCGTTTTGTATGCTTTAAGAAAATAGTGGATTAATATAAGTAGGGATGTAAGAACAATTTCAATCTGAATGAGCAAAGAAGATTGCCAAGGATATTCTTTAAAATAGTAATCTGCGAAATAAATTCCCAGAAGGAATGGAATTAAAATCCGAATAAAAGGGTTCTGTCTGAATACTTCCAAAGCTTACCATTATATCTTCTAATGGTAAAAAAGTAGCGAAGGTAATCCAGAACTTAAAAAGTTATAAAAAAAACCCCAATGAAGCCTCTAGATCTTAAACGCTTTTTCTACTAATGCACTTTGTTGTTTATCATGCACCTTTTTGAAACCAGTTGCCGGAGAAGCACTCGCTTTTCTAGAAACTAGATCAATAGGCATCGTACGCCAAAATCGCATGAGATAACTCCAAGCGCCCATGTTAGCAGATTCCTCTTGTACCCAATGAAATTTTGCTTTGTCATACTTCTTAAAAATAGCTTCAATTTGCTTTTTTGGATAAGGATATAATTGTTCCATACGAACTATTGCTGTAGTGTTATCTTTAGTTTCTTCCTTATACGATAAGAGGTCATAATACACCTTACCAGAACAAATGAGAACTCTATTTACTTGGCTTGATTTAACTGTAGTATCATCAACAACTTCTTCAAATTTTGTTTTCCCTAAGAAATCACCAAAAGAAGAAACTGCTTTAGGATGTCTCAATAAGGATTTTGGAGACATTACAATCAATGGTTTTCTGAATGGTCTTTCTAGCTGTCTTCTCAAAGCATGGAAAAAGTTAGCTGGACTTGTGATGTTAGCAACCGTAATATTATTATCAGCGCCTAATTGTAAGAAACGCTCCAGTCTTGCACTTGAGTGCTCCGGTCCTTGTCCTTCATAACCGTGTGGTAACAACATGACTAAACCACTCATTCTATTCCACTTACTTTCTGAAGCGGCAATAAATTGGTCCACAATCACCTGCGCACCATTGTAAAAATCACCAAACTGCGCCTCCCAAATAACCAAACTATTTGGCGATGCCAATGAGTACCCAAATTCAAATCCTAATACAGCAAACTCTGATAAAAGAGAATTGAAAATTCTAAACTTACCCTGTTTTTCAGAAATTCTAGAAAGCCTGTTATACTCTTCAAACGTATCATTGTCATAAAAAACAGCATGCCTGTGTGAGAATGTACCTCTACGTACATCTTGGCCACTGATTCTTACATCTTTTCCTTGCTCTAGAATACTTGCATACGCCAGAAGTTCTGCAAGCGCCCAATCTAATTTTTCACTCTCAATAAGCTTATTGTTGGATTTTCTGAGTCTGTTTATTTTTGATAATATATTGAAACCCTCAGGTAGATCCATGATTTTTTCCAAAAGATGAACTACTGTATCCTTTGATATTCCTGTAGAAGGAGATACTTCAAAGTCTTTATCAGTGGTTAACTTCTTTAACTTTTTCCACTCTTTTTCTGGTTCTTGATAGGTATATGGTAAGGGTTTTTGCTTAATCAAATTTAATCTGTTCTGAAGATCGTCCCAAAAAGTCTTTTCCATATTTTCAGCTATCCTCTTTTCTATTTCTCCATCATTTACAAGCTTTTGTATGTATAGATCTCTTGGGTTGGGATGTTTATTTATGATCTCATACATCAAAGGTTGAGTAAATTTTGGATCATCTCCTTCATTATGCCCATGCCTCCTATAACACACCATATCTATAAACACATCATTATTAAACTTCTGTCTGTATTCAGTTGCTAATTCTGCAGCAAATACGACTGCCTCAGGGTCGTCTCCATTTACATGAAAAACCGGAGCCTGTACTAAAGACGCTGCCGCAGTACAATATGTTGACGAACGTGCCTCATCAAAATCAGTTGTAAAGCCTATTTGATTATTAATTACAAAGTGAATTGTTCCTCCTGTATAATACCCTTCCAACTGACTCATTTGGACAGTCTCATAACTCACTCCTTGTCCAGCAATCGCAGCATCACCGTGAATCAATATGGGTAAAATTTTATCGTAATCACTGCCATAAAGAATATCTGCTTTTGCTCTAGCAAAACCCTCAAGAACTGGGTTGACTGCTTCTAGATGAGAAGGATTAGGAGCTAATTTTAAGTGTACCGTTTTACCAGATGCTGTCTCCACCATTGAAGAATACCCTAAGTGATACTTTACATCCCCGTCTCCATAGCTGTGATTAGGCAAGGCATTCCCTTCAAATTCATTGAAAATATTTTCATAGGTCTTCCCCATAATATTCGCAAGCACGTTTAATCTTCCTCTATGCGCCATACCTATGACTACTTCTTCTACTTTATCAGATGCTCCTTCGCTGATAATAGCATCCAAAGCAGCGATTGTAGTCTCACCTCCTTCTAATGAGAATCTTTTTTGGCCAATATATTTAGTGTGCAAAAACTTCTCAAAAACTACAGCACCATTCAACTTAGATAAGATTCTCTCTTTCTTGTCTTTTGATAATCCATAGTCTCCTTCTAGATTTCTTTTTTCTATCTTTTCTCTCAGCCACATACGCTTCTCTCTGTTCTCTATATGGCAATATTCAAAGCCTATGTTTCCACAATAGATTTTATGCATGCGATCTATTAATTGCTGCAGACTTCCATTCATAACCCCTACTTCAGCACCCGCATTTGAAACATATGATAGATCAGCCTCCGTTAGCCCATAGTCTGCTAAGTCTAAATGTGGCTTTCTGTCCTTCCTTTTTCTTATCGGATTAGTCGTAGATAAGAGATGTCCCCTATTCCGGAATCCATGAATAATAGACATTACATTGAAATCTTTTTGGCTTACAGGCTCTTTTCCCACAGCAATACTATCGCCATTTTGCTGATTTCCGAATTCAAAGCCTTCAAAAAAGACTCTCCAACCCTCCTCAACAGAAGCTGGGTCTGAGATATACGTCTTATAAATTTGATCTATGTAGCTCGGATGAGCGTTAAAAACGTAAGAATAGTCCTTCATTTTATCAATTTCTCATTTGGTAAGCCAAATGTAATAAGTAATTTCTGTTTCAGAATACAGGATACCTTGATTCTAAAGCAAAAAATACTCCATTTTCTCAATTTTTTAATAAAGATTTGTTTTTATAAGAGCAAAATTGCCTTACTTTTGCAATCCTTTAAGAAAATATACATTTATGGCGCATCATAAGTCGGCAAAGAAAAGAATTAGACAAGACGAGTTAAAAAGAACTCAGAATAGATATTACAAAAAATCTACTAGGACAGCTATAGCTAAACTTAGGGAGATTGAAACTAAGGCAGAAGCCCAAAAGTTCTTGCCTAAGGTAATCAGTATGATAGATAGATTAGCCAAAAGAAATACATGGCACAAAAATAAAGCTTCAAATCTGAAAGGGAAGTTGATGAAATTCGTCAACGGTCTCTAATCATAGACGATTGAACAAAAAAAAGGTGTTGATTTCTCAACACCTTTTTTTTATCTATTTTATTAAAGTCCCTTTACCAGGACATATCATCTTCTGTTTCAACAGTATCTCCACCCTCAGCTTTAGGGCTTGCAGGAGTTTCTGTCTCAGATTCAGTTGAAGTCTCAGAAGTTGCATCTTTAGCTCCACCAGAACTTAGACCAGCAGCTTCCTCAGCAGCCTTACTTTCTTCCCATTCTTTTTGTCTCTTCTCGTACAACTCATAATCAAAATCAGGCAGGAGATCTGTTTTTATATGATCAATTACCTCGGTAAGACTGTTCGTAAACCTATTAAAATCTTCCTTGTAAAGGAAAATCTTATGTCTCTCATAACCATCACTGTTGAATTTCTTTGTGCTTTCAGTTATCGTAATGTAATAATCTTCCCCTTTCGTCTTTCTCACATCAAAGAAATAAGTTCTTCTCTTCCCCGCCTTTACTTTGGTCGAATAGATGCTCTCAAACCTGTTACTTCCTTCAGAATCCACTTTAAAACGTTTTAATTAGTTATTATCTGTCCTATACAAATATAGTTATTTTCCTTATACTACTAAGATTGTGGCCCATTATAAAAGGCAAAACTAATTCCATAAGTTACAAATTTTTCCAAAGAATCATTACTTGGAGCCAACTCTAAAGAGTCCCTAACTAAACTCAAATCCGTAGATTGCCAAGGGATATTCACAAATGGGCGCACTTGGAATGATAAAGATTTCGTGCCTCCGAGGTTAAAAATCGCATATATCTTGGTGGAATTGATGCTCTTTTGCATTATTGAACGCTTCTCGTTTGTGGTGGCTATATTTTCTTGCACCTTGTGTTTGCGTCTTCCTAAAGCAATACCATAGCCAAATTTCCCCCAAATATTTTCAATCCCCAGAGAATAGCCGCTCAATCCCCAATACAACTTTTGTCTAAACAAGTCTCCTGTCACTGAATCTTCTCCTAAAGCATCTTTATCCGTCGATAAATTTTCAAAATTAAATTCAATGCCTAAGTTTTCGAACTTATAATTTAACCCAATTTCAATTCCAGAAACTAGATGCACATCTTTCATTTCTCTATCTAGGCGAAAAGCATTCTGCGTATTAAAGTCAGAAATTATGGCATTATTTGCTGGCGCTCCTGTATAGGCAAAGCTATAACCGGCTTTCACATTGAATTGTGCTTGACAGACAGCGCAGATTGAGAGAAATAAAATCAAGAAGATTGATTGCTTAAAAACCATATAAAGCCTTAATTTTCTGTAACAAATGTATTATAATAATGTAAAATATCTTTATTTCAAGTTCATATCTGGTTCTTCATGAAAAAGAAAACAAAGAAGTTAAAGAAAAAGCAAGCTATCCAAATTGATAATTCTGCTGCTCCTTCTACAACTAATACATCAAAATTACTTCCAAAATTCTCTATTAAAGAGCATTTGCTGCCAATTCTACTTTTTTCTCTCCTCTGCTTCATATTATATGGAAGAACTATTTCTTACGAATATGTCTTAGATGACACGATTGTCATCACAGATAATAATTACACTAAAAAAGGATTCTCAGGAGTAAAAGACATACTTGCTTCAGATAGTTTCAAAGGGTATTTTGGTGAGCAAAAGAATCTGGTCCAAGGATCCAGATACCGTCCCCTATCCATAGTCAGCTTTGCAATTGAATATGCGTTCTTTGGTCTCAACTCCAAAGTAAGCCACTTCGTCAACATATTACTGTATGCTATTTGCTGCCTGCTCATTTACAGAATGTTGTTCTTCCTTTTCCCATCCAAAAACAACATGAAGTGGTTTCTGACAATTCCGTTTTTTGCAAGCCTACTTTATACATTACACCCATTACACATTGAAGCTGTTGCAAATATTAAAGGTAGAGACGAAATAATGGCAATGATAGGAGCTATTGTTAGCCTTATTTATGCTTTTAAGTACCAGCATACAAAAAAATTAATTTTTTTATTCGCCATGTCTTCTTCCTACTTCCTGGGTATTTTATCAAAAGAAACCTGCCTGAGCTTCCTTGCGATAATTCCCTTGAGTATTTATTTTAAAACTAAGAAAATAGACAAAGGTCTTCTTACCCTTTTTGGCGTCTTAAGCCTTTGCACCATTGGATACTTGATTATGCGTTACAACATTATCGGTTACCTAATAAATAGCAATGCACGTAACACAGACATCATGAATAATCCTTTTGCTCAGATGAATCTTGGGCAGAAATCTGCCACTATTATGTACACTTTAGGTCTGTATGTTAAGCTACATTTCTTCCCTCATCCCCTTACACATGATTACTATCCCTATCATATTCCCATAATGGAGTGGGCAAAGCCTGGAACTCTTATTTCATTGATCTTATATCTAGTTATGATACTAATGGCAGTTTACGGTGTATTTAAAAAGAAAATGTATGTATGGGGAATATGTTTTTTCCTCCTTTCCACAGTCCTTGTATCAAATGTTTTGGTCAATGTAGGAACATTTATGAATGAACGCTTTATGTTCATGTCATCACTAGGACTCATGGTGCTATTCGCCCAATTTTCAAATGGATGGATTGCCCAAAAACTAAAATTACAAACTAAATATACTTGGATTCTTCCAGCAGTTTTTGCACTTGGTTTTTTTATAAAATCATGGGACCGGGTCCCTGCATGGAAGGATACACTTTCCTTAAATGCAAGTGCAATTAAAGTGTCTAAAAATAGCGCTCGATTAAATAGTTTTATGGCTACAGCAATTTTTGAAGATGTCAGATCTCAGCCACAAACTCCTGAGAAGCTAGAACAGTTAAAACAGGCAAGAACTTATCTAGAGAAAGCACTTTCAATTCACAAAACATACTATAACGCTAACCTAATGAAATCTGGTGTTGCTTCCGAAATTTACAAGTTCGATTCTGATCTCCCAGCTCTATTGAAAGCGTTTAAAGAAGTAGCCACTATTCGTCCAGATGTAGATTATTTAAGTCAATATTGCGAATACCTAAATCGTCAAAATAGAGACCCTAAAAAGCTCCTAGATTTTTATTACGACCTAGGATACAACACACTATATAAACAAGCTAGAAATGCAAAATGGGCAATCCATTTCCTTGAACTAGGCTATGCTCTAGACCCGAATAGTTCCTTTATAAAAAGTGCCTTGTCTGAAGTGTATTCTGTCGCTGGCAATACGGCTAAAGCTCAACAATATCAATAATGTCTACGGATGATTTGCATAAGGCAATCGCTCTGACTCTAGTTAAAAACGTTGGGCCAGTAATAAGCAAGAATTTGATCAGTTACTGCGGCGGATTGGATGCCATATTCTTGGAGAAGAAATCAAGACTGCTTAAGATTCCACATATAAATGTCAAAATATATGATCAGCTAAATTCAAAAGAAATACTTAAGAGAGCCGAGAAAGAAATTGCGTTTATTGAAAGACATAAAATACAAACGTATTATTTTTTATCCAATGATTATCCTGCTAGATTAAAGCACTTTCCTGATGCCCCCATACTCTTATACTTCAAAGGAAGTCCAGTTATTAATCATAGACGCACCCTTGCAATTGTAGGCACACGAAAAATCACTCAAAATGGAAGAGCAATTTGCGAATCAATTATAAAGGATCTTGTTAATTATGATGTTTGTGTATTTTCTGGACTTGCTTATGGCGTAGATACGCACGCTCATAAAAACTGCGTTCACATGCAAATTCCTACAATTGGTGTTCTTGGTCACGGGCTGGATCTTCTCTACCCGTCAGAAAATATTAAGCTAGCAAAAAAGATGGTTCAGAATGGAGGTATCTTGACCGAGTTTTTATCTGGAACCAAACCAGAAGCAATGCACTTTCCTCAACGCAACAGAGTTGTTGCAATGTTGTCTGATGCAGTGCTTGTTGTAGAATCTGGGGAATCAGGAGGTTCTATGATCACTGCAGACTTTGCATTTCAGTATAACAAAGATGTGTTTGCAATACCTGGTCATCCAGATGATGCTATGTCAAAAGGTTGTAATCTACTCATCAAGCAAAATAAAGCATCCTTGGTTGAGAATGTGGAGGATATTGCAAAATCCTTGTCTTGGACATTGGAGAAAGAAAGCAAACAAAAAGCTCAAATGTCATTATCATTTGAATTTACTGAAGAGGAATCTCAAGTTATGAATCTTCTAAAAGGACGTAAGGCAATAGAACTAGATTCTATTCATTACAGAACTTCTTATCCTCTGTCCCGACTTTCATCTATATTATTAAATCTTGAATTCAAGGGAATAATCAAAACACTTCCAGGTAAAAAATATATTTTGTCCTAGAATTAAAAATCAATATGAAAAAGGCAACAGTTTCTCTTATTCTATTAGCCTTTATGGCTTGTAAGGCGCAGGAACGCGTAATTGTAAAAGAAGTCATTAAAGAAGTTGCTACAGAAAAAAAAGACATCTATCCAAAGAATATCATACTAATGATAGGCGATGGCATGGGTTTAGGCCAAATATCTGCGGGCATGTACAACCAAGGAAATAAAACCGTTTTAGAGGAATTTCCAGTAATTGGTATTCACAAACCGGCTGCAATCGATAATTTGATCACGGATTCTGCAGCTGCTGCAACTTCTTTTGCATGTGGAATAAAAACATATAATGGTGCAATAGGTGTAAACGCAGATACTATTCCAGTTAAAACTATTTTAGAAGAAGCTGAAGAACGCGGACTCGCAACCGGACTCGTAGCCACTTCAACAATTGTGCATGCAACACCGGCGTCATTTATTGCCCACAATAAAGCAAGAAAAAATTATGAAGAAATAGCAGAGGACTTTTTAGAGACTGAGATTGATATATTTATTGGTGGAGGAAAAAAATACTTTGACAGAAGAAATGATGATCGCGATTTATTAAGTGAATTCAAAGGGTATAAAATAAGTCATTATGCCGAAAAAGAATTACAGGAGATAAGCCTAGATACTAATTTTAATATTGGATATCTCACTGCAGACGCTGACCCAATACCAGCAGCACAAGGTAGGGACTACCTTGTGCCAGCCAGTAGAATAGCTGTTGAATTTTTAGACAAAAAAGGAACAAATGGATTTTTTCTGATGATTGAAGGGGCCCAAATAGATTGGGGTGGACATGCGAACAATTCAGACTATATCCTCACTGAATTTTCAGACTTTGATAAAGCAATCGCTCAAGTTTTGGAATTTGTGAAACGCGATGGAGAAACACTTCTTATTGTTACGGCAGATCATGAAACAGGAGGATATGCTATCCAACCTGAGTCCACAATGGATTCTCTTGTCACTGCATTTACCAGCACATATCACACAGGGACTATGATTCCCGTCTTTGCCTATGGCCCACAAGCAGAACGTTTTGCTGGGATTTATGAAAACACTGAAATTTATTTCAAAATGCGCCAAGCATACCAATGGGCTAAGTTATTATCAAAATAGTTTAAGTTTAAGTAGAATTTCTTAGTGAGTTGTCTTTCTGTGAACAAGGAATTCAATAATTGAATTTTTAAGACTTACTTAACGCCCATTGGCTTGTATTTCTATTATCTTTGGAATACAAAAATTAGCAATGAAATCTATCGTTTATACTGTATTACTTGGCACATTTATTCTCTTTTCTTCTTTTGACAACGTTATTGAAGACAAAATTAATTGGGTTAGCTGGGAAGAAGCTGTAGAACTCAATAAGAAGGACCCAAAGAAAATGTTTATCGATGTATACACGGATTGGTGTGGCTGGTGTAAAAAAATGGATAAAAGCACCTTTACAGATCCAGAAATTGTCAAATATATGAACGAAAACTTCTATGCTATCAAGTTTAATGCTGAGCAGAAGGAAGATATTTCTTGGAATGGAACCACCTTCAAGTTTGTTAAAAGTGGCAGAAGAGGTGCGCATGAATTAGCAAGTGCATTGCTGAATGGTCGTTTAGGCTACCCCTCCTTCGTTTTACTCGATGAAGAATTTGCTAGAATAATGATATCTCCTGGCTTCAAGAAACCACCTCAACTTCAAAAAGAGCTAGTTTTTGCAAATAAAGAGATTTATAAAGAGCAGAATTGGGAAGACTATAAACTTGAAAACTAGTTGATTAACTGTATTCTTTTTTTTACGGATTCCCTGTAATCGTTTAAGTTCTGAAGAATCTGTTTTCTAGGATAAAAAAGAAATGAAAATCGACTTATTTAACATGTCTTGCATTTAACATATCCTTGTAATAAATTACGTAATTAATTAATTATTAATCTTTTACATATAGGGTTTTAATTTAATGTATTTTTTACCTATGCTTTTAGGCCTTATACCCTACCACTAAACTACATATTGTTCTTTTTATTCATGTTCCTTGTGTACCTTTAAGCTTGCATTAATTGCACATTATAGTTTGCAATAATTGCACTTTAATTTATACCAACTACTTGAATGATGAACGTATCGAAATTCTCTAGAGAATTTGTTATGATATTTGCTTTTTGCATTTTATCCATAGCAGGTTTTTCCCAAATATGTATTGATGGTGATTATTGTCCAAACCCTACAGGAGGTGACCCTGCAGGGAATTGTGCTGATCCAACTGTTGTTGATGAATGGGCATCTGCCTTTGATAGTGTGTTTACTGGAGCATCTGGTTCTTGTGAATTTGCAGAAATTTTTGTGACTGTCATTGACGGAACCTTGTATATGGCAATTGTCAAAGGAAATGAAGGTGCAGCCCACTTCTTTGCATATTTTGATACGGATTGTGATCCTACAACAGGAGATCTAGCTCATGGAGGTGCTGACAAAGTCTTGCAATTCAGAGTAAGACAGTCAGGAAATCCATCATTAGAAATCTTAGGAGTAAGATGTTGGGATGCAGCTAGTGGTGATTTTGGACCTCTTATGGGTGGTGGAATAGGAATGATAGCTGATGGAGCATCGGATGCTTGTGGCGGAGTTGATCTTAACTTTGTAGAAATGAGCTACCCTATTGAAGGGGTATTTGATCCTTGTCAGGAAGGTTGTAGTAGTGTTACTTTAACTTGGATAGAATCAGTTTCAGGTTGGTCAGAAAATTCTTCTTTTTGTGATGCAGAGTTTACCAATTTTGAAATTCCTGTAAATGAAATTCCAACAGCAGATTTTAATTTCCCGCCAGGGCCTATTTGTGTAGGAGAATCAGTAATTTATGATGCAACAAGTTCTATTGATAATATACCTGTTGATGATGTCTTGACCTACTGTTGGGATATTGATTACCCAGGAAGTGGCCCTATTGTTTGTGATGACACAAACCCAATAATAACGGTAACATATAATACTGCAGGTATTTATCAAATTGCACTTGTCGTTGAGGATTCATATGGCTGTATGGATACTGCGTTTATTGTCACTGATATGCTAGAGGTAGTAGAAGCTCCAGTGGCTGCTGGAACTGTTACACTAGATCCTTGTACACTAGAATTGACATATGATGGATCAGCCTCCCTAGATGGTGGCGGATTAGATAATCTTGAATTTCAATGGGATTTTGGAGATGGAGGAATAAGTACAACAGAAACTGGGACATATACCTATGCCGATTGTGCTGGAACGGGAATAGTTACCTTAATAATTACTGATCCTGATATCGCTTCACCAGATTGTCAAATGGATACAATTATGTTTCCAATTGTTTATGATACAACACCGCCAATAGTAACCTGCCCACCAGCAGTAACTGTAGGTTGTACTGATCCAATCCCAACGTTTACAAGCATTGCAGATTTCCTAGCAGCAGGAGGAACAATCGTAGATGACTGCGCAGGTGTAACCATAGCCATAACGAATGAAGTAGTTAGCGTGGGTACTTGTCCTGTTTCTCAGGTCATAACATATACCTATGAAATTGCAGATTTATGCGGAAATGTCGGTTCTTGTGATTTTGAAGTAAACGTAGTAACTGATCAGCTTCCTGTTATTCTTACCTGTCCTCCAGATGTGATTTTGGAATGTGGGATGTCCACAGATACAGCTGATTTAGGCGTGCCGGTTTTTGAACCAAATCCATGTGGAATAAATCTTGTTGTTGTAGATGTAGTCATGGGTGGTAGCTGTCCAGATGAAATGGAAATAATGAGAACCTTCACAGCGGTAGATCCTTGCTTAGGTGATGTAAGCTGTGTACAAATCATAATGATTACGGACCCAACACCTCCAATGTTTGATGATCCTATTCCAGCTGATTTATTAGTCGAATGTGCTGCGGATGTACCTCCACCACCTATCATCAATATGACGGATAACTGTGGGAGCATGTTTATGATAATGCCAGTAGATGTAATCTTGCCAGGTACCTGTCCTAATGATTTTATCTTACAAAGGACTTGGTCTATGGCAGATCCTTGTGGTAACATAGCTTCCGCTACCCAAACGATAACTGTAAGTGATGTTACACCACCTACGATTGATGACCCAATACCAGCAGATTTGATTGTGAATTGTGCAGTTGAGATACCAGCTGGACTTGACTTAAATGTTTCTGATAATTGTGGTGGACCTGATCTTGTAAGTCCAGTAGATGTAACAATATCTATGGGTGTATGTGTCAATGATGTTCTCATAGAGAGAACTTGGACTTACGCTGATGAATGTGGAAATGAAGTTTCTGCAACTCAAACTATAGAAAGTGTTTCTATACCTCCAACTTTTGACGGTACAGCTCCGGTTGACCTTATGTTAGAATGCGCTAGTGATATTCCTGCGCCTATTGATTTACCAGTAACTGACAATTGTGATGGAGCAGATATAGTAAGTCCAGTAGATGTTACAGTTTCTATGGGTACATGCTTAAATGATATAGTGATAGAAAGAACATGGGAATACACAAACTCTTGTGATTTTACAATTTCAATGATGCAGACTATTACCGTTTTAGATATAACGATGCCTGTATTTGATCCTGCACCACCTGCTGATGTGGAAGTGGAATGTGCTGCAGATGTTCCCGCACCTATAGATATTGCATGGACAGACAATTGTGGTGGCAGCGGAACAGCATCTCCAGTAGACGTAATTTTACCTGGTGGTTGCCCAAATAGATTTACTGTTGAAAGAACGTGGACTGCGATTGATGAATGTTTAAATGAATTCACACATACCCAGATAATAGCTGTCGATGATATAACTCCTCCATTATTAGTTTGCCAGGATGTTACTGTAGATTTTGAAGGAAATCCTAATGTCGTTCTTGTTCCAGATGATTTTATAGTATCCGTATCTGATAATTGTGGTGCGTTCACCATAACGGCTGATCCTCCTGAGTTTCATTGTTCTGATATCCTACCTGATACAACAGCAATGGTAGAAATAATAGCAACAGATGATTGTGGGAACGAATTCGTTTGTATCGCAAACATTACGTTTATAAACTTTGCACCTATGGAATTGTTCTGTCCTGGTGACACAACAATCTTTTTAGGCCCAGGAGAATGTAATGCAGTTGTTCCTTATATCGTAAGTGGTATCAATCCTTGTGGCGACCCACCTATCATAACTCAAATTGATACCTCTGGTTATACAACAGGGGACGGATTCCCTATAGGAACTACTTTCCAAGAATATATGGCCACAAATGAGTTTGGAGATACACTTACTTGTAGCTTTAATATCACAGTCATTGAAAATGATGATCCAAATGATGCCTTAGTTTGTAACGACTTAGTGAATATTTCTGTAGACCAAAATTGTATGGTAGAAATTACAGGAGATGTCATTTTAGAAGGGAATAATTATGGTTGCGAAGACAGTTTAATAATTACAATTTTCACCATCTATGGTGATACTGTCTTAAACCCAATCACCTTCGATCCAGACTATTCGCCTACAAATAATAATTATGTTGTTTGTGTAACTGATCCAAATTCAGGAAACACCTGTTGTGGTGAAATACATTTAGAAGATAAACTTGATCCAGCAATCCAATGTCCATGTCCTCCGGGAGCTTGGATGACAGATCCTGCTTGTCAGAGAACATGTCTTAACATAAATCAAATAATGAACGGTCAGATAGGCCAACCTGATGTCAGTGATAACTGTGTAGGTGTTGTCCCTGTTTTTGGAGGTGCTAATCTAATTGAGCAAGCAGAATGTGGTGCATATATTGTAGAACAGTTCTGGTCGCTCACAACTGATGTCTATGATGGGCAGAACTTCCCTGAAATTAATTGTACCAATGAATATTATATTTCTCCAGTTGACATCTCATTAGTTACAGTGCCGCCTGATGTTGTCATTGATTGTACAGATTCTGGAAATACAGATATAACACATCCAGACAATACAGGATATCCTAGACTTGGAGGTGATCTATTAGATTCTCAAGATCAAAATCCATTCTGTAACATATATGCAGCATACACGGATGTAGAAATTCCGTCTTGCGGAACTGAATGTGGAAACGTAATGAAAGTAGCACGTTTCTGGACAATAGTTGACTGGTGTACTGGAGTAACGGAAGAATTCTATCAACTGATTAAAGTTGCTGATGATGAAGGACCAACTATCCAAATGGAAGATGTTTACACAAGCACAAATGCTTGGAAGTGTTCAGCAGACATCTGGTTTACTGATCCACAACTTCACGATAATTGTAGCTACGATCTTGACTGGTACATTGTAAGCACTAACTCAGGTGCAACTTTGGTAGATGTCAATGGTCAGCAGAATTCTAATAATCCTAAACAACATGCCTTAAATGTTCCTAAAGGAACTTGGGAATTTGTAATTGGAAGTACAGATTGTTGTGGTAATCTAGGATCAACGACTATTAATGTAACTGTTGCAGATCTTACTGCACCAGTGCCAGTCGCAAAAGAATATATAACGGTAAGTCTTACAAGTGGAGGTCTAGATCCTGATGGCATAGCTAAAATTTTCTATACAAGTCTTGATGAAGGAAGTCACGATAACTGTACAGATGTATTTATAGAAATCCGTAGAGAAACAGATGCGTGTGGGATCAATGGTAACTCAACTTACAGCAATAAAATTCCTGCTATCTGCGATCCATGGTATAACAGTAATGATCATGATTACGGAGAACTTGTGAAATTCTGTTGTGAAGATCTTACTGAAGTAGATGGTGACGCTATGTACGGAATGGTAAAAGTGTGGATGCGTGTTTGGGATGATGCAAACATGGACGGAGAATATGGAAGTTATACATACTATGATAACCCAGGGAATGATCATGACTACTGTGAGTTTGATGATAACTTTAATGAAGTATGGTCATGGGTACGTGTAGAAAATAAAACAGAAGCGAATCTTATCTGCCCGCCAGATATTACAATTCCATGTGATTGGGATTATACAGACCTTTCAATAACAGGTTCATCAGCAGGATCTACGACATGTGGAACTGCAGAAGTCATGTATGAAGATTGGGCAGATATTCATTGTGGCGAAGGTTATGTCCTTAGGGAATGGAGTATTCCAGGATATGATTATAAATGCACTCAGACAATTACGATTACTCCTATTATTACGCCTCTTGAGGTTGTGTGTCCTGTAGATCCAGCGACCCAATCTAATAAGGTGATAGTAGATTGTGCGGATTACGATATTCCAGAACCTTGGGTGTCTTCTGCTGCATGCAGCCTTACAGGAATATCTTCAGACATAGATACCTTCTGGTTTGAAGCCGGAGCTTGCTACAAAGTAATCAAGACTTGGAGAATTGTTGATTGGTGTAGTGGAGAAGAAGTATTCTGTGACTTTACTGTAAGCCTTATTGATACAGATGCTCCTATGGTAACTTGCCAAGATACTTGCATTGGTGTTGATGATTTCTGGGATGCAGATGGAGATGGAAATACATGTGAATTCGCAAACAATATAATACTCACTAACAGTGCTGGAGATGATGGTGACTGTGGGAGTGAATGGATAAAGTGGCTTATTCAGGTTGATTACTGGGGTGATGGAGTTGTTGAATATGAAGGAAGTAGTTTTGTTCCTCATAATTCTTCTAATTATGTTGCACCTACGCAATCAGGAGCAGATGTATCTGTTTCACTGAATAAGAACGCTGCAAGTGCCGAATGGGCAAGACATATAATTAAATGGAAAGCATTTGATGGATGCGGTAATGTAAACCAATGTACGCAAGTACTTGAAGTAGGTGATAAAAAAGCACCTACACCATACTGTATAGAAATAAGTACTGCACTCATGGATACGGATCCGCCATTAGTAGAGATCTGGGCAATAGATTTCAACGCAGATAGTTTTGATAATTGCACTGCTAAAAATCAGTTGCTATATACGTTTGATCAAGTGTCACCCGTGTTTAGTAAAATAACACAAACGCATTGTTTTGATGAAAGTGGAGAAGTGCCATGTAGTCAATATGAAAACGGATTCCCAATTCAAAAATGGAATCCAGCGACTAGATCCTCTGGAACCAAGTTTATAGGATTAGGGTATTGTGGTATAAATGAATTAAGAGTTAGTGTTTGGGATAATAAAGAGAATACGGATTATTGTAGAGTGTCTTTAATTATACATGGAGGTGCTTGTGATGCAATGGTACTACCAATGGAAAGAATAGCAGGAAACATATCAACAGAAAATGATGACGCAATTCAAGATGTTGATGTAGAACTTATGACAGACAATCCAGAGTATCCTAGAAATTTCATGACACTCGACGATGGTAATTATGCCTTTGATGATAATATCATGTACACGCATTATGATATTTATGCTGAAAAGTCAGATAGTTATTTAAATGGTGTAAGTACACTTGATCTCGTATTCATACAAAGACATATTCTTGGATTACAAGAATTTGATAGCCATTATAAATCCATTGCCGCAGATGCAAATAACGATTTTAATGTTTCAGGAATTGATCTTGTTGAAATACGTAAATTGATTTTAGGTATCTACGAAGAGTTACCTGAAAATAAAAGCTGGAGATTTGTAGATCCTGAATATACAGAAGAGATTGATGCTCCATTCCCTTTTGCAGAGACAATCAAAATTGATCATTTTTCTGAATCAGAATTGAATGAAAACTTTATAGGAATTAAAATTGGAGATGTAAATGGTACTGCTTCTGTTAATTTCTCATCAATAAATTCTGAAAACAGATCAGGTGAAAAATTAGAGTTTATATTAGATTATGCTGATGATGGAAGCATCATATTTAAAGCCGGTAAGAATTTCACAAATGTATATGGATTCCAATTTAACGGAGAATTCACTGGTGATCTTTATGACCTGCAAGCAGAGAATCTAAACTTGAACGACAACAATTTTGTTATCAACAATAATACACTTGCAATTAGTTATAGCAGCTCTGAAGCCGTATCATTTGTTGAAGGAGAAACTCTGTTTAGTCTTTCAGGAAACCTTAATAAAGCTGTTCTGCTTCCAAATGCTAGAATAACAAATGAAGCATATATTGGAAATGAACTGAAATTGACTGGAATTGAATTTAGAATATTGAATAAGAATGGAAATAGTGTAAATACTACATTATACCAAAACACACCAAATCCATTCAGTGCTACGACTACAATTTCTTTTGATCAAGCTGAGAAAGCAGTTGCCCGCATTTCAATAATTGATGTTTCAGGTAAAGTGCTTAAAGTAATTGAAGAAGAGTTTGAGCAAGGATTTAATTCTGTATTAATCACCAAAAAAGAACTCAATGCGACTGGTGTTCTTTACTATAGATACGAGAGCGGAATCTATACAAACACTAAAAAGATGATTGTACTGGATTAAACCTCAAATCTTATAAAAAAAAGGGCTATTCAATGGAATTGAGTAGCCCTTTTTTTATTCAAGACTCGCATTTGCAAACATCTCTATATCAAATACTTACATAATTGTTTTTTTAACAACTATTATACATATAGAATTATTAGAATATCTTACTTTTAGTAATTCCAACGAGTATTTAGCACAATTGAAATCGATCAAAGAAAAAACAATACATGCTAAAAAACTTGGCCAACCTAAAGTGGACAGCAAATTTGCTGCTGGTACACCTTTCTTTATTACTCTTTTCCTTCACGCTGTCTGCGGAAGGCACTAAGCAAGTTTCTCCCCTAGAAGAAGACATTGTTATCTTAAATATATACCAAGAAGGCTTTGCTAACTATGGGACTCATGGAACAGCAAAAGCAATGAGTTTCACCATAAAAGATGCAAGTGAAACCGTATATATAGGATTATCCCAATTAGTCAATGCCAATGGTCAGTTTGTATCAAAAGAATTTTCATTCAGAATAATAGATCCTAACGGAAATATAGTGCATGGTCCGTTTCTAGTCAATAGTACTAATGCAAACGGAGATGATTATTCTGACATTATCAATGGCCCAGATATGCTAGGCACAGGAGAAGGATATGCTCTTGATGATGATCGTTTTATTTTCTCTCCAAGTCTTCCAGGAGAATATTCAATAGAATTTGAAATGGAGGATGGTGGCACAACGGCATACGGTCCTAGGCATTGGGATATCAGCGTGTCTGATGCAAGTTTCAATATTATTGATGGAAGACTTTGGTCCAAATGTTGGGGCTTTAGAACTCCCTGTTCTGAAGAATCAAATTGCTCTGGCGATCCTTATGCAAAACCATTTAATGGAAGTGTATTTGCACTTACAGATGATGGTTATGTACACGAACTTGATTTTGAAAACTCAGGATTTAGGGGTCTTTCTTTTGTTCTAGCTTTTAATATGACCGGACCGGGAACTACTGGAGATCCTGCACAAGATAGAAGATCAATAGATGGAATAGATTCTGATAACAAGCCTGCAACTAACCCAGTCTATAAAGTCTTTCTCCATGACCCAGATCCCGTATGTTATACTGAAGCTGTTATAGGACAAATTCTATCAGGACCTGACTTTTCTTTTGACGTGTGTACATTCTCAGATGGGCTTTTTGAATTTGAACTTAGTAAAGCTGGACTTGTAGAATTACTTGTTGATCTAGACGGTAATGATGGTGTCTATACAGAAGGAACTGCAGACACACTTCTCGTAAAGCGTATTTTAATAACAGATCCGCTCAACAACTTTATTGAATGGGATTTAGTTGATGGTCTGGGTAATAAGATTGCAAACAATGCAAATTTTAATATTGCCCTTACCTTTTTTGAAGGTGAGATTCACTTTATGCAATATGATGTGGAGTACAATAATCCTGGTTTTGCATTAAACGTTTTGCATCCTCAAGAAAACACCTATCAAGATATTTTCTTCTATGATGACAGCAACTTGGACCCTACGGATAGAGATGCAAATCTAGATTCTGATGGGAATTCTTCTACAGGACCTACCCCATTACTAGTAGAGCTTAATGGCTGTGCTTCCCCTTGTCATAAATGGAATTACTCAGGAGACAATTCTGACGGTTATGGAGAAAGGAATACTATAAATACTTGGTGGTTTGGTCAAGTAACAGCACAAGCGAGTTCGGTCGTATTAGGCAGTACAGATCCCCCCAGTTTTGATTGCCCTATAGATCTTGCTGTTGAATGCATGAGCTCCATTGATACAAGCATCACTGGATCAATTACAAATATAATGGATGACTGTGCCACGCCAGGTGACATAATAATCACATTTTTAGATAATGCCCAACTCACAGGATGCAACGGAACTGGAAACATAATCAGAACGTTTTATGTTGAAGATCCAGATGGCAACATTGATTCATGTTCTCAAACACTTACGATCGTTGACACCTCTCCCCCAGTAATTGTTTGTCCTCCTGATGTTGTCATAACATGTGCTGAGTCCATTGATACTATTTTGAATGGAGTACCAAATGTAAACGAAAACTGTGGTGGGTATACAATTAGCTTCATTGATAGTCCTTCAGGTTTTGATGGTACGTGCACAAATCAAGTAATAGGTTTTATAAGTAGAGAATTTACTGTAGAAGACGATTGTGGATTATCGAGCACATGCATTCAAATTATAACTGTTGTAGACACGTTAGCTCCCATAGCTGTGTGCAATGATATCACAATAGATTTTATGGGCGAACCAACAATCACGATTGATCCTTCTATTCTAGGAGTAGGAAGTACAGATGATTGTAGCTCTGGACTAATTTATTCTTTGGAACAAGAAACATTTGATTGTTCAGATTTTGTACTCAATCCAATACTCATAGTAGATCTGAGTGTTCTTGATTCTTGCAACAACGAAACAATATGTTCTGCGGAAATAACATTCGTTGGGCTTCCTGAATTGGAGCTAGATTGTCCTATGGATACATTGGTCCAACTTGATTCAGGAGATTGCGGTTTCTTGTACCACTATATCATCAGTGCGTCTAACCCCTGTGGAGCTGAACCAGTAATCATTCAAACAGATACTTCAGGATATACTTCTGGAGATAATTTCCCTATAGGAATTACAGAACAATCCTACTTAACGTATAATGAGTACGGAGATACACTTACATGTACATTCTTTGTTGAAGTTTTAGAGTTTGTGCAAACGAATTTTGCAATTGTTTGTAATTCAAATCTCAATATTTCTGTAGACGGTGCATGTGAAGTACTTATTACTGCAGATATGTTATTAGAAGGAGATATCTACAGATGCTATGATGATTATTGGATTGGTGTTCATACTATTGACTCCATAGAAATTGGAAATCCAATCATAACCTACGATCCAGGATATTCTAACAACACTTATATAATTTCGATTATTGATCCTCTTACAGGAAATAGTTGTTGGGGTACTGTCGTATTAGAAGATAAATGGGATCCATCCATAGAATGCGATTGCCCTCCAGGTGCGTGGTTGACTGATCCTGTATGCAATAAAACATGTTTTGATGTAGACCGAATAATAAATGGCCAAATAGGTATTCCAGAAGCATCTGACAATTGCGAGGGAGCAATTCCAATTTATGGTGGGTATGAAATTGTTGAGGGAGCGAATTGTGGTGAACTTTTAATCTCCCAGTTTTGGACAATTGAGATTGAAGGTTATAATGGTGGAAGTTTTCCTGAAGTCAATTGTACGAATGAATTCTTTATCAGCCCTCAAGGATTAGATGCAGTTACCATTCCTGATGATGCCTTCGTGGACTGCTCTGACACTGGCGATCCAAATTTAACGCATCCTGACAATACAGCTTATCCTAGATTAGGAGGAGATAACTTAGGACATTATGATGAAAATGATAATCCATATTGCATGATTTTTGGGGCGTACTCAGACTTAGAAATTCCTGCATGTGGAATTGCATGTAACTCTACAAAGATTATAAGAACTTGGACACTTTTAGATTGGTGTACTGGTGAGATAAGAGAAATTGTACAATTTGTTGTAATCATGGATGCAGAAGCACCTAGCTTGGAAACTGCAGACATTCTTGTAAGTACTTATGCTTGGGAATGCAGTGCGGATATTTGGATACAAGATGTTTTGATACACGATAACTGTGATACAAATTTAGATTGGGAATTGATAAGCACAAACTCTGGTGCTACGCTCGTAGACGAAGACGGGAAAACTAACACACAAAAACCCAAGAAACATGCACTTGAAGTACCAAAAGGACAATGGGAATTTATCATAGGAAGTACTGATTGTTGCAATAATATTGGGTTGGATACCATACAGGTAGAAGTGAGAGACTTAGTCGCTCCTGTTGCAGTTGCTTTACAAAATATTGTACTTAGTTTGACTAACACTCCTTTTGATTCAAATGGGCTAACTAAAATTTATGCAGAAAGTTTGGATGAAGGCAGTCATGATAACTGCACAGATGTTCGTTTTGAAATCAGAAGAGAGACAGATGCTTGTGGTGTAGAAGGAAATACAACATTCAGCAATAAACTACCTGCATTTTGTAATCCTGACTACAGCCCAAATGATGCAGATTATGGGCATTACGTTAAATTTTGTTGCTCTGATCTTGTAGAATTCAATTCTGATAGCACTGGGCTATTTGGAATAGTGAAAGTCCTATTACGTGTTTGGGATGATGCTAATATGGATGGAATTTATGGTAGTTATACATACTTTGATAATCCAGGGACAGATCATGATTACTGTAATTTGGATGATAATTATAATGAAGCTTGGTCATACATACGCGTAGAGAGTAATACTATTCCTGATGTGATGTGTCCTCCTGATATTACAATTCCATGC
This sequence comes from uncultured Saprospiraceae bacterium, assembly GCA_937967615.1. Classification (GTDB taxonomy): domain Bacteria; phylum Bacteroidota; class Bacteroidia; order Chitinophagales; family Saprospiraceae; genus CALCMJ01. The sequence continues at coordinate 25,110 of CALCMJ010000091.1, forward strand.
GACTGGGACTATACAGACTTGAGCATTACTGGTAGTGCGGGAGGGACAGGTACATGTAGTAATTTCATTGCGCAATATTCAGATTGGGAAGAAGTGCATTGCGGCGAAGGGTATATATTAAGAGAATGGTATATCCCTGGGACAGACTATAGCTGTACGCAAACAATAACAATAACTCCCATTTATGATTTTAGTCTTCAGTGTCCTGTAGACGAACAAACGCAAGAAAATCATGTAAGAGTAAATTGCGATGACTACGATATTCCAGACCCTTGGTACACAACTGGAGCGTGCAACCTGGTAGGTGTAAGTACTCAGATAGATACATTTTGGTTTGAGCCGGGTGCATGCTATACCCTTATCAAGCAATGGCACTTTGTAGACTGGTGTACAAATGAAGAATACACATGCGATTTTTCAGTAACTCTTATAGACAACAATGCACCTGACCTTATGTGTCAGGATACGTGTGTAGCAATTAATGACCATTGGGATGAAGACAATAATGGAATTTATTGTGAACTTAAAAATGATATTATACTCACTCAAATGGCGAGTGATGATGGATCATGTGGAAGCGAATGGATTAAGTGGTTAGTACAAGTCGATTATTGGACTGATGGCACTATTGATAAAGAATACAGTAGTTTTATAAGTCATTCAAATCCAAACTACATCTCCCCTTCTGCAATGAACACGACTATTCAAATTAGGCTTGATAAAGAAGACGCTTCTGCGGAATGGGCCATGCATAGTGTGAAATGGAAAGCATTTGATGGCTGCGGTAATGTAGGTCAATGCACTCAATTCGTAGAAATAGCAGATAAAAAAGCACCTAGTCCCTATTGCATAGGAATCAGCACAGCATTAATGGATCTAGATGAGGCAAACTATGTAGAAATTTGGGCAAATGATTTTGACAAAGGCAGCTTTGACAATTGTACGGAACAAAGTGAACTGTATTTCACCTTTGATGGAATAGCTCCAATTCTTTCTAAGTTAGACCAAGTGCACTGCTTTGATGATATGGGCGAAGTTCCTTGCAGTCAATATGAAAATGGTTATCCTATCCAAAAATGGGATCCGGATAAAAATACATCTGGCACTAAATTCGTAGGCTTGGAATGGTGTGGCGTAAATAATCTAAACATGAGCATATGGGATCAAAAGCTTAACACAGATTATTGCCAAGTGGAACTCATTATCCATGGAGAAGCTTGTGATACTATGGGAACAGGTTTAATGATTGCAGGAAAAATTAAAACCCTCCAAGGAGATAATGTGACTAATGTTACCGTTCAGAACTATAATTTAAATCCGAATTATACTGCCGAGATGACAACTGGAGAAGACGGATATTTTGCATTTCCTGACAATCAAATGTCTGAAGATTTTGAATTACGCGCTAGTAGAAATGATGATTGTTTGAATGGTGTCACTACGCTGGATATTGTCCTTATTCAACAACATATTCTTGCAATCAATCAGATAGAAAACCCATATAATAAAATAGCAGCTGATATTAATAGCGATGAAAAAATTTCAGCAATTGATATTGTAGAACTCAGAAAATTAATACTTGGTAAAATTGACAGCTATACTTCTAATGACAGCTGGCGTTTTGTAGACAAAGATGCTTACATGGATTCTATTATGCCATGGCCGTTTACGGAAGTTGCAAATATTAATGATCTGAACACTAGCCAAATGAATGAAGATTTCATTGGAGTTAAAATTGGTGATGTGAATAATAGTGTGGTTGCCAACTTTACTAACCTAGACATGGATACACGTGACAAAACGTTTATACGTTTCTCTTACAGAAAGACAAGTGAATTCACATATGAATTCACTGTAAACGAAGACATAAATAATTTTTATGGCTTCCAATTAATATTGATTGGAGAATCTAATATTTCTGATATCCATGGGTCTGCAATTCAGTTAAATAAAGACCATTTTGTAATAGAAGATAATTCAATTAAACTCAGTTATTCTCACCCTTCTGGAATAGACTTAAAGAAAGATCAAATTGTTTTTACTTTAAAGACGGATACGCGATCTAATCAATTTGAAATCTTAGAAAGCAGTATTCAGAATGAACTATACTTTGGAAGTCCAATAGAAAAAACTAAGATTGAATTGCAAAAAACAATTATCGAAAATGAATTAATTGTGCTCCAAAATTCTCCGAACCCTTTTTCAAATAATTCTATAATCCAATTTTATCTCCCTCTAAAGGAAAATGTTCAATTGGACATATTCAATATTGCAGGTAAGAATGTATTCAGTCGTAATATAGAAGGGGTTCAAGGATGGAATAATCAATCTATTCGTTCTGGTCAGCTAAGTGCTAAAGGATTAATGTATTATAGAATCTCAACACGAACACAGAATAAGACAAAACGAATGATGCTGATTGACTAGAACATTTATATGTAATGTTTCACTTTAATTTGCGACATATAAATGTTGATTGTATTGCTATCTTTATAAAATGAACAAATGTTTTTTTCTTGGCTTCCTGCTAGTACTTCTAGTAAATCCATTGGACTCTCAGTCTTTTATACAAGAGCTAATTCCAAACTTTGAAACAGAAAAAGAAGATTATTATTATACAGATGAAATTATACTTTCATATGAGGCAGGTTCTACAGATTTCATAGGAGTATCTTGCTTCCATTATGAAAGTGATTTAATCCGCATTTCTTATAGGATCCAACTAGCTGATAAATGGAGTGCTTGGCAAGATTTTTCTGAAATGCATGAATACATAGGAGATACGCGCCGCGCCTATGAGGCAAAACCCATAACAAGTTCTTTCTATAAGATTCAATTTAAATCAAGCCACCCTCTTAACTCTAATTATAAGTTTAGATTCTTTTATTCTAGTAAAAACAATGCAATCCAATCCCAATCTTCAAGATCACTGAATTGTTCTCAACCAGATTTCTGTGATAGAATTTGCTGGTGCCCTAGCTGTCCTGTAGACTCAACGCCACAATTAACAGATCCAACTCATATTATTGTCCACCACTCAGCAGGTTTTAATGAAAGCAATAATTTTGCATCTGTTGTTGAGTATTATTGGGATCTCCATGTGAATACAAACGGTTGGGACGACATTGGCTATAATTGGCTAATAGATCCAAATGGAGTAATTTACCAGGGACGATTGGATAATTACCAAGGAGCACATTTTAGTTGTATCAATGAAAATACGATTGGCATTTGTATGATAGGAGATTATACATCTTCAGTTCCAAGTCAAGAGGCAATTAATGCTTTAGTAGATCTTGTTGGGTTTGAAGCGACAGAACATCAAATTGATGTTCTTGATGAGTCCTACCATGAAACAGGAGATTTTATTATCCATAATGTGTCTGGGCACAGAGATGGAAATGATTCTCAAAATGGCTGTTCTTCTACAGTTTGTCCAGGAGATAGTTTCTACCCCATGTTAGGTGATGTTCGTACAATGGTTAGTGAATTGGATTGTTATCAGGATGCAATAAGTGATACGGATGAATTAACTAGTAAGGAAATAAAAATCTACCCAAGCCCTTTCATCAATACTCTCTTTATTGAATCAGAAAAAACAATCACTCCTACACTGAAATTAATAAATAGTCTAGGTCAGATTCAATTACAGCTCAAGGCAAATACCTCAAATGATACAAGTGCACTTTCTCCTGGTTTGTATTTTGTTCTCCAAGAGGGCAAAATATTAAATAGGATAATAAAACTTTAGTCAGATTTATTGCAATTTAAAGTCTACTGTTATTGTCCCACATTGTTCTGCAATGCTACTGGCTGTAAATGTATATTTAGCAGCGCTTTTCTTTGCAAGGTTGACTAAATAATCGTCTGTAGTAGTAGATCCCTTTTGTGTGAACTTTGTGCTAATTACTTTTCCTGCGGCATCTACACATACTTTAATTACAACTTTCCCTTGTTTCTGAGAAGTATCCGTAATCTTAGGTTCGTTTAAGATGCCTCTTCCTCCAAGACCTCCTCCCACTCTGCCTGAGCCTTTTCCTAATCCTTCAAGTGCAGTTGCATCTGGATCACCGTTGGGATCTCCTTTAGATTCTGATGAATCATTGTTTCCTTCAGAACCTCCTGATGAAAATAGATCTGAGAATTTTGATTTAGCGTTATTGTATTTTGCTTCTTCATCTGCTTTCGCTTTGGCCTCTGCTTCCGCTTTTGCTTTTGCATCTGCTATTGCTTTAGCTTCCGCTTCTGCTTTTGCCTTGGCTTCAGCGTCTGCTTTCGCTTTGGCTTCTGCAGCAGCTTTATCTTCAGCAATTTTTTTTGCTTTCTCCGCGCTTATTTTTACTTTCTCGTTTTTTGATGCTTTTACTTTGGAGTCAGATTTTTCATCTACTGTCTTGACAGTTGCAGCTTTCTTAGGTGCTGCCTTTTCTTGCTTTGATGTTTTCTTCTCAACTTTTGGCGGACTTGCTTTCTTCTTTTTTTGTTCTTCTTTTTTCTCCTTCACCTCATCACTCTTATCTACAGGAACGAGCGCCTTTTGACTAGAATTTCCTCCATCTGGCACACCAAACGACACCAAGACTCCTTGTTGCCTATCTAGGGGTGGATATTCTTTACTAACTAACCATGGTATCAAGCATAGTAGTAATAAAATCGTGTGTAACACAAAAGAGATTAGAAAGCCTTTCTTTCTGTTTTCTTTTTCTTCAATATCCTGGTATACAATATCCATACTTAAGCAATTTTTATTAATTGACTCAGGTAGGTTTTGGTTTAAATTGTGTGTAAAAGAAAATTATCTGGGATCCGTCAATGTCCCATTCAATCCATGCCTCGCAACCATATCTAAGATCGCAACTACTTTCCTATTGGGCGCTTTTGGATCTGGTGTAATAACAATTGCAGCCTTCCTATCGTTCCGTTTTACTTCTAATACTTTCTTTTCCATTCCTGACAAAGACACCTTACTTCCATTAAAAAAGTATGTACCATCTTTCTCTATTGTTATCACAGTTGGTCTAGTATCAGAAACTGTATTGCTATTTGATTTCCCCGGCAATTTCAGATTTAATGCATTGGGAATAATAAGAGATGAGGTAAGCATAAAAAATATAAGCAATAAGAAGATGATGTCTGTCAAGGACGACATACTAAACTCTGCACTCACTTTACTTTTTTTCTTAAGTCCCATCTATTTCCTTGGTTGTGTTGCTATTATTGCTTTTAGCCCTAAACTTGCAGCAATCTTCATTACCTCATGAATTTTTGTCCAATGTACATCTTGCTCAGCAACTATCGTTACTGTTGCATTCTCTTTATTCGATTGTTTCCTTACTTCTTTCTGGACACTCGCTTTCAAGCTACTCATCTTGGCCTTCTTTCCATTAAAAGTTACCGACCCATTTTCTAAAAGCATTACAGTCATATCTGTAGGTGCAACTGTCTTACTATCAGACACGGGCAGCTCAATATTTATTTGAACCATTGATGAGGTCAACATGAAAAATATCAATAACAGAAAAATTATATCCGTTAAAGATGACATACTAAACTCTGCACTTACTTTATTTCTACGTTTCATCGTTTAGGCAGTAGGCTCTTGAAGCATATCCATAAATTCTGTTGCTGTTCTTTCCATTTTGAACACAACTTTATCCACATTTGCTACAAGAATATTATATCCAATAAATGCCAGAATCCCTACAAACAATCCTCCTGCTGTTGTAAACAGTGCTTGATATATTCCACCAGCTAAAACTGTAGGTGTCACATTATCTTCTGCTGACATCTTATAAAATGCTATGATCATACCTGTAACTGTTCCAAAGAATCCAATCATTGGTGCAGCTCCTGCAATACTTGCAAGCGTGGATAAATTTTTCTCTAATGTAAATACTTCCAGGTTTCCTACATTCTCAATAGAAGCATTAATATCTCTCAATGGTTTTCCTATTCTCTGAATTCCTTTTTCAACCATCCTTGCGTATGGAGAATTTACATTTCTACAAATTGCCTTTGCGCCTTCTAAATTTCCAGCAGCAACAGAGGCACGTATGTTATTTAAAAACGCTTCATCTACCCTTCCCGCTTTTTTTATGGAAGTCCATCTTTCCATGAAAATGTATAATGCAATAATTGATAATACAAACAAAATCGCCACGATAGACAATCCCATAATATTCCCAAGTTCACCATCTCCGTAAAGAATCTTGAACACATTTACTTTCTCTCCTGCTTCTTCAGCATTTTGAAATAAAAATATACCTAAGTTAATCATGTGGTTTAAGTTAAGATTTAGCTATAACGTCTTGCTAGGTTGAATAATTATTAAAAAACATCTAAAGTTACTGATATTCTTATCATATTACAAAAATTCTTCATGCGTTTAGCTCTTTTTTCATTATTGCAGGACATATTTAAAATATATATATCTGTCTTTTTAATATATATTAGTTTTCTTTGCACCCATATATTGAACCTATGGCAAGAATACTTATAAATGACGGTATACATCCTTCAGGAAAGAAAAAATTGATCAATGCTGGTCATACTGTAGATGACGATAAGATCATGCAAGATGAACTTATGAATAGATTGAATGCATATGATGCAATCTGTGTAAGATCTGCCACCAAAGTAAGAGAAGAACTCATTAAAGCTTGTCCAAATCTAAAAGTCATAGGTCGTGGCGGTGTTGGCCTTGACAATATAGACGTAAAATTTGCCAGAGAAAATGGCATATCAGTCGTGAATACCCCTGCTGCCTCTTCAAGATCTGTTGCAGAACTTGCCATTGCACATCTTATGTCTGTGGCTAGGTTCCTTTACAAATCAAATAGGAATATGCCTGTGGATGGTGATTCAGAGTTCAGTACGCTTAAAAAATCATTTGCAAAGGGATTTGAAGTTAAAGGCAAGAAATTAGGAATCATAGGTTTTGGCCGTATTGGACAGGAAACAGCCAAACTTGCTCTATCTATGGGAATGGATGTCATGCCTGTTGACCCCATACTTTCTTCTGCAAAATTAGATATCCATATTGCTGGCCAGACCATCTCTGTAGATCAAAAAACCTACAGCTTTGAAGACATGCTCCAGAATGCAGATATAATCACACTGCATATTCCTTTCACAGGAAATGCTATACTTGGAGAGCGTGAGTTTGCTCTTATGAAAAAAGGAACAGTACTTATTAATGCGTCTAGAGGTGGAACAGTGGATGAAAGTGCAATGCTCACTGCACTCGATAATGGAACGCTGGCAGCAGCTGGATTGGACGTTTTTGAAAATGAACCTACTCCTAGAAAAGAAGTTATTTCGCATCCAAAAATTTCATTGACTCCACATATAGGAGCATCAACAGCAGAAGCACAAGAAAATATAGGATTAGAACTTGCAGATCAATTGATTGATCTACTTAAGGTCTAAATGTAGGAGCTCTATATCAAATCCTAAGACTTCGTCAGGACCCACAAAATTTGCAAAACCCTTTTTACCGTAAGCAAGGTGAGAAGGAATTAATAACATGGCATTCGTTCCTGGGTTCATAAAACTCATCGCTTCATTCCATCCTGCTACCATCATACCAGCTTTAAAATTAATGGGTATACCCCTAGAATAACTTGAATCAAATATATTCCCATTTAAAAAATATCCTCGATAATTGGCTCGGGCTGGCTGACCTTTAACATAGTTTGGTCCCTTCCCCTTTTGTGTAATATAATAGTACAGACCATTTTCTGTACGCTTAAAGGGCAGCTCTAACTTCATAATATAATCAATGATCTTATTTTCGTCGATTTGTTTTTGGGTAGTAGGGTTTTGAGTATAATAGTCGAATAGAACTCCTACTGCCTCTTGATTCTCTGAGAGAATGACATGCGGGTCTGCATAATTACCCTCATAATTAGGTACTGATTCAGTTGTTTGCTTTTTATTAGCATCTGAATTGCATCCAATGGTAGCCAGAAGACCAAAAAAGGCAAAACAGATATACAGAAATGAAAATTTAAACTCCATCTTTACTTTATTAAACACAAATATACAATGTCAAAAGGAAGTTTTAGCAAATTAATAAATTCAGATAAACCTATTCTCATTGATTTCCATGCAACATGGTGTGGCCCTTGCAAAACCTTAAGCCCTATAATACAAGAAGTAAAAGAAGAATTTGGTGACAAAATTCGTGTTATCAAAATTGATGTTGATAAAAACACTGAACTAACAAAAAAACTTGAAATCATGAGCATGCCTACCATGATGATCTTCAAAGCAGGTAAAAATTTATGGCGGACAGTAGGCGTACAAACTAAATCTGCCATTGCAAGTAAAGTACAGGAATCTATTGATGCTTAGGCAAAAAAGGAATTACCTTCATTTGCCATTCGGCGTAACAATGGGCTAGCTCTATACCGTCCTTCTCTGTACGTATCATTTAGTGTATCCAAAGTTTTTACAATTTTTGCAATTCCTATTTCATTCCCCCATTCCAAAAGCCCCTTAGGATAGTTTACGCCCTTCGTCATCGCTAACTCTATGTCTTCAGCAGAAGCTACTCCAAAATTTAAGGCGTCAGCAGCTTCATTCACTAACATAGATAATATGCGATCATAAATTAAATCTGAAGTTTCCTGCGGAACTACAATTTTTGGTCCATCTACTTTGTCAATGCCATATTTGTAAAAACCTTGCCCAGATTTTTTTCCCAAATAGCCTGAACTCACAAGGTCTTTCTGAGCAAAAGAGGGTTTGTATCTTGGATCGTGATAAAATGCTTTCCAGACGGTTTCTGTTACCTTATAATTTACATCATGTCCTATGTAATCCATGAGTTCAAAAGGTCCCATTCTGAATCCAGCACGTGTTTTCATGACTTCATCAATTTGTACTGGACTCGCTAATCCTTCTTCAATAATTCGCAAAGCTTCTCCGTAAAACGGACGGGCCACTCTATTTACAATAAATCCAGGTGTATCTTTTGCTTTTACGGTTAATTTCCCCCACGACTCAATCAGACTTTGTATTTCAATCACTGTATGTTCACTGCTTTGATTAGCAGGAATGATTTCTACTAATTTCATCAAAGGAGGAGGATTAAAAAAGTGTGCTCCCACGCAGCGACTTGTATTTTCCACAAATGCACAAATGGCACTTACAGAAAGGGATGATGTGTTTGTAGCTAGAATAGTTTCCTTAGCCACAATGCCTTCGAGTGTTTTAAAGAGTTTCCCTTTTATCTCTAGATTTTCAATAATTGCCTCAAAAACAAAATCAGCATCTGACAGACTATCAAGACTATCTACGAAATATATTCTCCCAAAAATAGCTTTTGCCTCAGCATCATCCATTCTACCTTTTTCCACTAAGCGATTAAGTATTTTCAAAAGTTTGTCTCTAGCTTTCACTCTAGCATCTGCATTCCTATCATATATGGAGACCCTATGCCCATTGCTAGCTGCTATTTGTGCTATTCCTGACCCCATAGTACCTGCTCCTATCACTGCTATATTCTTCATATTCTATATTCTATGTTAACAATTTATAAAAAATTACATTATTGCGTACTTTTACTCCATTATGCACACATTCTCAATATACTTAGTAGACGATGACATCTCTTTTTGTCTTGAAGTCGAAATGATTCTAGTTAAGTTAGGCTACAACATCATTGGACAAGCCTCTCACTTCGAGAAAGCTAAAACAGAAATCAAAGCCTTGTTGCCAGATTTAGTTATTAGCGACATAGCACTTGATGATGGGAAAAACGGCGTTATGCTAGCTGAGTGTGTAAAAGAACTTTCTATACCTTTCATCTTCATGACATCATACAATGACGTAGATCACTATAACCAGAGCAAAAAATACCCAAAGAGTAAGTTTATAGTAAAACCATTTGACAAACTTACTTTAAAAGGTCTCATTGATGATTTTTTCCGAACTGAAAAACTTAAAGGAAGTGACAACTATGTTGTGAATGATAGATTGTTCATTAAACATACTAAGCAATTTGAAAATGTCTTAATAAATGACATTCTCTATCTTGAATCAGAAGGTAACTATTGTTACATCTACACAAAAGTTAAAAAGTATGTGCACAAAGGATCGCTCACTAAACTTTTAGAAAGTCCTTCCTTTAGTCATATCATAAGAATACATAGAAATTTTGCAGTTTGTTTAAAGAAGGTTAGGTCTGTTAATTTCAATGAAAAGATTCTCACAATCAACGAAAAAGAACTTCCTATAGGGAAGTCATACACAAAGAGCACTAGAGAAATCATCATGAAAACTAAAGTATAATACCATCTAAATATGCCCAAAATATTTAGAATATTCTTTTTATGCACTTCTCTTTTAAGCCTTTCAATTATTGTTTTTTCCCAAAGCCCATATTTGCATGAGCAACACCTACCAGGCACCAGTGCATCTGCGAATAACTTCAGTAGTTTACTATTAGAGGATGGAAGAATATGGATAGCATCTTACGATGGCCTTCAGGTTTTTGATGGATATTCTTTTAAAACTTACGATGATCCTATATATCAAGAAATACCCACTGAACTCATCAGTATTCTAAAGGACAAAAACGGATACTTATGGTGCTTGGATTTTGAATCAATGGACAATCAATTCTCTTCCACTTCCATAAAGAAAACTAAGTCCATTGCCATATTTGACCCCTCAAATGACCGACTTATAAAATTTGAAGATTACATTGATACCACCTTGCTTAAAAATAATTCAAATAATATTCATGATATATATCAGGATGACAAACAAGACATTTGGATTTTAAAAAATGATGGTGTCTTGCTAAAATTTACTCAGAAATTAAATAAAACACAATTTAAGACTATACAGAGGCATGAACGAATTTTTGAGCTCATGGATAAATACTATCACCTCAAAAAAGATTCCATTATTGAATATACGACAGATGCAAAACGCATTTCTCAAAAGTATGCTTCTGGATATCATTCCAAAATCCAACTTAGCCCAGATTCCATTCTTTACCTCACTACAGTAGAAGAACTTAATACAAAAAACTACATGTTGCGAAGACTTGAAAATGGCAATTTTTCTAAGCCTCTTTTCGATGTGCCAAACTCAAACTTCATGTCACATAATTTCGAATATGCTCTAAATAGTAACAAAGAGCAAGTATTCCAATCTAACCTAGCTACAGGAGAAACACATGAATTACTAACTGGAGTTGATGGGCTTTTTAGAAAAGCACAATTACTTGATTCTGATAACTTCTACTTTCCTTCCTCCACTGGCTTACATCATGTGTCATCAAATGTGTATCCTTTTGAAATCATTAAAGACTCTCCCAATGAAAGTAATAGATACATGACATCTATAAACGATAGTCTCCTACTCTATTCTTCATATTCAGGAGCAAAGATTCAAAACCTCAACTCCAAAGTAATTTCAGATTTTAGTCCAGGCTACTACTTTGGTATGGCTGAATTACCTGGAAATATACTTCTATTTGGCAATCAAATTGACCTCTTTGTTCATCTAGAAATACTTAGTGATGGAAAAATAAAAGAAACAATATTAAAAGACCCGAATAGTGAATTTATTGAACACAGAATTCTATTTTATGATAAAAGTAGAGATCTTACATGGATAGGAAGCGAAAGAAATTTAAAGCAAATAGACAAAATTGATCTGGATTCAGAAAAGATCTACTCTTCAAATACCGCTTACAATCTATTTGATATCAAGTGCTTTTATCTTAAAGGAGATACCCTAAGTATTGGAACTGCAAATGGTTTGTACGAAATATATGCAGATAATTCAATTCAAAAGATCAGCAACATAAATCAGTTTATTTATGACATTGAAAGAACGACTAATGGAACGTATTACCTCGCCACACAGGGCGAAGGCTTATTAATCTGCAAACCAGAACAGGATGTTATACAAATAGACGAGTCTTCAGGATTGAGTGATAGAACAGTTTACAGCTTAGAGATTGATGATGAGGACTTTATTTGGGCTGGAACTCAGAATGGTCTGAGTATGATAGACCCTAATACGCTTGCAATCCAATCGTATTATCAAAACAATGGATTAAGTAACAATGAATTCAATTATACTTCTTCTTATGTAGATGACAAATCAAAATTCTATTTTGGAAGTGTAGACGGAATAATAAGTTTTTACCCTAGCGAAATACGTGAAAAAAGAAGAAATGAAAATGCTCAAATAGAATTATTGGAACTCAAGTCTTGGGATCCAAAAACACAAGAATTTGTTTTCAATTCTTATAAAAAAGGGGACTTACTAGAAGTACCGGCTAAAAGTCGTTCAATAAAACTTACTTTAAGTTTAGATAACATCTCATATCTCAGAGAAAACTTATTCCAATATAAAATACCTGGATTCATAGATAATTGGAAAAACATTCCTGAGAACACAATTGAACTTACCAATTTACCTGCTGGATTACATGACCTAATAATTAGGACTAAATTTTCGCTCACTGATGAAACTGTAATTCCACTTCGTGTCAAACAATTCTTTTATTACACATGGTGGTTTGTTCTGCTTTCTTTCATTCTTCCTATACTTGCAATTCGATACTATTTTCAAAAAAAGAATCAAGACACTATCATCCGTCAAAAAATATTGGAAAAAGAAGTAAAATCTAGAACAGTTGAAATTGAAAGCAAAACGCATGAACTAGAGTTATCTAATAAATCTAAGGACCAGATAATTTCAATTCTTGCACATGACTTAAGGTCACCCTTACTTTCATTAAATGATGTCAGTCAAAAAATAAGCTATCTAATAGAGCAAAAAAGAACAGAAAACTTGCAAGACTTAGGTCGTGACTTGAATAAAAAATCTCACAATCTTCAACGCTTAGTAGATAATATGTTACACTGGGCTGTATTCCAAAGTGGAAGTAAGAATTCAGTCGTTAATTCATTTAATATTGATGGGCCTATCATCCAAGCAATAGAATTATATGATGACATTGCGAAAAATAAAAACATTAAAATTAACTACGAATTAAAAAAGGACATTGTCCTTTTTACGGATTTAAACATCTTTCAAACTGTAATAAGAAATCTTCTTGACAACGCTATTAAGTACAGTCCTGAAAAAAGTGCTATCCATATCACGTGCACTAAATCTGATTCTTCAGCCTTAATCTCAGTAATCGATCAGGGCAAGGGGGTGGATGAAGAAATTATTCAGATTCTTTACACTATGGACCTTAACCATCCTGAAATTATGAGTAAAAGCAAAGGCACGGGATTAGGCTTAAGTATATGCAAACATTTATTGAATGAGCAAGGACAAGAACTGCATTACACAAGCAATACTCCTACTGGTTCAATATTTAGTTTTTCACAGAAGTTGTTCACAGGATAATACCTTTATCTACTAAATTTATTGGCTTGTCATTCAAATTTTAGAATTGCATTTAAATCTACTTATATTGATATTGTTCTATTTTGTTGAGTATAGATAAGCTCTTAGCTATTGAGAAACTCATACACATGATTAATAGAGTTTACTTTCAGTAAACTCTATTTCATTTCTGCAACTGCGATCATTTTATCTTCGACCTTGTGCACAAGCTCTGTATAAATAGGATCTCTCTTCGTGGTGCGATCTCTTTCAATAGGTAAGTTAACAGGAATGTGCTCAACAAATTTTGAAGGTGCAGATTTCATAATATAAATATCCTCTCCTAGATAAACAGCTTCAGAAATATCGTGTGTGACAAAAACTATTGTAGAATTATATTTGCGCCAGATACTTGTCAATAAGTCTTGCATTTTCAATCTTGTCCTGATATCTAAGGCTCCAAATGGTTCATCCATCAACAGAATTTCTGGGTTTGCCAAGACACTCCTAGCAATTGCAACACGTTGTAATTGACCTCCTGACAAAGTAGGATATTGCGCATATTTATATTCATGTCCTTTTAGGCCTACAAGATCTATCAACTCCATCGCCCTTGCATCTCTTTCCTTCTTGCTGACACCCTGATACTGAAGAGCAAGTCCTACATTTTCTAAAACTGTCATCCATGGGAGCGAAGAGTATTGTTGAAATACCATGCTGACACGTTGTTTGTCCATTGGTTTACCCTTTATTAATACTGTTCCCTCAGTAGGTTCTTGAAGGCCTGCCATATAGCGAAGAAGGGTGGATTTTCCACATCCTGACATGCCTAGTATTACAACAAATTGCCCCTGATCTGGTTTATTTTCTACTAGAAAATCTAGACCTTTTATAATAAAGTTGTTACCTCCATCATAGCTTTGCCCTATGCCTCTTAACTCAATTATATTTTCTCGATTCGTAAAATCTTTAAATTCAAGCATTCGCTACTGCAGTTTGTATAGGTTTAGCTTTATAGTTTTTCCATAGTTTATTTCCCTTGTAAGCTACTATCATCAAAAAGATCGCATGGATTGCCCATATGGTATCTTGGAAAAAATATTCTAAAGGAGCAATTCCGCCTAATATTGGAAAGTATTCAGCTATGGCAAGAACAAGATATATTCCAAGAAGAATCCAGACCGCAATTTTAAAAATAAACTCAAAAACAACTTCTAAATAACCGGGCTCTTCTAATTCATCCGTATACTTTGACTTCGTCTGATATTTGTATGGAAAAAACTCTTTGTCCAAATATTTAAATATCCGATCTTGGATCAATCCTATAATTAGAATAAGAATAAGTAGAGCAAATAATTTATCTATTCTTCCAAATCGTCTTACTGCAAAAGTCAAATAGCCTATTCCTCCCTGACTCGCTACTTGCTCAGCAAAAACTATATAGGTCCAAGAAATTGCTGTTAGTATTCTAATGTCATCAAATAATCGTGAAAACACAGATGGAATATAGACGGTGCGAATAACTTGCCAATCTGTCGCACCCAAAGTATGCACAGTCTTTAAGTAAACACTTTTGACTTCATCAATTCTAGCAATTACAACTGGCAATAAGAATATGATAATTCCAAACGCAAGAAAATTAACTTTCATTGATGTTTGAGAACCATACCAAACAATAAATAACCCTATAGCAGCAGCTATAGGTACAAATCGAATAGCTTCAATATGATTTTTGAACATCCCCCTAAAAATTGGATACAGTCCAATAACGAAACCTAATATAATAGAAACTATGATTGCCTTAAGGTAGCCAGCGATATTTAGACCTATTGAAAAAAAAGTGTTTTTCACTAAGTCATTATCTGTACACAAATCAGAATAAGATGTAAGTACTTTCCACGGTGAGGGTAGAATTCCAGGATTAACAAGCGGTGTCTCCCCCATTGTCATGATTACCCATATCAATAAAAATACTAGGAGTCCAACGATTCCTAGTATTGTATTCTGGATAGAACTGAGTTCTCCTCTTAGTTTAAATAACCAACGCATTCAATGTATTAAAAAAAAATTAGGGTATCAGAGTAAGAAGCTTATGATACCCTTAAAAAAGTTATGCAGGTATTAATTTGAATTCTGTTCTTCTATTCTTTGCTTTGCAATCCTGTGTGCCATTGTTTTCACATCCTGCAACAGGTCTATCAGGACCATTTCCTACTATGACAAACTTGTTAGCGTTCAGACCATATTGGGTTCTTAAATACTCCGCTACTGCCTGTGCTCTTTTGTGTGATAAATCCATATTCATCGCTCTTGCTCCCACATTATCTGTATTACCCTCTATACGCACTTTCACGTTACCAAATGATTTCGCAACCTCAGCAAATTGTAGATCTATAATTGTCTTTGCATTCTCTGACAAGGTATATTCACCTGAAGAGAAATTTATACTTACGGGCTTTGTCGCAAAAGCAGTAGCTGTTTTATCTTTTAAAGATGAAGGTTTAAAATTCTTAGAAGCTTCTGCAGCATGCATGGCCCCAGACAAATTTGCATTTTGAATTGAGCTGGTATTTATTACTGACCGTATATTAGGTGCCAAAACATCTAGATCATTTGTTTCCACAAATTTCTTTGACATCTTATTATAAAGATCAGCCATCTTTTGGCCCTTATAACTTCCGTTTAAACCAAAGAAATTCTGATTATCTCCATGTGTTGTCCAATACACAGTCTCCATCATTCCCATTCCATCCTCTACTCCTAACTGATTAAATTCTGCAAGATATTTTCCCGCCTTTGCTCTGTTCGTTTTGTTTTTTAACTCTGCAACTGCCTTCATCCAACCCTCATAAAACCCGTCAAACATCTTTTGTTTCCTATTTATAACATCTTCCTTAGCTAACATTATATCTCCTATTAGATGCGAAGACTCTAGAGTTGTCAATAAGATCTTGGATCCAGGTACATCTGCTGTAGCTAATAAATCATCTGGGCTCCAAACAACAGCTGCATCTATATCTCCTCCTCTAAATAGCTCAGCTGCTTTGAGGGGATCTGAAGTTTTCACTACTGTCACATCACTGTATTGCATTCCTGCTGCCTCAAGTGAAGAAATTAAAAACGTTTGAGACGGAGCCGGGACTGCTAATGCTATCCGTTTTCCTTTAAGATCGTTTATCGTATTTATTCCTCGCTTTGCAATTATTGCATCTCCACCTCTTGACCAATCCACTTGCATGAATGCCTTAGGTTTAAATTGATTAATATCTGCTGGTGCAGTATATAGTGGAAAAGCATCCGCCGTTTGCACTATTACATCATACTCATCTGTCATCCATGAATTCATTGCATTCAACAAATCGTTCTCTAGAACAAATTCTACTTTAAAACCATAGTCTCTATAAAATCTACTTTTTGTAGAAGCTTGATGTCCTTCGTTAAAATATAAACCTGGTCCGTATCCTCCCCATGTTACAAGCTGGACTCTGAGAACATCATCATCTCTTCTTGAGTTATTTGAGTTCTTAGAAGTAGTCGAATTTGTAGATGGGTTGTTTTTTGACTCTGCTTGCTCTGTTCGCTCTGTTTCAGCAATTCCTTCGAGTCTTTCTCCTAGACCGGTATTATTTAAAACATATCTACCTCCAAAAAAAATAAGAGCTAAAATTAAGAGTGTAATAATCAGTTTTGAAAATCCAGTAAGTCGTCTTGCCATTGTTATTTAATTTGTTAGTTATTGTTTTTCTTAATCAAAGAAGTTATCGTATTGGTTTCCTCTTCCCACTTTCTCTGGTTGTTTAAGAGGCTCATTCAGATCTAAAACGTTCGTATCATCATTCGCTTCTATAAGTAGTGTTGATTTGTCTTCCCCTAATATTAATGAAGTAGATTCTTTTTCCCAGGCTTCTAACATCTTCAAACCTTCATCTTCAAAGATGCCATTTTGTAAGTCTATAGAATTCATGAAATTCTCTGACATATCCATGAAGCGCTCCATCTCGCCTACCTTTTGGCTTACATCATCTGCCACAGCTTCTAATGCTTGGTCAAACATTGCACGTTTGTCCTTATCTCCTTTAATAATAGACATAGCAGACCGCATTGCAGAATGACTAGATCGTATCGCATTTCTTTCCTGCTCTTTTAAATGCACCTGATCTTGTACATCTTCCAAAAGAATTGAAGAGTTTTCATACATCTTACTCAGTACCCTGTACATCACTTCCATCTTCTTATATAGACCTTCTAACTTTAAATTAGAATCACGCAACCTTCCTGCCTTTCTTGTTTTTAGAATGACGACATTACTCTTATTTCCCTTTTTGGCCTCCACTGCCAATTGCATATTACTCTTAATCTCTTTCTGATTATTCAGGATCATTTCCTTCAGCTTATGCATTTGTCCTCTCAACATGCTAACCTGCCTGTTCATTTTCCTCAGATTTCCTCTAAGATCATCTACGTAACTTTTGAGAATAGAAATTGGGTCTATTTTGATAAACAAGCCAGTGATCGCCCGCATTGCACTCTTGTACATATACCAGATAAGATTCCTAGCTTTCCCATCCAGAGCCATAAAAATTACTAAGCCCAAAACGCCTAGAATTCCTACCAAGCCCATAGTTGTCTTTGCAAGAGCAATTAATGACCCCAAGACAGTTGTTACAAGAAGACCTCCTCCTATAAGAATAGCTGCTAAAAATATAGCCCCAGTTATTCCTTCAGGTCTTCTCCAAAATGATTTTGGCCGTGATTCTGGCATATTAAATTATATAGTAGTTCTGTTAAAATTGAGCAAATACGAAAATAAGGCTTTTCCTCTTATATATCCTTATAATAACTCACAACTTAGTGTAGTTAGTTCAACAGAATAGACGAATATTCGATTATTTAAGATGAGATTCCATTTTTGCTATATCTGACTGGATTTGCTTTACAACGGAACTATATGCTGCCAAGAACCCTCCTTTGGTCGCTTCTACCTTGGCCGTAGCTTTATTTATCTCCCCCCTGGCACCCTCAAGTTCCTTTTTATGCCCTTCAATCTCTTGCTGTAACTGGGTGATTTTAGCTTCTTTTTCTTTGATCAATTTTTCTAAATTAATCAGTCGCTTTTCTCTATCACCTATTTGCCTTGATCTCTGATTTTTGACAGCATCTAAAAATTTTGATTCCTCTTTCTTCAGAACATTTAGATAATGATGTGCACTTTGCTTAAGATTTGCTGGAGTAGCACCCATCGTCTTTGCCATTGCCATTGCTGATTGATATCTGGTCCCTTCATCCATATCCACATTGGATAGATTTTGTAAGGATTGTTTAAATTCTAAATAGTCAAATCCTTCTAAATTATTTGCTTCAATTGCTTTTAGCAAAACATCCACAAACTTCTTGTCTGGCTTCGCTGAACTATAATCAACTGGCGCTTTCTGCGCTCCGCCACTGATTTGCCTACTTTGTTCTTTAGACACTATCTTTTCTTCAACCTTAGGTGTCTGTCCCTCTTCTTTTGATTCTCCTTCATCAACTATAAACAATGACTTTAGCTTCTTTAACATACAATCTTTAATATTTTCTCCAAATTACATAAAATCAATTTATTTCGCTCCTAAATCAACTAATTGATAGCCCTTTTTAGGCGAATGAATCTTTGTATCTTGTCCAAAATTTATACACTGATATGGTATTTGTAGATTCTGAAATAGGAAACCTAAGAAAAGTTATCGTACATCAGCCAGATAGCGGGATTCAACGGGTTTCTCCAAGAAGAGCTGAAGAACTTCTATTTGATGACATCGTCTATCTTCCTTTGATGATTGAAGAACATAAAGTATTCACCAGCGTGCTTGCTGCTTTTGTGGGCAAAGACAATGTTCTCGAAACACAGGTTTTAATAAAAGAAGCCTTAGATGCAGATACAAAGTATAAGCAAGAACTTCTTGAGATGGTCATTGACTATGAAGAATTGCCTAAATCTTTCTTAAAAGAGTTGGAAGCAATGCCACATAGCAAACTCACTGAAGTCCTTATAAGTGGTTATGATTCTGAAAACGATTTTATTTATTGTGATCCTATTCCCAATTTTATCTTCACTAGAGACATTGCTGTAATTATCGAGGATAAAGTTTTAATAACAAAAGCTGCAAAAGAAGCAAGAGAAAGAGAAAACCTATTAACACGATTCATTTTTGCTGCCCATCCTCTTTTTAATGAAATCTACAATACGGACAAAATTATTAATCTTAATCGTCTAGAAGATTTTCCGCCTTCAAGAAAAGGAGAACGCGTTTCTGTTGAGGGTGGAGATGTCATGATGTTTAATAAAGAATATCTTTTGATTGGCTGCAGTGAGCGGTCAACGCCGCATGCATTTAATTCAATCCAATCAAGACTAAAATCATTAGGATCTAAATTAAAACTGGTAAAAGTCAATATTCCAGCTGAACGTTCATTTATGCATATTGACACTTTGTTTACTCGAGTAGATCATGATGTCATCGTGTGCTTTAAACCTATCATATTTGACGGATTGGGTTCCAATGTTGAAGTGTATTCGCACGATGGCTCCTGCAAAATATATCCAAGTGTAAAGGATTTTATGTGTGAAGAAATTAACCCAAATATGAAATTCATTTTCACCGGCGATGGAGAATCCCCTTACCAAGAAAGAGAACAATGGACAGATGGCTGCAATCTTGTTGCTATGAAACCTGGTGTTGCAATTACTTATGACAGAAATCCTAAAACCGAGGCTGCATTTGCCAAGAATGGCTTTACTATTATAACCGCAAAAGATTTTCTGCAAAAAGTAAAAAATTCTGAAATACAACCAGCTGCCCTGGAGAAAACAATAATCACAATCCCTTCTTCTGAATTGAGCAGAGCCAGAGGAGGATCTCATTGTATGACCTGCCCCATTCTAAGACAAAAACTATAGAATGTTACAATTCGATTTTAAAAAGAGAGTCCGATATGCTGAAACTGATAAGATGGGGTATCTCTATTATGGTCACTATGCGAAATATTATGAAATTGGGAGAGTAGAGACAATGCGGTCTATTGGTATAAATTACAAAGACCTAGAGGACTTACATAAAATAATGCTACCAGTACTTTCCCTCAATACAAGATATCTTGCTCCTGCTTACTACGATGAATTACTTACCATTCGTTCATTTATAGATACTCTACCTGATAAAATGATCTCGTTTAGACATGAGATATTGAATGAAAAAATGGAAATAATAAATAATGCCGATGTAAAGCTATTTTTTGTGGATATGGAAACTGGAAAACGAATGTCCGCTCCTGAAGTTCTCAAAGACAAATTCAAAATACATTTTTGAAAAACAAGAGGAACATATGGACCAAATTGGAACACATGCCAATTGTTGAGAATCTGATTCGGTTTCTCAAAAAATATTCTTTTCCTGGTTTTGCCAATGTACCTATTTACGATGTTTCTTCTTTTATTTATAAAGAAGCAATGAAGGATGACATTTCCACTAGAGCAAATTCTATTGCTTTTAGTTTTTTCTTATCGCTCTTCCCTACAATAATATTCCTATTTACCCTGCTTCCACTTTTACCTGTAACAGCAGATTATCTAGATCTCTTAGACAATTCACTAAAAGGAATCTTACCTGATCAGGCACACGGTTATCTGTTTGGAATCATAGAAAGTGTTGCATCAATTAAACGATCTGGACTTTTATCAGTAGGTTTCTTTTTCGCTTTGTTCTTTGCTTCTTCCGGGGTGCTTACAATGATGTATGGATTTGATAAAGCATATGAAAATACGTTCAAACAAAGAAGCTATTTAAAAAAACGTTGGGTGGCATTCTTGTTAACACTTGTACTTGGCTCTTTACTTATTTTATCGCTCGTGTTTATCATTTTAGGAAAACCTATACTTGGCTTCTGCTTAGACTATTTAGAGATCTCTAATTACGGAACGGGTATACTTTATTTTTTCAGATGGATCTTTGTCATTTTAATCATTTATTTAGGTGTAACTATTATTTATAGATATGGACCTTCTATGTTTAAACGAATTCCATTTTGGAACCCTGGTTCTATTTTGGCTGCAACATTATCTATTATGTCTTCAATTGCGTTTTCCTATTTTATAAACAACTTTGGAAGATACAACGAACTCTATGGATCCATTGGAGCACTTATTGTTATTATGCTTTGGTTGCAAATCAATGCCTATATTCTTTTGATAGGATTTGAGCTAAATACTAGCATTGCTGTAAATAGAGACTTAAGATCTATTGATAGGGCCTAAACATTATCTTCGCCCCATCTAAATCCTTGAATGTCAAAACCCATAAGATCTAATACACGATCTGTAACCGTGGCATAAATTTCTTCTGGAGTTTC
Source organism: uncultured Saprospiraceae bacterium (assembly GCA_937967615.1). Classification (GTDB taxonomy): domain Bacteria; phylum Bacteroidota; class Bacteroidia; order Chitinophagales; family Saprospiraceae; genus CALCMJ01. Next base: position 46,863 of record CALCMJ010000091.1, read on the forward strand.
GGGCTTAGAATAAAATGAAGGTACTGCAGGCAAAATGATTCCTCCAGCTAGTGTTACAGTGCGCATATTTTCAATATGGATATAACTTAACGGTGTCTCACGTGTAAGAAGAATTAATTTCCTCCTCTCCTTAAGAATTACATCTGCTGCACGGGTCATGAGATCATTAGAAATACCACCTGCAATTCTTCCCAGGACTCCCATTGAACATGGACATACTACCATGCTTTCATATTTTGCACTTCCTGAAGCGAAAGGCGCATTAAAGTCGTCCGAATTGTAAAAATCAAATGGCCAATCGTTTCTGCTAAATTTTCCAATTTCAAGCTCCCAGTTTACGATAGCGTTCTTACTCATAACTATACCCACTGTGACATCCCCTTCCAAATCTTTCAATTTGGTTAAAAGCGAGTGTGCATACACTGAGCCACTAGAGCCTGCTATTCCTACTACTATTTTCTTCTTCATGTAATATATATATAACAAGATATGTAAAAGAGTGTTCTATAAAACCTCTGCAACAACAAAAATACTTCCACACACTAAGACTAAATCATTTTTACCTGCTTTCCTTCTTGCTGCTGAAAGCGCTTTCTTTACAGATGAATATGCCTTACCCTCTATTCCTGTTACAGACAGCTCATCTTTGAGGATTCCAGCATCTTTCCCTCTAGGGATATTGGCCTTGGCAAAAAAGTATTCCGCATTTTTTGGAAGTAATGCATATACCTTTGATGGATCCTTGTCAAACACCATCCCAAAAACAATAAAGTGGTTTTTATAACTTAAAGTCTTCAAAAAAGAAAACAAACTTTTTAAACCTGCTTGGTTATGGGCACTATCCACAAATACGTCTGGCTTAGATGATAACTTTTGCCATCTCCCTATATATGATGTATGCTTTTTGAAATTTCGTATTGCATTTAGAATAAATTTGTCAGCTGTATTCAGCAATCTATTTTCTTTAGATAATAGAACATAAGCGGATAAAGCTGTTTTAATATTTTTTAAAATAAAGGGATCAGATGGCACAAAGTCAATCTTTTCAAAAACAGGCGAATTTTTTGCATAACTCAGTTTTGCATTTTTTCGTTCGGCTATAGACTCAAATATCGGTTTAATTTCTTTTTGTCTTTCTCCAATTAGAACTGGAACTCCTTTTTTTATGATCCCTGCTTTTTCTCTAGCTATACTTTTGAGTGAATTCCCTAGGAAGCCCATATGGTCAAAACTAATATTTGTAATTATAGAAAGTTCTGGAATTACAACATTTGTAGAATCTAATCGACCTCCTAACCCTGTTTCCAAAACCAAGTAATCTACATTTTCATTTGCAAAATACAAAAACGCCATTGCTACTGTCAACTCAAAAAAGGATGGCTGGATGCCTAATTCCTTCCCTTCTTCTTGCCATCTTTTTACAAAATACTTCACAAAGGACTTAGGTACATATTCTCCATTTATCTTTATGCGCTCTCTGAAATCTTTATAGTGCGGTGATGTGTACATACCCACTCGTAAATTATTTCCCTGCAATAATGCAGCTAAAACGTGTGCAGTACTTCCTTTTCCATTTGTGCCTGCAATATGAATGCACTTCAGCTTCTTCTCAGGATTCCCTAACCATCTACAAAGTGCTCTGATATTCTTCAGATCTTTCTTAAATGCCTTCTTCCCTTGCCGCTGAAACATGGGGAGTTGTTCTTGTAAATATTGGATGGCTTCAGAGTACTTCACTATATTGCTTGATAATTATCGACTTGCAAGATAAACTAAACTTCAATATGGAAAAATATGATTATATAATTTGTGGAGCTGGCTTGGCTGGATTGAGCTTAGCATATAGATTATGTAGTCCTGACTTTGCTTCAAAGCGTATCTTGCTATTAGAAAAGGACGATAAAGTAATTAATGACCGTACCTTTTGCCATTGGTCCAAAGAAACGAGTATCTATGAAGACATAGTTTCCAAAAAATGGTCTCAACTTAGATTTAGATCACTTTCATGTCAAAGGTCTTTTGATATTGAACCTTATACTTACAAAATGATTAGGGGTGATGACTTCTACGCATGGAATCTAAAAAAAGTAAATTCTGTTTCACATGTTAGCATTAAAAAAGAAAATATCGTCAACATTGAAGATGACGATCAAATAGTTGTGCACACTGAGAATGCTTCCTACCAAGCTGATTATATCTTCAAAACCTATCTTGATGCAAATTTAGATTTCTCTAAATCACATTACGTTAGTCAACATTTCATGGGTTGGTTTATTCAAACCGAAGAAGACAAGTTTTTAGAAAACGAGGCAACATTCATGGATTTCAACATTCCTCAAAAAGGGGAAACTAGATTCATGTACGTGCTTCCAACTAATAACAAAACAGCACTAGTTGAACTCGCCATATTTTCCAATGCTATACTTTCTGTAAGAGAATATGAAACTATTCTAAAAAATTATATCGAAGAAAACTTAAACATTAATGCATATCAGGTACTAGAAAAAGAAAAGGGAATAATCCCAATGACAACTTATGATTTTAATCAACACGACTCCAAGAATATAATACATATTGGCACAGCTGGCGGCTCAGTAAAACCATCTTCTGGCTTTGCGTTCTCGCGGATACAAGAACATTCTGATCTGATTTGTAAAATACTTTTGGAAGGGAAAAATCCTCTATTGGCACAAAATCTTTTCAAATCCAGGTATAAAAAATATGATAAGATATTTTTAAATGCAATTCTTACAGATAAAGCAAATGGAGAAAATGTATTCAGTCGTATGTTCAATAAACTCCCCCCTCAACTTATATTTAAATTTTTAGATGAGAAGACCAGCTTCAATGAAGATCTTAAAATGTTTACAGCCCCACCAACGTTGCCGTTTATTAGAGCCTTCTTTGAAGAATTAGTTTAGACTCTGAAAATCACTCGCTATCTAGCAACCATGAATTTTGATACCTGAACACCATTCACTCTGAGGATGTAGATCCCATTAATAAAATTGCTAGTATCAAAATACTTTCTACCACCAGTAAGGCGCATAGGTTCTATCATTCTTCTACCTAGATTATTATAAATTTCAATATCCACGTATTTCCCAGCATCCCATGTAATTGTAAGCATCTCATCCACCGGATTTGGGTAAACGATTAAATTATACTCTTCTTTTAAATTTATTACTGGAGTCAATTTTTCACAATTATCTGGATCTCCATTTAACTCTAAAGCACCTTGAGGTGTCAAATCTCTACCATCAAATGCTGAATAATCTACAGGGTATCTTTTAAATCTAAATGTCAGATTATTGTTCATGGTTAATACATCTCCTTGCTCAACAATAGCTCCTGCTCTTATTGGAGTTTTATACTCCCACACAATTTCATTATTTGGAGTCAGCTCAAACGTATAGCCAAACCTACCAGAACAAATTAGAAAATTTCCATTGGGTAAGACTTGAATGCTTGAAAGTCCAGTAGAAAAAAGCGATGTTGTATCAGGATGTAATAAGGTCA